>CAIULN010000069.1 GCA_903900025.1 uncultured Methanomicrobiales archaeon | reverse complement strand
TAAAAATTCTTCAAAGATTGTCGGAAAGAATGAGGTTTTATACAGATCCTAAAAATTCAATATTCATATAACGGAAAATATTAAGGTAATCCAAGCATATTCAGGACAAGAGATATGCCTGTGTCGGATTGGTTTTGCGGACTCACCAGAAATAAAATATTGATTGCCGTTATGATTTTTATCGGGCTCGCTTTGATGCTGGATGCCGGGATCAGGACGCTGAAAAACGGGCAATATATGCCATTCTTTATTATTTCCATCGCCGGATTTGTCATCCTTATGTTGATATTTTTGTTCAAGGGAAAGGAATGGGTCTGACAGAAACGTGAGCACCCCATTACTCCGGTAATCGTTTTTGTTACACCAAGTCTGGAAAACTAAAAAGAATGGAACTTTCTGGCAGGCAGTCTGGCATCAGTTATAAGGTGGGGGGATCCACCGGGATATGATTTACCAACAACCCCAAAAGTCATGGGGTACATAGTATCATGAGGTTCGGGATTACATTTTGCGGAGATCAAACACCCAGCGGGACACCCCTGGTGCCACGTTCCCGCACGAGCGGAAAAATAGTACACCCAATCCTTTTGTTTCGTATTCCTCAACCAGCAACGGAACCTGGTGCCGGTTTTTGAAGGTATAGAAATGGATCATCCCGTTCTTTTTCACCAGCGGTGCAGTCACATCGAGGATAGGATCCATGCCATATGGCGTTGGGATGATCGCCCGGTCGAATTTTTCGGATGTCACAGGGCGTATATCAAACGCATTTCCATTGATGATGCAGATATTCTTTGCGACTTGGTTGCGCCACACATTCTCTGAAAGCCAGTGGCATGCGTCCGGGTTCTTTTCGATGGCTACAACCTTCGCATGACAGGCTGCTGCAGGGATGACATACGGCCCAACACCACAGAATGGGACAAGGACCAGTTCATCGGGACGTACCTGATCGTTGACCCTCTTTCTTTCATACACCAGGCGAGTGTTGAAAAAGACTTTTCCAATGTCAAGCCGGTACCTGAAACCGAATTCGTGGTGGCAGGTGAGGGTTTTGGTGCCTGCAAGGATCTCATAGCGCGCAGTCCTGTGATCCCCCTCGATTTTTGAGACCTTGTTCAGAACGGTACAGATGTTTTTTCGCCGTGATAATAGTGCATCTGCAATCTGCTCCTGATAATCATTGAGTTCGGGGCGAAGGGAAAGAATTGCGATGTCACCGATGACCTCAAAATGATTGGAGAGATGATGAAGAACATCGTCCGGGATGATTCCTTTGAGGTCGTTTTTTAAGCTCATCTCTACTGTACTATTAAGAACAGGATATGAAAAATTTTCCAATTTTTAAAAAGTGAGGTTTGCCATAAAATTTCAGGTGATTGTGCAGGATCAATCCCGGACCTTACGTAAATATTAATCATAACATGGCTCTGTAGAGATCCCTGATCATACATTAAAAAAGGGGGCAATGCCGAACGGTTTTTTTCAGATATCGCAAACGGGGATGTCTGCCGTGGCTGACATATAGGGAATCCCCGCTTTCCAGCGACGATTAATTCCCCCAGGAACATTAGTAAAAAAGGATGTTTCTCCAGAGTCAAAATGTTGTAATAATTTTTTATTTTTTCCTTGTTAACCGCTGTTTTGACATCCGCCCCTGAATCCCGTAATAATGCGAGACGCCAATCGCATGACACTGGTCTATGGAGGAACTGTCAAATGATACCAGATCCTCTGAATAGAGCGCATGTGGAGAACTCCTGCCAAGCACACGAACGCTTCCCTTGTACAACTCGAGGTCAACGGTCCCGTTCACACGTTCCTGTGTTGTGTCAATAAAGCTGTTCAGAGCTGAGTAGAGAGGTTCATGGACAAGCCCCATATAGGCAAGTTCAGACCACTTGGCATCTGCCATCAGTTTGAAGGCAAGTTCTTCCCGGGAGAGGACGAGACTTTCAAGGTCGCGATGGGCGGTGAGCAGCACCGTAGCTGCCGGGTGCTCATAGTTTTCACGCGCCTTCAGTCCCAGGATCCGGTCCTCGATCATGTCATTTCGACCGACACCATGGTTTCCTGCAAGTACGTTTAAGTGCTGGACCAGATCGTAACCGTCCATATTTCTGCCATTCACTGCAACAGGAACACCTTTTGCAAATGTTATGGTAAGTTCTTCCGGTTTATCGGGGGCTTTTTTGGGGGATACCGTCCAGAGATAGATCTCCTCGGGGGGATGATACGACGGGTCCTCCAGCTTTCCCCCTTCAATACTGCGGCTCCAGCAGTTCTCGTCCATGCTCCAGGGTTTTTCCTTTTTTACCGGTACCGGTATGTTGTGTTCTCTGGCATACTCAATCTCCCAGTCGCGGGTCAGGTTCAGTTCCCGGATTGGTGCGACCACCTCGAGCCCTGCACCCCGTATGATGACGTCAAACCGGAGTTGATCGTTACCTTTTCCGGTACACCCATGTGCAACAGCAGCAGCACCTTCTTTTTTTGCCACATTGACAACCTCCTCAGCGATCAACGGGCGGGCAAGTGAAGTGCCCATGGGGTAACCCTCATAGGAACCGTTCGCTTTAATGGCGGGAAAGATATGGTTTTTTACAAATTTCTTTCGGGCATCGATCGTGTAATGCCTGTCCGCCAGTTTTTTTCCTTTGGCTGTTGCGGTTTCGATCTCCTCATCCCGCTGCCCCACATGCACCACAACGGTGACAACACGATCATAATCATACCGCTCTTTTAACAGCGGGATACAGATGGATGTATCAAGCCCGCCGGAATATGCAAGAACAATAGTTTTTTTGCTCATGGGTAAGACTCCCCCGGGTAGTAAAAATATGAAATATGATTTGATGTATAAACAAATTAACTGTTGGACTTTAAAGATTTTAAAAAATTTATGATTTGGGGCTCTGTAGAAAATATTCTTTTTAATAACGTTCTTGGGGATGTTTGCCGTTCCCGAAGGGAAGGGCAAACCAGAGAAGATTTCCTTCAGGAAATCTTCGAGGTGACTCCCACCACTGTGGCACTTCAAAAATTGTCTTTCAGACAATTTTCTCGATTCCTTCATGGTCTTTTGACCGTGGCAGAAATTCTCAAAAATATTCAATAGAAAATTTTCTGCAAGCGTTCCGCACTCCAAAATTGTCCTTTGTACAATTTAGAATGAACATGCAACAAGCATTTTCATCAAACCTGAATAAAAGTCATTCAGACTTTAATTCATGTTTTTTTTGAGTCTGCCCTGTCGATTAGCCACGGCAGACATCCCCCTTTGCGATATCTGTAAAAAAAGTTGAGAGAATGGATGAATGAAATACGGTTTTCTACACGAGCCAAAAAAAGGGTTTTTTTATCAACCAATATAATGCCCTATCGGCTCCAGCGTCATCTTCTCCCGCTGTATCGCATCAATGGCAAGTGCTGCCGCCCGCGCCGCCTGAATCGTAGTGATATAAGGGATACTGTAATCCACCGCTGCCCGCATAATCTGGTAGTGATCCTGCCGGGACTGCTTGTCAGTGGGTGTATTAATAATGAGCCGGATCTCGCCGTGCCTCATCATATCAATCACATTCGGTGAACCTTCCTGCACCTTGCGTACAAGGTGAGCTTCTATTCCCGCTTCTTGAAGGTACTCAACAGTACCTTCAGTACCATAGAGTATCAGGCCCAGGTCGCGCAGTTTTTTTGCAATGGGGATCACATCGTCTTTCTGCTCCATATTGACCGAGACAAAGACGTTGCCCTTGAGCGGGAGTTCATTGTCCGCCGAGATGCATGCTTTATAGAATGCGAGCCCGAAATCATAGTCGATGCCCATAACTTCACCGGTGCTCTTCATCTCAGGCCCGAGCATCGTATCAACGCCGAGCAATTTGTTGAATGGAAGGAGTACTTCCTTTACAGCGACATGACGTATTTCCCGTTCGTGGTAACCGAGATCTCGCAGCTTCTTGCCGATCATTACCTTTGCGGCAATCTTTGCAATCGGGAGTCCTGTTGCCTTGGAAACGAATGGTACCGTGCGGCTCGCACGCGGGTTTGCTTCCAGCACATAGACAATATCGTCTTTGACCGCGAGCTGGATGTTCACCAGCCCGACCACACCGAGCCCAAGCGCAATCTTACGGGTATGAGCCCGTACCTGTTCGAGTACCGAAGGGGAAAGGGACTGGGTGGGGATCACACATGCGGAATCGCCGGAGTGGATGCCTGCCTGCTCGATGTGCTCCATGATACCGCCGATCAGCACTTCCTCGCCGTCGCAGACCGCATCCACATCGAGTTCAATCGCATTCTGGAGGTAGGAATCGATCAGCACGGGATGGTTCCTGCTCACCCGTACTGCTTCTTTCATGTAAAGTTCGAGTTCCGTTGCATCATGGACAATCTCCATCGCCCTGCCGCCGAGCACATAGGAAGGGCGAACGAGCACGGGATACCCGATCTTCTCTGCCTTTTCTTTTGCTTCGAATTCAGAATAGGCAGACGTGTTGGGCGGGCTGGGGATGTTGAGCTGGTCGAGCAGCACACTGAACCGGTCACGGTCCTCTGCGATGTCCATCGCGTCGGGACTGGTGCCAAGGATTCTTGTGGACAACCCGATGCGTCTGATCTCCTCTTCAATGGGGACGGCGAGGTTTACCGCGTTCTGTCCGCCGAACTGGACCATCACTCCATCGTAATGGTCCTTCTTGAGGATGTTGGCCACGTCCTCGAGCTGCATCGGTTCGAAAAAGAGCCGGTCCGAGGTGTCAAAGTCTGTGGATACGGTCTCGGGGTTGTTGTTGACAATATGGACCTCAACTCCTTCCTCGCGCAGGGCTTTGACCGCGTGGACGGTGCAGTAATCGAACTCGATCCCCTGGCCGATGCGGATGGGGCCGGAACCGAGGATCAGGATCTTCTTTTTTGTATCAGGGACGATCTCGCACGCCTGCTCACAGGTAGAGTAAAAATACGGTGTGCTTGCAGGAAATTCCGCTGCGCAGGTGTCCACCATCTTGTATGACGGGGCGCCTGCCATTTCTTCAATTGTTTCCAATGACAGCCCTGTGATCTTGACCAGTTCAGCATCCGAAAACCCGTACCGCTTTGCTCCTTTGATGTCATCGGGTTTGTGGTGCTTCTCAAGATGCTTTTCCATTTCGATAATGTTTCTGATCTTTTCCAGAAAGAACGGGGTGATCGAGGTGAGCTCGACGATCTCATCAAGGGAAAAACCCTGACGGAATGCGTCAAAAAGGCAGTGGAACCGCTCATCGGTCGGGCGGGAGAGGATCATGCGGATCTCGCTTGGGCTGGTGTGCGGCGTCACATCAGTATCAATCGAGCGCTTCGCCTTCATGAAAGCCTCCTCGAGATTGCGTCCGATCGCCATTACCTCACCGGTGCTCTTCATCGACGTGGAAAGCGTCCGGTCCGCCCCTTTGAACTTGTCAAAAGGCCAGCGGGGGACTTTCACGACCACATAGTCAATGGACGGTTCAAACGATGCGGGAGTGCAGCCGGTAACAGTGTTCATGATCTCATCAAGGCGCAACCCGATGGCAATTTTTGCGGCGACCCGGGCGATGGGATAGCCGGTCGCTTTCGATGCAAGTGCCGATGAACGTGAGACGCGGGGGTTTACTTCAATGACGCGGTAGTCCCCGTTGTTATAGGCAAACTGGATGTTGCATCCGCCCTGCACGTCGAGCGCACGGATGATCTTGATGGCCGCACTCCGGAGTTTCTGGAACTCATCGTCACGCAATGTCAGGATCGGGGCGACGACGACACTATCACCGGTATGGATGCCCATGGCGTCAACATTCTCCATACCGCAGACAATGATGCAGGTGTCCGCAGAATCACGCATCACTTCGAATTCGATCTCCTTCCACCCAAGTACGCTTTCCTCGATGAGGACCTGGTGGATGCGCGAACGTGAGAGTCCCAGCTCAACGATCCTGAGCAGTTCCTCGCGGGTCCGCGCAATGCCACCGCCGGCGCCGCCAAGCGTGTATGCCGGACGCACAACTGCCGGGAGCCCGACCGCCTGTATGGCATCATCGATCTGGCCGAGATTATTGAGGATCGTACTATTTGGGATAGGTTCCCCGATCTGTAACATCAGGTCACGGAACTTTTCCCGGTCTTCCCCCCGGTAAATCGCTTCGAGGGGAGTCCCGAGAATTTCCACACCCTTCAGCGCTCCCTTCTCTGCGAGCTCTGCAGTGAGGTTGAGCCCCGTCTGCCCCCCCATACCGGAGAGGACACCGTCAGGGCGTTCCTTGTCAATAATCCTGGCGATGATATCCGCCCGGAGCGGCTCGATATAAATTGTATCCGCCATCTCCGGGTCGGTCTGGATTGTAGCAGGATTGGAATTAACCAAAACGACCTTGACCCCTTCTTCCCGCATCGCACGGCATGCCTGGCTCCCGGAAAAATCAAATTCAGCAGCCTGCCCGATCTGGATCGGACCGGATCCGATGATAAGGACCTTTTTTATATGCTCCATCTTGGGCATTATTCGAGCCTCCTGAAGAGACCGTCAAAATAATGGCATTCTGTATCGAGCGGGCCGGCGTGTGCTTCGGGATGGAACTGGACACATGAAATATTGAGGTCCTCGCTTTCGAACCCTTCCACGGTTTTATCGTTTGCATTGATGAACGTGACCTTCGATCCTTTGGGGAGTGAATCGCCATCGACTGCAAAGCCATGGTTCTGGGTCGTAATAAAGATCCTGCCGTCCTTGTACCGGACGGGCTGGTTTGAACCGCGGTGACCGAATTTGAGTTTGTAGGTATCACCACCAAGGGCGAGGGCGGTGATCTGGTTGCCCATGCAGATGCCAAAGATGGGGAGCTCACCGATGCATTTCTTTACGGTTGCAATGGTTGGTCGTGCAGTTTTGGGGTCACCCGGACCGTTGGTGATAAAGAGGCAGTCCGGTCCGACATGGAAAATGTCTTCGGGCGTCGCATTATAGGGAAAGACATACAGGTCACCCTTCCTGCGTGAAAGGCTCGTAATCATGTTGGTTTTGAGCCCCAGATCGATGATCGCGATCTTCTTTCCGGTACCTGCGACACGATAGGGTTCTTTGCAGGATACAGCGGGGATAAGGTCGTAATCGGAGATGGGGGCGGTCTTTTTCGCAAGTTCGACAGCATGTTCGAAATTGTCATCACCGACGACGAGGGCTGCACGCAAGGTTCCTTTCACCCGTGTCTTGATGGTGAGCCTTCGTGTGTCAACACCGCAGATGCCAAAAAGTCCGTTTTTTTCGAAATAGTGACGAATTGTTGGCTTAACATCAGGAGTGTCGCAGATTTCACGGCAGACAGCACCGAGCGCCTTGACATGCGGGCTCTGCATATTCTGCACGTCAGTCCCGTAATTGCCGATCAAGGGGAACGTGAACATCAGAATCTGCCCGTAATAGCTCGGATCGCTGAGCGCCTCCATGTACCCGCTCATCAGAGTGTTGAAGACAAGTTCACCTGAACACTCACCTTCTACACCGAACCCCTCCCCGATTACATAATCCCCGTCTTCCAGACCCAGAACCGCTTTCATGATTTCCATATTCACTGTGTGGGATAGGTTATTAACGATAATGCAATTGCACCGCAGCCGGCATCATACACGATGGGTCCATTGTTGTGACAGCCCTCCTGTCCTGTGACCAGTGAGATATGGAAAATACCAGCGAAGGATCCTTTCGGTGTATCTTGATAAGGAGCAGAGAGAATGGATACGCATAAAAAGAGTGAGGATTGATATTGACCTATTCTCCAATCGTACAGAGAGGAATCCACATGGGCACATTAGGTAGAAAAATTGTTGATACCAACGTTGAGGAACTCGTCAAGCTGCTCAATAAAGCGTTCAGCGACGAATGGCTCGCGTATTACCAGTACTGGATTGGCTCCAAGATTGTCCGCGGGCCCAACAAGGAAGCGGTTATTGCCGAACTTACCCTGCACGCGACAGAAGAACTGGGGCATGCAACCCTGCTCACCACGAGAATTATCCAGCTTGGCGGGACACCGGTGACCAAACCGCAGGAATGGTACAAACTCACGAACTGCGGTTACGACGCACCCGATGACCCATACGTGATTAAAGTTCTCGAACAGAACATCAAGGGCGAGCAGTGCGCCATCAAGACCTACAACAATCTCATGAAGAAGACCAAGGACAAGGACCCGGTCACCTACAATATCCTGCTCGGCATCCTCCAGATGGAGGTCGAGCACGAGGAGGATCTGCAGGCGCTTCTCGAAGATATCGAAGTGATGATGCGGAACCGCTGATTTTTTTTTTCGCATCTGCATACGGTGCTGAAGGTCCGGTATACCCTGCCTTCATCCCTTTCTGGTCGTGAAGATACGGTATTTCATATCTTCGCCCCATCCTGGTAGTGAATCACCAGTGAGAGCCACAATCCCCATTTTTAAATAGTATACCTCTCAATCTTCTGCCATTGACAGGAACGTGAGGACTTTCATGGCTGTCGAACACGTACGTGGCAGGAAGGCTGGCGATGTAATGCTCTATGCACTGAGCACCTGCCAGTGGTGCAACAAGACCAAGCAGCTGCTCAGGGACTTGGGTATTGAATTTGATTATGTGTATATCGATCTCCTTGATGAAAAAGGGCAGGACAGGGCACTATCCGACATGGAGAAGTGGAACCCGCGCGGGTCATTTCCAACACTGGTGATCGACAACAAACGGTGTATTGTAGGGTTCCGGGAAGATGAGATTCGTGGGGTGTTTGTAAAATGACACTGCCGATCATCGCTGAACCCCTCGTGGATGCAACCTATGCAACTCTTAAAAAAGAGGTTCATGACGGCGGTTACCGGCTCAACCCGGATGAAGATTTTACAAAAAACCTTGTCCGGGGATTGTTAAAAAACGAGCAGCGGTATGGCTACCGGGCATGTCCCTGCAGGCTCGCCAGCGGGAAAAGAGAGGAGGATCTGGATATCATCTGCCCCTGCGATTACCGCGATCCGGATCTTGCTGAGTTCGGTGCATGCTACTGCGCTCTCTATGTCAGCGATGCGGTTCTTTTACAAAAACAAAAACTGTTACCAATTCCTGAACGCCGTCCTCCGAGAGCAGCCCGCAAAAAAATACTATCGGTACAGCCGTCGGGACAAGTCCCGCTTACGGCACTGCCGTTGCCTGTCTGGCGTTGCAGGGTCTGTGGCTACCTCTGCGCCCGCGAACAGCCTCCTGATATCTGCCCGATCTGCAAGGTGTCGAAGGAAAGGTTTGAAAGGTTCATTTGATCTCTCCCCTTTTATCCCGGTTTTCATGGTAACCCCACCCCGCCACAATGCAGATTTCCCAACTATCAAATACCGTCTGCACTAAGGTATCAGGTATGGCAACTACCGTACAGGTGGAGATTGTCGGTTTTAATGATGCAGACTGTTCCCCCTTCCCCTGCACCGAAGAACGCACCTGCGGGCTTTCCGATTGTTACCCCACGGGGAAGCTGACCTCGGCGTTCGATGCATTGAAAAAGGCCCTCGGGCAGCGGTACGGGAGTCGTGTGACGGTAGCACTTACCCTCCTGGATAACGGCACTCCGCCGCATATCAGGACGATTGTCGAGACGCACCACCCTGCACTTCCCATTGTGATTGTCAATGGGAGGGTAACCCCTCTAGGACGGATTGCACTGGAACGGATAAATAGAGAGATTGAAAAGGGTCTCTGATTATACAATTTTTGAGAGCACCCCGGTCTCCAGATCGTAATACAGGCCGTGAACCTGTACCTGCTTTTTATTGATCGCCTCCCTGACCAGAGGGTAGGTTTTCAGGTGCTCGATCTGGAGCCGGACATTTTCCTCTTCGATCATCCGCGAACGACGCTTTGCTTCCGCCGGATTCGAAGGTTTCTTTATCTTCGCATCGACCCGCTGCTTTGCTTCGAGTGCGTTGTTGAGCCAGTTGGGGATATAAACATCATCCAGATCCTTGTCAAGCGCCTTGATCGCCCCGCAGTCTGAATGTCCGCAGACAACGATGTGCTGCACCTTGAGATGCCTGATGCCATATTCAAGGACGGTTGCAAGACTCCAGTCATTCACCGGCGCCATGTTCCCGATATTCCGGTGCATGAACAGCGTGCCGGGCATCGTATTGGTCATGTGCCCGGTCTGTAGCCTCGAATCAGAGCACCCGATCCAGAGAACCGGGGGTTTCTGTCCTTTTACAAGTTCGGTATATACCTTGATATTCTCCTTGAATCGCGTGTTTTTGAATTTTTCATTTCCTGACAGCAGTTCATCGATCATGCTTCTCTTTCTCCCAGCATCATTGCATACGCTGTACATTAAACGATGTTTATGCCTTTATTTTGACTTGGGATGCGGATCAATTAACCCTTCTCAAATTATCATGGCCCAGTAAAAATACCTCCATGTTATCTCCCGGATCACCCCTTCCAGCCCAGCTGCTGGCCGATCCTGTCAGCGAGATGCTTCCCATGCGAACCGTTCCAGTATAATTTCTGGCAGTTCGGGCAGAAAAAAAATAAAAAGCCATCATTATCTTTTGGAGCATAATCTGCTCCTGCTATCTCACCGGTGGTAGCTTCCCGAAGTTCCGTATTGCACAGAGAACACCGGGTCATCCTCAGTTCCGCATCAATGAGCCCGGTATTGAGAAGCTGCTTTACCTGTTCCATTACATCATCCGAGCGTACCAGCACACCGGCCGGACCGGCGCGGCCTGCAAGCTCCCGGTCCCGTGTCAGGAGCACGCGCCCTTCCCCAAGAGCAATCCTGAGCAGGAGCGTGTCCTCGAGGGAATTGCTCTTTGAAAGGCTGTTTGCACTGATGGTGTCATATCCCATGAACCGGAGGTACCGGCACAGGGTGCCCAGCATCCGGTCGGAGACGAACCGTATCCTTTTTTCCGGTTCAGGAGACATGCCGCACGATCTCAATCTTCTCCCCGCAGTTAGTACACTGCTGCCCGTCAAGCTTGACAAACCGGCTCGAAAATCCCCGCCGCTCTATAAGCGTCGCATTGCACTTCGGGCAGTACGTGTTCTCGTACGGGTGGTTGTACACATTGCCGAGATAGGGGAACCGGAGCCCGAGCTCCTTTGCCTTTTTGTAGATTTTTTCCAGTGTCGCCACCGGTGTTGCGCCCCTGCCGGTCATCTTGTAGTCCGGGTGAAACGCGGAGAAGTGCATCGGAGTTGCCGGGCCGAGATGCCCGATCACCCAGCGGATGAGGGATTCCATCTCCTCCATTGAGTCGTTGAGCCCGGGAATCACGAGTGTTACGGTCTCGATATGCATACCGAGCTCACGGGCGAGTACTGTGGAGTCGAGCACCGGCTGGAGGTGCGCCCCGCAAATCTTTTTGTAAAAATCATCGGAAAATGCCTTGAGGTCGACCCGGAACGCACTCAGCATCGGTGCGAGTTCGCGGAGCGCTTCTTCAGTAATATATCCGTTTGTGACGTAGATGGTGCCGAGCCTTTTGTTCCGGGCAAGTCTTCCCATGTCAAGTGCATACTCGTGCCAGATCGTGGGTTCATTGTACGTCCACGAAATGCTCGTGCTTCCGCTCTCGACCGCCCGGCTCACACCTTCCCCGGGCGCAAGATTACGCAGGGACGCCCCTTCAAGCGTCGCTCTCGAGATCTGCCAGTTCTGGCAGTGCTGGCAGTGGAAGTTGCACCCGATCCCGCCCAGCGAGTACGAGAGCGTGCCGGGCAGGTAGTGGAAGAGCGGTTTTTTCTCAATCGGGTCGATTCCCTCTGCGCTGATCTTCCCATAGGTCATGGCATAGAGTGTCCCCTTCTCATTGTGCCGCACCCCGCAGATACCGTAGCCTCCTTCCTTGATTTTACAGCGATGGTTGCAGAGTGAGCACTGCACCGCATTGTTCTCAGTTTTTCCGTACTGGAGCGCTTCGTGCATCGCCATCACCATCCGTTCTCCAGCAGGGGTGCCGCGACCATCATGCAGCAGGATTACTTCTCTTTCAGTTCAGCATTCTCGTCTTCATCGGCTTCGAGCACAAACGAACCACGGTATCTGCAGCTCTTGCAGAGATATACCTGCCCGACATATCCCCCGGCAACAGGAAATATGTCGGGGCTCTTGCACACAGGGCAGTAGATCATGTTCAACAACTCTATATGAGCATCCGGTACAAAAACTAGTGCAATGAAGAAGGTGGTCATCTCACTGGGGGGTTCAATCCTGATACCGTCCCTGGAAAAGAACAAAATCCAGCTCTACGTCCCGGTGTTGCGGGAGATCGCATCCCGCCACCAGCTTTTTATTGTGGTGGGCGGCGGAGGGGAGGCGCGGCGGTACATTGATGCGGCACGCAGACTCGGCATCGATGAAGGAACCGCTGATGAAATCGGCATCCTGATCACCCGGCTCAACGCGA
The DNA here is from genome assembly GCA_903900025.1 of uncultured Methanomicrobiales archaeon. Classification (GTDB taxonomy): domain Archaea; phylum Halobacteriota; class Methanomicrobia; order Methanomicrobiales; family Methanospirillaceae; genus MVRE01. The sequence goes on along the minus strand of CAIULN010000069.1, from coordinate 2,826 downwards.
CAATGCTGGTCGCTGCAATGGGAGATGATGCCTATCCGCGGGTTGCCGAGAGCCACGCGGAGGCAAAAAAGTTCGCCGAGCACAAGAAGTGCGTGATCATGGGCGGGATCACACCCGGTCAGACCACTGATGCGGTTGCAGCAGTTCTTGCCGAGCGTGTACAGGCGGATGTGTTCATTAACGTAACCTCGGTTGACGGCATTTATAGTGCTGACCCGAAAAAAGATAAAAGAGCAGTGAGGTATGACCACCTCACCCCGCGACAGCTTATAGGGATTGTAGGAAAAGCCCAGCTTGTTGCAGGGCTCAACACCGTACTCGACATCATCGCTGCCCGCGTGGTCGAGCGCAGCGGAATTCCGCTGGTTGTACTGGATGGCACTGATCCGGAAAACCTCCGCGCCGCACTCCTCTCCGGCACCTACACCGGTACGGTCGTGAGCCGAAAAAAGACGCAGCCCCTGCCATTATAATAAGAAAACGAACGGCAGCTATTTTTATCGCCCCGAAAAATACTGTAGGGGCGCGGGGTAGTAGGGTAGCCTGGTCCATCCTAGAGCGTTTGGGACGCTTTGACGGCGGTTCGAATCCGCCCTACCCCATCGTGTATGCGTAACAAAGATGCATTGAAAATTTATTCACTCCTTCTCAAACGCTATCCTGATGCTCTCGATTCTCCGACAACGGTGGGCAGGGGCACACCATTTCAGGTTCTTATCCTCACTATCCTTTCTGCCCAGACAACCGACAGGGCGGTTCTTCTGGTGAAAAAGCCCCTTTTTTCACGATACAGGACACCCGCCGCGCTCGCGAACGCAGATATTCCGGACGTGGAAGAAATTATCCACAGCCTCGGGTTCTATCACGCAAAAGCCCGGCATATCATCGCCGCGGCGCACACGCTCGTTTCGGAATTTGGGGGCAAAGTTCCCTTAACAATGGATGAACTTGTCACGCTGCCCGGTGTCGGGCGCAAAACGGCAAATATCGTGCTCTATCATGCATTCGGAAAGAATGAGGGCATAGCGGTTGATACCCATGTAAAGCGGCTTGCGCAGCGGATTGGGTTTTCCGGCACCAGTGATCAGGACAGGATCGAACAGAACCTCATGCGGCTGTTCCCGCAGGAGAAGTGGGGTGACCTTACTGATCTCCTGATTGCCCATGGCAGGGCGTGCTGTACTGCAAAAAAACCACACTGTGGTGTGTGCCCGATTGCCTGTCACTGCCGGTACTTTCAGAACCTGAAAAAGACGTCCTGACCTGATAAAAAGACGAATTAAAGAAAACGACACGAACCCAATCAGCACACTCATCGAAATAGTCAGGATCTACGCCCACATAGTAATCCATAAAAAATTCCCCATATCCCTCAAGAGGGGAGCGAGGGAAAGAACAGTAATGCGATCTTCAGATGAGGAATATCTTATAGATAAGATAGAATGCAAATGCACAGACAGCAGTCACAGGAATCGTCAGAATCCATGCCGTCACAATACGACGCACTACAGTCCACTGTACAGCAGCATATCCTTTTGTTGCTCCTACACCCATGATAGCACCACTGATGGCATGAGTTGTGGAAACAGGTATACCGAACGATGTAATGAACGTGAGTGCAATACCTCCTCCGGTTTCAGCACAAAAGCCCTGGTATGGGCGGATATTCGTAATTTTTTTTGCCATTGTCCTGACAACGTGCCAGCCGCCGGAGAATGTTCCGAGTGCAATGGCAACGCACGATATCAGGATAACCCATACAGGAACCGCGAATTCGTGGAGTACACCTGCGGCGAGGAGCATGCCGGTAATCGCACCCATCGCATTCTGTGCATCATTGCTCCCATGATTGATACTGTAAAAAGCAGCAGAAACAACCTGTAACCTGTTAAACAGTGAATTCATTTTTTTCGGATTTGAATTTTTGAACAACCCTATAACTACAAGGGATAAAATATATGCAGCGATGAGTCCGAGGATGGGTGAAAAGGCAATAAAAATGACAATTGCAAGGATCCCGCTTATCGGTAAAATACCGGTGATCATCAGGAAAGGGATCATAAGCGAGCAACCGAAAAGAGCGCCCAGGCCAAGGTACTCTTTCCAATTCACTTCTTTCATGAACCGTGCAACATAAGCAAATATGAATGCTCCCGCAATGGCACTGGCGGTAATATAGAAAAAGAGGGTGCCAACACTACTGAGAGATGGCCAGGAACATGCGTCCAGACCGCCAGCTCCTATAGCAGCACCAATAAGTCCACCAACCAATGCGTGTGTTGCCGAAATTGGAAGTCCGGTGAAGGTGGTGAGAAAAACCCATACCACTGCAACGAGCAAGCCGATAAAGAATACCTCAATAGTCATGAATGAGGGAGTGACAATTCCCTTCCCAATGGTCTTTGCCACAGCGGTTGTAAAAAGAAGCGGTCCGATAAGATTGAAACATGCCGCCATCAGGACTGCCTGGAGAGGTGTCATCACCCGTGTTGCAACAACGGTTGCAATGGAATTTGCCGCATCATTCAGACCATTGGCAAAATTAAAAAGGAGGGCGAGGATTATTCCGAGAACAAGGATGATCTCCATGTATCCTCACGAGTGCCGGATCGCAATATCGGAGAGCACGTTTGCCACATCCTCGCAGAAATCGGTTGCCTGCTCCAGATGCTCGTAAATATCCTTGAGCTTGATGATTGTGATCGCGTGCTGGGTGCGGAATAGATCCGTGAGAGCATGCGCGAGCACATCATCGGCAAGGTTTTCCAGACGGTTCACCTCGATGCAACGATCCTCAATATATTTTGGGTCCTTAATCGAGCGGAT
>CAIULN010000068.1 GCA_903900025.1 uncultured Methanomicrobiales archaeon | reverse complement strand
CGGATCCGGTGCATGAACGGATATTTGCCGTCTTTGCTGACGGTGATCTTGCAGCGACAGCCCGGTACACCCGGCACCCGGACGGGGTGGAGGTGGACTGCGTCTTTGTCCCCGAACAGTTCCGGAGCAAGGGATATGCCCGGCTCGCCGTGGAAGCGCTCATCAGGGCGTGCGGTTCGGATACGATCTCCATCCATTCGACAATCGTGCTCATCTCCTTTTACAAGACGTTTGGGTTCACCCCGATTCCGGAAGAACAGCTCCCCAGAAGTATCCGTGAGCGGTTCATCTTCTGTTTCGGGGAGATGCAGGGCTGCAATGTCTGCCCCATGGTCAGGAATCCGGGCGGCCGGATCCCCTGAGCATTCAGCAAGACGTACCTGCATGCAGGCAGCAGGTATCCAATATCCCTCCCGTTCCGGTGGATCGTGCATCGGGGGTCAACAGTCCGCAGCAGGGCAAAGGGGGACCTGCCGTCACGATCATCTTCCCGCCGCAACCCAATCCCTTATAAGATCCATCCGAAGAATTCCTAAGCACCGATGTCTTCTTTCCAGCTGGTCTCCACGTTTGCCCCTGCCGGCTCCCAGCCCGAGGCAATAAAAAAACTCCTCGCAGGATTTGCGGTGGGCGACCAGTTGCAGACACTGCTTGGTGTCACCGGCTCCGGCAAGACGTTTACCATGGCAAACGTGATCGCTGCCCTCAACAAGCCGACCCTTGTGCTTGCCCACAACAAGACGCTTGCCGCCCAGCTCTACCAGGAGTTCTGCGACTTTTTCCCGCACAACCGGGTTGAGTACTTTGTCTCGTACTACGATTACTACCAGCCCGAGTCCTACATCCCGGCAAAGGACCAGTATATCGAGAAGGACTCGTCGATCAACCCCAAGATCGAGATGCTCCGGCTGTCCTCCACCGCATCGCTGTCACACCGGAGCGACGTGATCGTTGTTGCCTCCGTTTCGTGCATCTTCGGGCTGGGCAACCCCGAAAACTTCAGGAACATGGGCTTTGAGCTGGCCGTGGGGCAGACGATTGCACGCAACGAGATCATGAGCCGGCTTCTCGATGTCCAGTTCGAGAGGAATGACCTCGAACTGGTGCCCGGCAGGTTCCGGGTGAAGGGCGATACGATCGACCTTGTGCCCGGGTATTTCAACAACATCATACGGATCGAGATGTTTGGCGACGGGATCGAACGGATCTTCGAAGTGGATAAAAATACCGGATCAAAGAAAGAGGAACTGAACTACTTCCACGTGTATCCCGCCCGGCACTTCGTCACTCCTGAGGGCGCACGGAAGGCGGCGGTTAGATCAATCAGGAATGAGCTTGATGAGGTACTGCCCTCCCTTGATATCATCGGGGCACACCGGCTCGAACAGAGGACAAACTTCGACCTCGAGATGATCGAAGAGACCGGCTCCTGCAAGGGCATTGAGAACTATTCACGGCACTTTGATGGCAGGAAAGCCGGGGAGAAACCCTACTGCCTGCTTGACTACTTCCCTGAGGACTTCCTCCTGATCATCGACGAGAGTCACCAGACGATCCCGCAGCTCCATGGCATGTATAAAGATCGG
>CAIULN010000067.1 GCA_903900025.1 uncultured Methanomicrobiales archaeon | reverse complement strand
GACATCGTGCTCCAGCAGGGGGTCACCGGTGAAATAAGACCCTTATCAGAGGAAGAACTCAAAACGATTGCTGACGGGCTGGAACGTGCAGTCAGGATCCGTACGCGTGAAGGGGGTGAGCTGCTCTATGAAAGTGATCGGAGTCGTCGGGCTTCCCGCAAGCGGTAAGGGGGAGTTTGCCAGGATCGCAGCAGCACGGGGTATCCCTGTCATCACGATGGGGGACATGATCCGCCAGGAGGTAAAGAAAGGGGGTATGGAACCAACCGACCAGAACCTGGGATCCATGGGAAACCAGCTGCGCAACGAACGCGGCATGGATGCGATTGCACAGCTCTGCATTCCCGAGATCGGGAAGCAGTCTGCACCGATCGTCCTCGTTGACGGCATCCGTGGTGATTCAGAAGTCATGCTTTTCAAAAAACAATTTCCGGGTTTTGTCCTTATTGGTATCGAATCACCGTTTGCAGCCCGGCTCGCACGCCTCACCAGCCGCGGGCGATCCGACGATACCACAGCAGAAACCTCGCTGCAGGCTCGTGATGAGCGGGAGCTCGTATGGGGGCTGGGAGCTGCGCTCGCTCTGGCTGACTACCACCTGAAGAATGACAAAGACCTTCCGGTATTTAAAAGACGGGTGAGAGCATTGTTGAAACGGCTGGAGGAGGGTACATGAGCCTTCTCCCCTATTTTTCATCATCGGCAAAGATCTGGGACGAGATCGAGTGGGTCACCGGCATTGAAGAATGCGGTTACACAGGATGGGAAATTGTTGCCGATGGAAACTACCGGCTCGACAATGCCCAAAAGTACCGGGCGATCAAAGACATGATCGCCAGCACAAAACTCGGGGTATCAGTCCACGCCCCGTATGGTGACCTGAACCTTGCCACGCTCAATGATCCTATCTACCGGGAATCTATCCGTCAGGTCTCCACGTGCATACAGTATGCGGCCGACCTTACGGATCGCGTAACACTTCACCCTGGCTATCTCTCTCCGGTGGGCAAACTGATGCCAAAGAAAGTCTGGGACCTCCAGAAAGAAGCACTCATCCAGATAGGAAAGGTCGCTTCCGATCATGGGGTGCTCGCCTGCGTTGAGAATATGATCGGCGTGAAGGAATTCCTGTGCCGGTTTCCGCAGGAATTGATGGGCATGACTGAGGGGATCGAGGGGATTGGGATGACTTTTGACTTTGGCCATGCACACACGGTGGGCATGGTGAACGACTTTCTTCCCTTTGTCAGGAAGGCAAACCACATTCATATTCACGATAACCACGGGAACGTGGATGAACATCTTGCACTGGGTGATGGAACCATCAAGTGGGACGATGTGGGCAGAGCCATTAAAAAGGATTACCGGGGTGTGATTGTTATCGAAGGGCGATCGATTGATGAAGCACGACGCAGCCTTTCGGTTTTTTCGAGGTGCTTTGTATGAGCGGCGAGACACTTCAGGTGTATTTTCTGGGTACGGCTGGCGCACTTCCAACCCCGCACAGGAACCCTTCCTGTATCATGGTCAGGAGAGGGTCTGACACCCTGCTCTTTGACTGCGGCGAGGGCGCACAGCAGCAGATGATGCGTGCGCGCACCGGCTTTAACGTCAATGCTATCTTTGTCACCCACTGGCATGCCGACCATTTCCTCGGTATTTTCGGGCTCATCCACACACTCTCGTTCAATGGCCGTACTGCCCCGATCACCATCTATGGTCCCGAGTGGGTGCATGAGTTTGTCCAGACAATCAGGCACATCGGCAGGTTCAACCTGAACTTCCCGATCGAATCCGTTGAACTGGGAGACAGTTCCACAGTGAGATTTGATGGCTATACCATCACGGCATTTGCCGTCAGTCATGGGATCCCCTCACTTGGCTACATTTTTGAGGAGGAGGAGCGACCCGGTCGTTTTGACCGGGATCGGGCGATCGCTCTGGGAGTTGCCCCGGGCCCGCTTTTCGGGAGACTCCAGCACGGGGAGACGATATCTGTCGACATGGATGGCAGTCAGAGGGTTATCAGACCATCCGATGTCATGGGCGCTCCGCGGCCTGGCAGAAAAATCGTGTATACCGGGGACACCCGCCCGGTCCTCCAGCGAATCGCCATGGTTGCACGCGACGCTGACCTGCTCATCCATGATGCAACCTACGATGATGCGGAAACGGACCGGGCGGCCGAATTCTACCATGCAACCGCAGGTCAGGCGGGTGAAGCCGCAACCGCAGCAGGAATACGCACACTTGCCCTCATCCATATCAGCTCCCGCTATACCACTCCTGAAAACCACATCGGGGATGCAAAGAAAAATTTTTCCGGTCTGGTGATTGCTCCGGCTGACCTTGAGATGATCGAAGTTCCGTTCAGGCAATAGGATCCCCATTTCCCTGTTGTGGAGCCGGTATGCCCGTCCGGCTGTGTTCAATGGCAATGTAGTTAACGCACCCGGAGAAAATTGATGATACACTCAGCTTTGCCGTTTCTGTGCAATGCTGGAAGGTGCGACTGATATGCGATCAATAATACAGTTCCGGATACGCAGTGTGTGGTGAGAGAGAAGTATGCAACAAGACGATATACTCGTTTTCAGGCTGGGGGCAACCTGCGACCTCGCTGATGTCGAGGAACAGAGTATCTATGTTGGTAAGGTACAGGGATTTGCCAACTTCGGGATGTTTGTCCAATTAAATGAGCGGATCAAGGGGCTTGTGCACAAAAGCAACATGAAAATGGAGCACAAGGAAAAAGACACCATCCTTGTCAAAGTGCGCCAGATCCGCCCGAATGGCAACATCGACCTTGAGGAAGTGCAGATACAGGTCTACCAGGTCCAGAATGTTGACAGGAAATCGACAACGGTGCCCATCGCTGATCTCGTGAACAGGGTGGGAAAGACGGTCGCCATTGAAGGTGAAGTCGCCCAGATCAAACAGACGAGCGGCCCGACAATCTTCACGATTATTGATGAATCGGGCACCCAGAATGTCGCCGCGTTTGTGGAAGCGGGGGTGCGGGCATACCCGGAGGTCGAGCTCAATGACCTTGTCAAAGTTGTCGGTGAGGTGATGAAACGCAACAACCAGCTCCAGATCGAAGCCGACGCGATTGCAACCCTTGAAGGAGATGATGCAACAACAGTAAGGGTCCGGATTGAAAAATCACTTGATGCACGGTCAGAACCAGAAAATATCCCCCTGCTAGTCAGATCCGACGTCATGGAGCGCCTCCGCCCTGAAATGAAAAAAATCGCAAAAATCGTGCGCAGGGCGGTTTTCACTGCGCAACCTATCATCATCCGTCACCATGCGGACGCAGACGGCATCTGTTCGGCAGTTGCAATCGAGCAGGCAGTGGTCGCCCTCATCAGGGAGAGCGGGGGCGACTTTGATGCTGATTACTACCTCTTCAAGCGCGCACCTTCAAAAGCCCCGTTCTATGAGATCGAGGACATCACCCGTGACCTTGACTTTTCGTTAAAGGACCATGTCCGGTTCGGGCAGAAGATGCCCCTTGTAGTCCTTACTGACAACGGATCGACAGAAGAGGACGAGCCCTCGTATAAGATCGCAAGTGTCTACGACATTCCGTTTGTCGTCATCGACCACCACCACCCCGACGCGACAATCGACAAGTACCTGCTTGCCCATGTCAACCCCTACCATGTGGGTGGCGATTTCGGGATCACCGCCGGGATGCTGGGAACGGAGATTGCACGCCTGATCAACCCCGGGGTCGAACCGCTCATCCGTCATCTCCCTGCCGTTGCCGGGGTTGGTGATCGGAGCGAAGCGCCCGAACGCGCTCTTTACCTTGCCCTTGTGAATGACCAGTACAGCGAAGACATGTGCAAGAACATCGCGCTCGCCCTTGACTATGAGCAGTTCTGGCTGCGGTTCAACGACGGGCGGGAGATCGTAAAAGATATCCTCAACATCAGTGGCAAACCCGACCGTCACGCAAAACTTGTCGCACTCCTTGTCGAAGGTGCAAACACGATGATCGAGGACCAGATGAGCGCCTGCATGCCACACGTTGTTCCCCGGGATCTGTCCAATGGTGCAAAGCTCTTCTTAATCGATGTCGAGATCCATGCCCATAAGTTCACCTTCCCGCCACCAGGCAAGACAAGCGGCGAGGTGCACGATCGGCTCTGTAAGGCAAATCCAGGGGCACCGGTTGTTACCATTGGCATTGGTCCTGACTTTGCGGTCCTGCGCTCCCGGTGGGTGCTCATGAATATCCCGAAAATGGTACGGGAACTCCACATCGAGATCCCGGGCGGGGGCATCAGTGGCGGCGGGCACCTTGTGGTGGGAAGCATCAAGTTCGTGGAAGGTATGCGCGAAACCGTGCTCGAAGCGCTGATCAACAAGATTGGCGGGGCGCAGGTTCAAAAATAACGGAAATTCATTAAATTTATTTTTAAAATTCACAGGAATCCCTGTAAAATAAATGGATCTCGTTGTTATGCGCGGATCGAAATTCTAATTCAATCCGGTGGGCAATAAATGCTTTCTGGTCAAAAAATTGATGGGCAATATGAAAAAGAAGCCAGATTCTGCCACATGGGATAGATATTTATATATATGGGTTGATCTATATGAGTTTTTAATGCTGAGGCATAACATGTCAACTTCAAAGAAGATTCGTGAGACGTATAACGAAACCCAGCACAAAATCGTCAGTTATCTCCAATCCGGGATAACCAAGGGTAAGCACTACTTCAAGTCAAAGTATATCGCAAAGGATCTAGGATTATCCCCCAAGGAAGTGGGGACAAACATGGCGATCCTTGCCGACATCTGCAAGGACCTCAACATCATCCGGTGGAGCTATTCGAACAGCACGACCTGGATGGTCACACCCAGGTCGATGTAATTAACCATCAGCACCAACCTTTTTTATGGAAACACTTCTTACGTTCGATTCGATGGTAGAATTTGTCGCCGACATCAACGAGCACAAGGACTGCCTGATGTCGCAGGATCCGACAAAGGAGACCCCGAATGCCCTCTGGTTCAACATCGATATTCCCAAGGGGCACGGGATTAAAGCCGGTGACCGCGTTCGTGTAACCGTTGAAAAAATCTGATACCGGGTAACACCATTTTCATATACCGCCAATCGTATTCAACGACGTTTGAAATGTATTCAGCACCCCACCAGCACCTCAGGTAATGGCGTTCCGTTTAACAATACAGGCCTCTCCCCTGACAGTTCAATCCCTGTCGTTTTGGCACGCCGGTTTCTGCCCAAGTCACCACGATGGTTGAGGATTCACGTGCGATATCCGAAACGGGACCTCCCCGGAGGATGCAGGAATCCTGTGAAAGGGATCCTGCAACACAAACCACATGATTATTATGTTTAAAATTTTACCATTAAATCATGTCCGCATCAGGTTATCATTCCCTTCTTGCGGTTGTTGTAATTATCACCCTGTCTGCCGGCTGCACTTCGCTTACGCTCGGAGATGTAAGCTACCACAACCGGGTGCTTACGGTCCATGCTTCAAACAGCGGAGACCCTTTTGACGGTGGCATCCAGGTGAGAATCTACGAGATAAAAGATCTCAGCCAGCGCGAACTCATCGTTACCGGCATCCCCGTTTCAGTCCCGAAGGGCGAAAATGCATTTGCCATCCCGGTCGAACTTGAGCCGGGCTCGTATAAACTGTATATCTATCTGACCGCCAACGGGGAACGCAGGTCTGCAGGCATCAAGGATATTGTGATTTAAGCGATCGCTGATCGAATGAGAACTATCTCGGGAGATCGCATGAGAACCGGCGCAGGAAAACCGTAATACACGTATTTGAAGTACCCTGATTGTTATGGCAGGCACCATCATAAAAATGACACAAAAAAATGTTGTTCTTATCCATTTCTCTCTCATTATCACCTCAGCAGCAGCCATTATTCTGAATTTCCTTAACCTGCTCGTTGTCAACCCTGATACCCTCTTCTACCTCCTGTTTTATATCCCCATTATCCTTGTAGCGTATTTTTATCCCCGTCGTGGCATCCTCATCTCTGGTGTTTTTGCAGGATTGTTTCTTGAGATGGTCCTTCTCACATCCCATGAATCACTGGATATTGTACTCAACAGCCTCGGGCATGCGGGCGTCTTCATTATTATCGGATTTGTGGCATCGTATCTCGTTATTACCTACTCGGCGGAACAGAGGATCCATGAACGACTTGTCGAGATCGTGGAATCCTCCAGCGATGCGATCATCGGGAAAACAATTGAGGGTATCATTACTGACTGGAATAAGGGGGCTGAAGAACTCTACGGATATACCGCAGAAGAGGCGGTAGGCCAATCAATCAATATCCTGCTCCCGCCCGACCGGCCCGATGACATCCAGGTGCTGCTCAAAAAGATTTCACAGGGACAGACTGTCGAACGGTATGAGACCGAGAGAATGGCAAAAGACCAACGACGCATCCAGGTCTCCCTTTCCATCTCCCCCATAAAAAATAACAAGGGGAAGATTATTGGCGCTTCGACGATTGCCCATGACATTACGGAACGAAAACGGGCAGATGAGGCGCTGGAGGTTGCGAATAAAAAGCTTCAGCTGTTAAACAACATTACGCGGCATGATATCCTCAACCAGATCATGGCGTTAAGTTGTTACCAGAATATGACCGAGGAGATCATTGACGACCCGTTGGCGCGTTCCTACATCGAGAAAACAAAAAAGATCACCGATACCATCAGCCAGCAGATCTCGTTTACCCGGGAGTATCAGGACATCGGGGTCAATAAGCCGGAATGGCAGGACGTCAATAAAACCTTCCAGAAAGCTGTATCATCATTCAATACCGGATCGATCGTCATTGAACCCTGTGAAAAGACTATTGAAGTGTACGCGGATCCGCTCTTTGAAAAGGCCTTCTATAACCTGATCGACAATTCCCTGCGATACGGTGAAAAACTGACAAGGATATGGTGCACATGTCAGGAAAATGAGCAGGGGTTGAACGTGATGTATGAGGATAACGGGATTGGTATCTCCATCGAGGATAAACCGAAGCTCTTCAGGAAGGGGTTTGGCAAGAATACCGGGCTTGGGCTGTTTTTGATCCGCGAGATCCTGGCGATTACCGGAATAACCATCACGGAAAACGGAGAGCCAAAAAAGGGGGTGAGGTTCGAGATTCAGGTTCCAAAGGGCAGGTACCGGTTGCCCGGTTCCACGAGCCCCCCATAAAAAACGTCATCATTCAAACAGATCATAGTGTTGTCTGCCCAATGAGACCCGTATCTGCCATCCGGAGACTGGCACGTTCATTTCCCTGCAGGTCATGGGGAGGTTGCCCGTCCGTAAACCCGGATACCCCTCACGGTGATATAAACTGCGGGGCGTGGATTTTAACAGGATCTCCCGATTGATGATGAGCCCGGTTTACAACAAACAAAAAATCTCAAAAATGCGGGCAAAGCGTGAAAATAAGAGCAGGAATACCAGTACTATGAGTTAATCTATGCATGAAAAAAAAGACCGGCTGATCGATGCCGCCCGCGGGCTGGTCAAATCTGATGCGGTCTTTTTGAACGCCGAACTTTTTAATCCCTTTTCCTGCGAATGGGAACAGGGCAGCCTGGCCGTCACTGATGGGCTGGTGGTTGGCATTGGTGAGTACCGGGGCCTTGTAGAACACGATTTGGCCGGGGCACGGATTGTGCCCGGCCTGATTGACGCCCACGTCCATATCGAGAGCTCGTTGCTCACCCCAAAAGAGTATGCACGCCTCGTCTCCTCGCGCGGGACAACAACGGTCATGGCAGACCCTCATGAGATTGCAAACGTCGCTGGTATTGAAGGGATTGAATTCATGCTCCGGGAAGCGGAGAACCTGCCCATTGATATCTTCTACATGCTCCCCTCGTGTGTCCCTGCAACACCCGGGGATGTGGGTGGCGCCGTGCTGTCTGCCCGGGACCTCAGTCGTTTTATCGGGCGTTACCGTGTGCTCGGTATCGGGGAAGTGATGAATGTTCCGGGTGTTCTGGCGCATGACCATTCGCTTTCTGATAAAATTGCGCTTTCCCCAGTCGTGGACGGCCATGCACCGTCGCTTTCCGGTGCAGACCTGAATGCATATGTCATTGCCGGCATGCAAAGCGACCATGAATGTACCGGAATTGGCGAAGCGCAGGAGAAACTCCGTCGCGGCATGTACATCTTTCTGCGTCAGGGTTCTACCGAACACAACATCCATGACCTTGCCGGGATCGTGACTGCCTGCACTGCACCACGGTGCTGTTTTGCCACCGATGATTGCCACGCGGATATGCTTGCAACCTCCGGCCACATCGACAACTGCATTCGGATCGCAATAGAAAGCGGGATCGAGCCGGAGCTTGCCCTGCGGATGGCAACCCTCTCGGCAGCAGAACGCTTCCGCCTCTTTGACCGCGGTGCGCTCGCACCCGGGTGGCTCGCAGATTTCTGCGTCCTTTCCGATACACGGGTCTTTACCGTAAAAACCACCTACAAACGGGGTGTTGCGACAGGGAATGCTCCGCCACAACCCTCTCTTTGGGAAACGCATCCTTTTTCGTGCACACTGCCAGCACCAGAAACAATTCAGCTCTTTGGGAAGGGACAAGCGGGGGTCATCGGGATCGTCCCGCACCAGATTATCACCGAACCGCTCTTCTTTTCCATCGATGCACAACATGGCGTCCCTGATATTGAACGCGACATCCTCAAGGCAGTGGTATGCAATCGTTACCGTGACCGCCCCTGTGGTGTTGGTCTCGTACACGGGTTTGGCCTTGTGCGGGGTGCGATCGCCTCGAGCATCTCCCACGATGCCCATAACATCGTAGCGGTAGGCACCAGCGATGATGAGATTGTGCGGGCAATCGATATGGTGATCCGCACCCGTGGCGCGATGGTCGTGGTCGACGGGGATGATGAAACCGTCCTCTCCCTCGAATGCGCGGGCCTCATGTCGCTCCTGCCGTATGAGGAGGTTGTGTCACAGCAGGAAACCCTGAAAGCCGCCACGTCCCGGTTGGGGGCGATTGCCGACCCGTTCATGTATCTCTCGTTCCTCGCCCTTACCGTGATCCCAAGCCTGAGAATTACCGACCGGGGCGTCTTTGATGTCAGGCAGTTTAAGGATGTCCCGCTCTTTGAAAAGTAAGGATTTTCCCATCAGCTGAACAGGACAATCAGGACGGCGCCGGCGACCATGAGCAAAGATCCGGAAAGGCGCCTTGCCACATCCTCTTCCTTGAAAACGGATGCTCCATACAGGACCATGAGGATAATACTCATCCGTTTTATCGCGATCACATACGGAACGATCTGCATCGTGTATGCCGTATTGATACTGACCGCAGAAACTGAGAGCAGCATTCCGATAAGGATCCACTGTCCGATGCTTTTTTTGAATGGTGGTGCGCCAGTCCCAACACCCCGCTGATGAGGTGCATTCGGCGGGAGTGCGATAACCGAACCTATCACATCCCTCAATCCCATGGACCGTGACATGCCGGCAAACGACAGCCCAAGGATAATGCAGGTAATTGACGATCCGAATACGGGATCGGAGTTGGTTACCATCATCTTATCAAAGTTGATCGCCACGGCATAGATAAGAGAGACGATGAGCATATACAGGACACCACGGTTTTCAGAATTGCCCGGAACGGATCAGCCCACCCCCTGTGGGCAGACGAGAGATTCAGGACGTAGGAACCGGTGACGATGGTCACAATCCCGGCAATTCCGATCAGCGAAGGGGACTCATGCAGGAGCACAAATGCGGTCACAACCAGGAAGAGGGGAGTAAAGGAGATCATCGGAACCGCAAGAGAAATATCCGTGTACCGGAGTGCAGCAAATGAGAGCAGGACAGCTCCAATGCCCAGCACCGATGATGCAAAAAGTGCCCCAAAAAAATCCTGCCCGATGGCGGGAAATCCCCTGATCCTTGCAACGATCAAAAGAGCGATTCCGGTTGATGTGTATCCACCGGCAGCGAGGACGAATGGGTCAGCGGTCTGCAGAAATTTTTTTACCGCGATATAGTACCCCGCATCAGCGATCGCACCAATGATGGAAAGGACACACCACAACATTCCAATGATCTCTTTTTAATTGCGGAGAGAATTAAGTGAATCGGTGGTGCCAGGAGTTCAGGTATACAGAGTCAGGCACCCGGCAACGGCGCGCCGGTAATAAGCTGAAGCAGAATAAGGATCACGGGTTGGTGCACCAGATACAGTACGAGCGAGTGCCGCCCGAGCAGCGCAAGAGGTGCAAAAACAAATGCGGGAAAACGCGGTACGGCAAACAATCGTCTCCCCTTCGGATACCATTGTATACCGGCACCCATCCCAATGAGCACGATACCGAACCATGGAAGGAGAGGGGTGTAGTCAACTGAAATGAACGGAACAGGAGGGATGCCAAGCCAGAGCAGCCAGATCGGACCGGTCACATTGGCTGCAACGAGGAAGATGCCAGTTCCGATGCAGGTCGCACCGATCAGAATGTTATACGTGCGGAACCGGAAGAAGAACAGCGAAAGAATGGTCGAAACACCGATCAGGTGCAGGATGCCGAAGATCACAAACCCTTCGCCAAGATACAGCCACGTGGCGACCGTGACCAGAAGGCCGCAGGCAAAGATCCAACTGCCCCGTTTCAGGTACTTCTCCGCAATCCTGAATTGCCGCTTCGGATCACCTGCCAGCCGTTCCTCTTCCCTTGCATGGCTGATCGTGAGCGAAATGCCCACAATAAAGAGAAAAAGGGAAGCGGTGGCAAATGCGAAATATCGCCAGAACCCGGTCGCAACATTGACAGGATATATCTGGAAAAACGAAAGGTCAAAAAGCGTATGAAAGAGGATCATCATGAGGATCGCGACGCCCCGGGCGGCATCGATCTCATCATACCGATCCGTTCCTGCCACACCGGATTATCGTCATTGATCTGCAATAATCATTTGGCACTCCGGCATGGAAAAAGAGCGCAAGGTCTGAGGGCATGCCGGACAGGTGAAGGTTATCAGTCCGCGCACTAATATGTGTCAGCAGGAGTGAATATAGTGGAAAAGGACGGCGGTGAACACATCATCGAAGCAATCGGGAAATGCCGGATCGTGATTCGGGACGGTGCGGTTATGGAGGTCGGTGATCCTGTCATCGCCGACTGCCCGCTCGCAAAACGGTTCGCATACCCGATCCCGGCAATCACAAAAGAGGCGGTGAAAGCAAATATCGAGCACCGCATCAAGTCATTCGGGATGTGCACAGAACGGCGCGTGGTAACCGACTACAGGGAGTTTGTCGGGTTCGGGGCTTCGGAACTGCTCAGCTTTGGCATCCATACCGGACTTATCGATGCCGCTGTTCTTGCCTGCGACGGAGCTGGCACGGTGATTGCGACCTCTCCGGAACTTGTGCAGGGCATCGGCGGCAGGATGTCGGGACTGGTAAGCACCTGCCCCATCCCTGCGGTAATGAACCGGATTGAAGAGCATGGGGGGGTCATTCTCGATCGGCAGACCGCCCGCATCGATCAGCCTGCCGGAGTTGATCTCGCGGTGGTAAGAAAATTCAACCGGATCGCTGTGACGGTCGCTGATCCGCAGACTGCAGAACAGATCCGCTCGGTTCACCCTGATACCCTGATCGTTGCCGTACATGTGAGTGGACTTTCCCCTGACAGTGCTCGGCGGCTTGTTGCTGTTTCTGACATCGTAACCTCCTGCGCATCAAGGCCGATCCGCGAGATCGCCGGTGCTGGTGCGCTCGTTCAGGCAGGCACCGCGATTCCGGTCTTTGCCATGACACAGAAAGGAAAACACCTGATTGTGGAGAAGATGGCACAATCACCCGATCCTTTCCTTGTCAAAACAACAAAACTTCCCGTGTCTGGCGATGCGCAGCCGCACCCGCTGGTGTGAGAGCGCGGGATTACCCCCATGGTCCCCGGGGGGATTTTATATGTTTTTAAAAAAAGGGTGCGACATCAGGCGTCCACCGGTCGGTTTTGCTCTCTATCCGCATGGCATGCTTCATGAGATCCGGCATCCCATCATCATACAGAAATTCCCTGTCACTGAACCATGCCAATCATCACATATTACCACATCCTTGGCGTAAAAGACGATGCGACAGTCGATGAGATTGCCGCCGCCTACCGGAAAAAAATAAAACAATGGCACCCTGATGTCTGCCGGCATCCCGAGGCAGAAGAAAAAATGAAGGATCTCAACAAAGCGGCGGAGCTTCTGCTCGATCCAGTCCGAAGGAAAGACTATGATACATTCCTTGCTCATGAATTATCCCTGTTCCGGAAAGCCACGTCATGGGCACGGGAGGATCAACCGGAGAATGCTCATTTGCATTCACGTGCCCACCACGCATCCTCTTCTGAATATGTCAGAAAGCGCAGACCCGCCGCAGACAAAAGCCCATGGATAACTCAAAGAACAATCCGCTTTGCCGCGGGATTCTGTGCTGCCGGGTTTGTTCTCCTCGTGCTGGTATTTGCAGGACTCATCGCCATAACGACGCCGGATGTGCCGCGGGGGGTTTCACCTTCCTCTCCCGTTCCTGCCTTGATCATCCCGGCAAGCCCATCGGGAAGCGCTGAGCCATCTCTTGACCAAGGTGATGCCCTTTTTATGACCGGTGACTATGAAGGCGCACTTCGGCTGTATGACGCGGTGATCGCAAAGAACCCTGATCTTGCACTAAAGGAGGTATGGTACAACCGGGGGATCGCACAGAACGTCCTTGGTCAGTACCGTGACGCTTCCCAATCCTTTGACCGGGCACTTGCGTTGTCTCCCGGCGATTCACTGGCGCTCGCACAGAAAGGTGCGGCACTTATGGGCCTTGGCAGGTACGAGGAGGCTCTCGATTATACAGACCGGGCCCTTGCAGGATATTCCGACGAGGCATGGATCTGGAACAACCGTGCCATCGCGCTCACGAACCTGGGCCAGCAGAAGGAATCACGGGCAGCCTCTGACAATGCCCGTGTTTTTACTTCGGGAATGTCGGGATACTGAGTGACAGGAAGGATCCAAAAGATATCAGGCAGAACAATAAAGGCAGAACCGGTAAGATGACCGGGTACTGCCATATTCGGAATATAAATTCCGTAAGAAAGGACATCTATTTTTATCTTTTGGCTTCAAGATAGTTCCTTGACTGTGGATCTGGAGGAGGGGATCGGGTGCGCAAGGAGATGAGTGACCAGGAGGGGGCCTACAAGTGGTTCAACAGGGGGATTGCACTCATCAAGCTCGGGCGGTACGAGGAGGCGACCGCGGAGTTTGACCGTGTCCTCACCATCCTGCCCCGCTATGGTGATGCATGGTACAACAAGGGCAATGCGCTCAACCGTCTCGGGCGGTACGAGGAATCGAACACTGCCTATGACAAGGCACTCGAGCTCAACCCGGATCATGCGGTAGCCTGGAACAACAAGGGATCAGCACTCAACAAGCTCGGGCGGTACAAGGAGGCGCTTACCGCGCTCAACCGCGCACTCTCGATCGACAATGAACAGGCGGTGGTCTGGTTCAACAAGGGAACCGCTCTTGCGAACCTTGAGCAGTATGATGATGCGATCAATGCGTTTGACAGGGCTCTTGGCCTGCGCCCCAATGATGCCGATGCTTGGAACAACAGAGGCAGTGTCCTGATCAAGCTCGGGAAATACAGGGATGCGGTCTGGGCAACCGAAAAGGCGATCAGCATACTCCCGAAGTTCACCAACGCATGGATTACCAAGGGCAATGCCCTCTGCAGGCTGAATGAACTTGAAGAAGCGCTCGGTGCGTACGATATCGCTACTTCCCTGGACCCGAAATATGCCGACGCATGGAACGCCAGAGGGGGCGTACTCCGCCGTCTCGGAAGAATGGATGAAGCTATCGGATCTCTTGACCACACGATCGGCATCCGCCCGGACGATGCCGCTGCATGGTTTGCCAAAGCAGAGATCCACCGCGATCTCGGGCAGGACGACAAAGCAATCGCTGCATACGACAGAGCGGTGGAACTCAAACCGGAATATGCAGACACATGGCAGCAGAAACGCAAGGATACGGAGGATATTGTGGAGCCTCCCGCACTGTCTCCTGCCACTGAAACGGCGGTCGAACCGATCGGGGAAAAAGTTGATACCGCTGACCAGCAAGAAGCAGCGGAATCCGAACCGGAATATGAGGAACCGGTGCAGCTGATAGCTGAAAGCCCGGCGGGCATGCAGGAACCTCCCGCACTGTCTGTCACACCGGAAAAGGCAGTTGAACCGGTCAGTGAAAAAGTTGATACCGCTGACCAGCAAAAAACGGTGGAAGCCCCCCGTACCGAACCTCTTGAGGTCAGGGTGCCTCCACCCGACATACATGTTGTGACGGAAGCGAATGATGCGACGGGCTGGCACAACAAGGGGCTTGCACTCATCCCGCTCGGCAGGTACGAAGAGGCGGTGGAAGCCTATGACCGGGCACTTGCCATCGATCCTGCTGACCCCATTATCTGGAACAACAAGGGGACGGCACTCAACAAGCTCGGGCGACATCCTGAGGCGATCGAAGCGTACGACCGGGCACTCGCAATCGATGAACACGATGCAATTGTCTGGTGCAACAAAGGGTCAGCACTCAGGGAACTCGGCAGGATGGAGGAGGCAACCAGTGCATATGACAAGGCGGTCTCCATCGACCCCCATGACGCTGTTGCTTGGTTCAACAAGGCAAGCATACTCCACCTCCTGAACCGAGAGGAGGAAGCACTGACCGCGTTCAATATCACCCTCGCCCTTGAACCACAGAACCCACGTGCATGGGGAATGAAAGGAGAGCTGCTCACTGCTCTTGGCAGGTATGATGAGGCGGTGGATGCCTGTGACCATGCAATTGCTCTTGATCCGGATGACCCTTTCACTTGGAAACACCGGGGTTCAGCTCTTGTGCGCCTCACCAGATATAATGAGGCAATAGAATCCTTTGCCCGCGTTATTGCACTCGGGGCCGGTGATGCTGCCGTATGGAGCGCGAAAGGATCAGCCCTCACGGGACTCGGCCAGTACGAGGAGGCGGTTGCAGCCTATGAAAAATCCCTTGAAATCGATCCAAAGGATGCCTCCACATGGAACTCCAAGGGGCTTGCCATGAGCAATTTTGGTTTGATTGAGGAAGCAATTTCCGCATACGAACACGCGAGTACGATCAATCCACAAGATGCTATCGCATGGATCAACAAAGGGAACGCACTCTCGGAACTCGGGAGATATGATGCCGCGATCATCTCATATGACCAAGCACTTTTGCTGGACCCCAATAACGCCTTGCTCTGGTACAGCAGGGGCGCCGCGCTTGCAAAACTGAACCGGCATGAGGAGGCGATCAATGCATATGAGAAGGCAAATACATTGCGCCCCGATTACGCGAATGCATGGTCTGGCAAGGGAGCAGCGCATGCCGCTCTTGGGCATAGCGAACAGTCACTCGCGGCAATTGACCATGCGCTCGTACTCGAACCGGATCATGCAGCGGTCTGGAACCTGCGGGGAACCGTCCTTGTATCGCTGGGAAAGACAAAGGACGCGATTGAGTCTTTTGAAAAATCCACACGCATCGATCCTGACAACCCGGAAATCTGGCGACGCAAAGGAGAACTCCTCTATGACCTGTGCCATTACCGTGACGCGCTTCTCTCTTTTGAGAAAGTGATCGGTCTCGAACCCGAAAACACCGAAATATGGAACCACAAGGGAGAGGTCCTTTTACACCTTGGCAGGGTTGACGAGGCATTAGGGGCATTTGAGCGGGTGATAACGCTTGATCCCGGCAATCCGGCTTCTTGGGCTGGACGGGCAGAGGCATTCGCAGCAAAAGGGAAGAATGAGCAGGCGGTGGAGTCATTTGTTCATGCACTCTCAATCAATGACCAGGACAGCAGGATTTGGTGCAGGAACGGGGAGATCCTCCTCGCATCCGGGCATGACAGTGAAGCGGTTGACGCTTTCGATCGTGCCATCGCACTTGATCCCTCTGATACCGCTTCGTGGGGAGGCAAGGGTACCGCACACGGCAACCTCGGGGATTATGAACCGGCACTGGCAGCGCTCGATATCGCACTCTCTGCACGCCAGGATGACCCCGGACTGTGGACAAAAAAAGGGGGCGCACTCTTTTCGCTCGGGCGCCGGGATGACGCCCTCGCCGCATTTGAACGGGCTATCGCCCTGCAACCTGATGATGTTGCCGCATGGTCCGGTAAGGGAAGGGCGCTTGCCTCCCTCGGAAACGTACAGGAAGCGCTCAAAGCTTTTGACAGGGCTCTGGAACTGGACGCAGGTTCACCTGATACCTGGACCTGGAAGGGTGAGGTGCTCAGCACCCTCGGCCACGTGGAGGAGGGGATCACGGCATATGACCGTGCAATCACTCTCCTGCCCGATCACGAGGATGCATGGTCCGGCAAGGGGAGGGCGTTTGCTTCCCTCGGGCGGTATGAGGACGCCCTTGAAGCGTTCGGAAGGGCACTTGCTCTCACACCTGATGATGCGGCTTTGTGGGCAGCACGGGGGAGCACCCTGATAAGCCTTAACAGGTATGAAGAATCAATCGCAGCATTCGATCATGCACTGGCCCTGCAACCGGATAACGCGACTGCACTCTGCCAGACGGGAAAAGCACTCCATGCACTGGGGAAGTATCCAGAGGCGCTGGAGTCATTTGAACATTCACTTTCACTGGACGCGGGAAGTCCCGGAGCATGGGCGGCAAAGGGCAACACGTTGAGCAGCACGGGGCGGTATGAAGAAGCCGTCCGTGCCTACACGAGCGCGCT
The DNA here is from genome assembly GCA_903900025.1 of uncultured Methanomicrobiales archaeon. Lineage (GTDB taxonomy): Archaea > Halobacteriota > Methanomicrobia > Methanomicrobiales > Methanospirillaceae > MVRE01. The sequence goes on along the minus strand of CAIULN010000067.1, from coordinate 46,633 downwards.
CACCATTGACCCTTCCGATTATGTTGTCTGGAACAACAAGGGCTCGGCATTGAACGAACTCGGGCATTTCGACGAGGCAATCGAAGCATACGACAAAGCTCTGGCACTCAATCCCAATGACTCCATTATCTGGAACAACAAGGGATCAGCACTCATGAATACCGGTAATTACGCTCAGGCAATCGGTGCGTACGATACGGCGATTGGGGTGGCCCCATCGTATCCACAGCCATGGGTCAATAAGGGACATGCGCTCAATGCACTTGGGCAATATGAGAACGCACTCGCGGCATACGAAACTGCATTGACCATTCTCCCTACCTATGCCGATGCATGGTTCAGCAAGGGACAGGTCCTCAAGTCTCTCAATCGCTCTGACGAGGCGATTGCCGCATACCGGAAAGCAATCGAGATCCGGCCGTCCTATGCCGATGCATGGTCTGGTCTTGGAACAGCACTTGCAGGACAGCGGCAGTTTGACGAGGCAATCGAAGCAATTGACCATTCACTCTCAACCGATCCTGACAACGCACGGCTCTGGTTCACAAAGGCACGGGTATTAACCTCGCTCAAACGCCATGCAGAAGCGCTGGAGGCGTATGACCGGGCTGCCAAGCTCGAGCCCGATGAAGTCGCGTTCTGGCTCGCGAAGGGCGAAATCCTGCATGTCATGGGGAGGTTGCAGGAAGCAGTCGACGCCTATGACCACGCAGCTGTCCTTGATGCAGAGTCCGCTGAAGCATGGCTCTCCAAAGGCACGATCCTCTATAACCTCGGGAGGTACCGTGAAGCGGTCCTGTCACTCGACCGCGGACTGGTTATCGAACCCGGCAATGCAGATGCCCGGGCGGTCAAAGGGCAGGCACTCGAAAGTATCGGAAGGGGAGAAGAGGCAATTAAAGAATACGATAAGGCACTTTCATCCCGCCCGGACAGTGCCCACCTGTGGAACCTGCGGGGCAACGCCCTTTCCGGGTTCGGGCGCTATGACGATGCGCTGGAGGCATTTGAGCGGGCGATTGCAGATGATCCCAACGACGCAGTGATCTGGAACAGCCGCGGGAACACCCTGTCGGCGCTCGGACGGTATTCCGAATCGATCGACGCATATGATAAAGGAATCGCGCTTTCACCCGATGACCCCATACTCTGGTTCAACCGGGGGCTTGCCCTCACCAACCTTGACAGGAACGAAGATGCGCTGGAATCCTACGACCGCACCCTATCCCTTACGCCCGATGACGCTGACCTATGGAATAACCGCGGCAATGCCCTTGACCGGCTCGGAAAGTATAACGATGCGATTGAAGCGTATGACCGGTCGATCGCCCTCGCCCCCGATGATGCAGTGGTCTGGTACAACAGGGGGAATGCTCTGCGCAAATGTAACCGGGTAAAAGATGCCGTCGAGTCATACGGCCGTGCGCTCGCAATTGATCCCGGGGATGCAGACGCATGGTTCAGCAAAGGATCTGCACTTCACGATCTTGGTGCATATGCGGAGGCAGCACAAGCGCTGGACCATACGCTCTCGCTTGCTCCTGACCATGATGGTGCATGGTACTGGAAAGGCCGGACGCTGATCAGCATGGGGCACAGCGAGGAAGCAGTTGCCGCATTTGACCGTTCACTTGCCATCGAGCCCGGATCGGCTGATGCGTGGTATGGCAAAGGCCGGGCATTCAGCCTGATGAAAAAGTTCGAAGACGCAGTGACTGCATATGATGCTTCACTTGCCATCGATGACCATTCTGCTCTCGCATGGTTCGGCAGGGCCGATGCACTTCAGTTCCTCGGGCGCACAAAAGACGCGGTCGCCTCGTATGAAAGCGGGCTCGCTATCGATTATGGCAATGCCGCTGCCTGGTACAGCAAAGGCAATGCGCTCTGCGATCTCGGGCAGTACCCTGAGGCACTCACCGCGTATGAACGGGCACTCGCAATTGATCCCGACCGGACAGCTGCCTGGAACGGGAAGGGATCTGCACTTATTGGCATCGGACGCTTTGACGATGCAGTCGCTGCCTATGACCGTGCCCTTGCAATCGACCCGGACGATCCTGTGGTCCTCTACAACAGGGGGGCTGCCCTGGAGGGGGTGGGGCGGTATGAAGAGTCGATAGCCGCTTATGATATGGCGCTCAAACGTCTGCCGGAAGATGCGGATCTCTGGCATCGCAGGGGGCTTGTTCTCCTGCGGCAGGGCAGGGCTGAAGACGCCATTGCATCGTTTGACCGTTCACTTGCGGTAAAACCTGATGACGCTGATGTCCTCCACAACAAAGGACTCGCACTGTTCCGTCTCGGCAGGACGGAAAACGCTATAACCACGTTTGATAAGGCACTCGCCCTCAGCCAGAACGATGCCGCCGTCTGGAACAGCAAGGGAACAGCACTCAACATGACCGGAAGGCATGAGGATGCGGTTGCCGCGTATGACCGTGCCCTTGCCATCAGCCCCAATGACGCTGATGTATGGTTTAACAAAGGTAACGTCCTTTCCGATCTGGGATTGTATAAAGAGGCGGTGGCGGCATACGACCACACCCTTGCGATACGACCGGATGACGGTGAAGCATGGGAGAACAAGGCGCTCACCCTGACGGCGCTGGGCAAGTCAGCTGAAGCCCTCGCCGCACTTGACCGCGCGCTTGCCATCAACCCGGATAATGCTGATGCCTGGAACAACAAGGGAACGATCCTTGACAGGCTCGGCAGGCACGGCGAGGCGGTGGTGGCATTTGAACAGGTTCTTGCCATCAACCCGACCCATGCGGATGGCTGGAAGAACAAGGGGCTCTCGCTTAACAAGATGGAGAAGTACGAGGAGGCGATTGAGGCATACGACCGGGCCCTTTCCCTTGACCCTGATCACGCGGTAGGCTGGAACAATAAGGGCAACGCACTCCACCGGCTCGGGCGGCACGAAGAGGCAATTGCCGCATATGATGAGGCGCTTGCCCGCCACCCGAACCATCCGGTAGGCTGGAAGAACAAAGGTCTTGCCCTCCACAAACTCGGGCGGTACGACGAGGCGGTGGCAGCATACGACCGGGCGCTTGCCATAAAACCGGAGGATGCCGATCTCTGGTACAACAAGGGCAATGCCCTCAACCGTCTCGGGCGGTTCCGTGAGGCTCTCGCCGCCCTTGATAAAGCGCTCGCCATCAAGCCCGACGACGCGAGCACGTGGAATAACAGGGGATCGGCCCTAAACCGCCTTAACATGCACGGCGAAGCAATCATTGCCTATGATAAGGCACTGGCCATCAACCCAAATGATTCGGATGCCTGGTTCAACAAGGCGAATGCACTGACCAAACTCGGGAGGATCCAGGAAGCGATCGAAATGTATGACCGCGCGCTCACCATTAATCCCGACGATGCGAGCGCATGGAACAACAAGGGGTCTGCGCTGGACAGGCTCGGTATGCATACCGAAGCAGTGGAAGCGTATGACCGCGCACTCGCTCTCGACCCCGACCATGCGGTGGGTTGGATCAACCGGGGAACTGCACTCAAGAAGCTGGGGAAGTTTGACGAAGCGATTGCATCCTACGACAGGGGGCTTTCCATCGAACCTAAGTATGCAAAGGGATGGTTCTCCAAGGGAACTGTGCTTGGCGAACTCCAGCGTCATACCGAAGCACTTGCGGCATTTGACCGCGCGCTCGCCCTCGACCCGAATGACTCCCTCGCATGGTTCAATAAGGCTGCTGCTCTCCAGATACTCGGGCGGTACCGCGAAGCGCTCGCTGCCTACAACCGCGTCCTCGCGCTCAACCCCCACGACGAGCGTGTGCAACTGATGAAAAATGACCTCATCAGACTCCTGAAGCAGCCGTAACCGACATCCCATGTTCTCTTTTTTACTTAGGTATCCGGGCAGCCACTGCCATTTTTTTTGGCAGAAATCGTATTTCCCACACAAGGTATCAGACCAATGTTTTTGTGCCGGGCAGACAACCAATCACACATCAGTGGACGATTCGTGTCCATGGTGAGGTGTTCAATTACATGCCAGACGATCTAAAACAAGCGGGAAAAAAAATTGAAGGAGGAGTGAAGGGACTGACCAAGGGGGCGGCGGGATTCCAGGAGGAATTTCTGGAATTTTTAAAAAAGTACCAGGTCATCGGGCTCGCCGTCGCGGTCGTCATCGGTGCGGCCGCAACCAAACTGGTCACAGCGGTTGTCAGTGATATCATCATGCCAATCATTGCTGTCCTGATACCCCAGGGTGACTGGAGGACGGCGGTCTTCCAGGTAGGACCGATAAAGTTCCTGCTCGGCGATCTGGTCGGTGCGATCATCGACTTTGTGATCATTGCACTGGTCGTCTTCCTCGCGGTCAAGTATGTCATGAAGGGCGACACCACGAAAAAGATCTGATGATCTTTTTCCCGATCGCTTCTCGCATATTAAAAGAAAATATAATTTTCTTTCAGCGTTTTTTTACTCCCTAAAAAAAGGTTGGACAAATTTCCCGATTCCATCCGATAAAAAAAAGATCTGACGATATCATTACAGGTCTGGTGACAGTGAGCGTGTCCCCGGGGCGATCTGCCCCTTATCCTTTTCACCCATCGCCCCGACAATCACGAGAATCGCCGGCATGACGATGATTGCCCCTGCGAGCGCAAAGAACACGGATATTACCGTAACGGTACCGAAATTGCTGATGATGCCAAACGTGGAGATCATGAGTGCGGCAAACCCAAAGACCGTCGTCATCCCCGAGACGGTGATCGCAGTCCCGATCTGCTGGATGCTGTGACGGATGGCAGGAAGGAGCGCCATGCCATTCTCCCGTTCTTCATAGCACCGCTCCATGATCAGGATCGTATATTCCGAGGCAACACCGACCGACATGGAACCAAGCGTTGCGGTAAGCGGGGTGTAGTCGATGGCAAGCACGTACATGATAAGCCCGTTCCAGCCAACGATAAGCACGATGGGGACAAGCGGGGTGGCCGCCTTTGCAAATTTCCGGTAGATGAAATACAGGAACACAAGGATCATCGCAAACCCGAGGACCGTCATCTGGGTTTTTCCTGCCCGGATCTCCCTGATCAGGTTGGTAAACATCTCTCCCATGCCGGTGAATGAAGCGGAGATTCCCGGTGGAGCGGACTTCCATTCCAGATCCTTTTTCATCTGGTCAATCATCGACATCCCCGCATCGTTGGGCATGTCGATTGTGGAAAATTCGATTACCGCTTCGGTGTTCCCGCTGACGTATCGCGAGCGGATTTCATTGGGGATCCGGTTAAGGACCTCATCGATCTCCGAATTTGTCCGGGGCAGCACCCCGCTGTTATACAGGACGAGGTAGGTCACAATGCTGCGCGAGCCGGTTATCTTGCTGTTGTGCGTCTCCTCGTACTGCTGGAATTCCTGTATCCAGAGGAGAGCATCGGGTGAAAGAACATCGTCCCCCCGCACAAGCACCGGTGTCGTGGACGTCTCACCCATCATGCGCTTCACCTTGTCAAGGTTCACCTTTGCCGGCATGTTGGCAGGGACAAACGTTTTTTCGTCGGTGTTTACGATGATCTCGTTATCCATCTGGAATCCGATAAACGCGATCAGGATGCAGGCAATAAGGACGGGCACCGGGTTTTTTGCCACCGTTTCCACGACCGCCCCGACATGTTCGTTGTACCGCTCGACATTCGATTTCTTCTCATTCTTGTGTTCGTGCTTCTTTTCAACAACAGGACGGTATGCGGTAAGGATGCCGAACGTCGGAACCATTACGATTGAAGCAAGATAGCAGCAGGCAAGCCCGATTACGCAGACAAGCCCGAAACTCCGGATCATGGGGAGTGGTGAGATCGAAAGTGCGAAAAAACCCATCGCTGTTGCAAGCATTGCATAAAGAACAGAGGGGCCGGCCTTTGTGATCGTCGTCCTGACTGCGACAGGAAGGGGGGATTTGCGTGCTTCCTCATCGAACCGGGAATGGAACTGGATGGCGTAATCGATCCCGATCCCGATCATGACCGGGAACGCGCCGATTGTGACCATCGTGATCGGCATACCCGCAAGACCGATTATTCCGAATGTCAGGATAAGCCCAGTGCCGACAATAAAGACCGAGAGGAGACGGTAGCGGACATGCCCGAAGAGGAGCCCGACGGCAATCACCATCAGGACCATTGCGGCAAGGATGAGGGTGCCCATGGACGTGCCCATCTCATCAGACATTTCCTTGGAGAATGCCGAATTTCCCGTGACAACGACACTGACCCCGGGCGGACTTTCTGAGAGGCTCACCCGTTTTTTGACATTATCAATAAGGCTGAACTGCTGGGAGTTTTCAAGCCCCGGCTCAATCGTCACCACCACGATTGTCATGGTACGGGACGGGACATACCGTGTGAAGATTTCCGGGGGGACCTGCTCTTCTATACGCTGGATCTCTGCCTTGTTTGTTGGCAGGACACCGCCATTCTGGCTTTTCACCATGTCAGCGATACCCGATGATCCCGTCACATACCGCTCCCGCGCGATATCGTCCTGCAATCGTTCGATATATGCAAGCACACCGGGATTCAGCACGTCGTCTGCCTCGATCAGGATCAAAACGCTGTCAGACTGGAACGTTTTTGTGTACCTGTCAAGGAGCATCCCCCGTTGCGTATCCATGTCAAGGTATGTTTCACTCCCCGTCTGCATCGTAGTGAGCGTTGTCCCGTACAGTGCGACACCGATGAGCACCAGAAAAAGGAGGGCGACCAGTTTCGGGCGTGACAGAATGACCTGTGAGAGGTTTTCAAAAGGGGAATGCATCGGAACCTATGGAGAGAAAGGTTGGAAGGTAAATGAGATAAATTGTTTGTAGCGATTGCAACAACAAAATTATAATCTGTTTGCATGTACAAAAAAATTGCCGGTAGCAGGAGAAACGGCATTGCTGTAATGTCGATGCATTGTGCAACGACATAAGGAAAATGGAACGGGTGCTCGTTCAGGTTCAAAGTGCAAGCATCCGGTCTATCGCACAGCGGGCCTGCTGTCCGACATCTTCAGGCACGGTGATACGCGGGCGCAGTGTTCTGAGCGCGTCCCGCACTGTTGACAAGCCGGTCTTTTTCATATTCCTGCACACCGCTGCATCAGACAGCGGGTAACAGTTCTTTTTTTCGCACTCTTTTTTGATCCGGTGCAGGATACCTACCTCTGTCCCGACAATAAATGTTGTTTCCTGCGAAGTGCAGACGTGCCTGATAATACCAGATGTGCTTGCTACATGATCCGCAAGGTCAATTACTTCCGGGCGGCATTCGGGATGCACCAAAACCTTTGCTTTCGGGTGCCGCTTTTGTGCATTCCTCACGTGCTCAGGGGTGATCTGGTCATGTACAATACAGAACCCCTCCCATGGAAGGATCTCTTTTTTCGTGAACCGTGCGACATACCGCGCAAGGTTCCGGTCGGGCACGAAGATGACCTGATCTTCATCAAGTGAATTGACCACATTTACGGCATTTGATGACGTACAGCAGATGTCACTCTCCGCTTTTACCTCGGCAGTCGTATTTACGTAGCACACAACCGCAGCGTCAGGGTACCGGGTTTTTACGAGCCTGAGTTCGGCAGCGGTGATCATCTCTGCCATCGGGCAGCAGGCATCGGCAGCCGGAAGCAGGACGGTCTTTTCCGGTGAGAGGATCGCGGCAGTCTCCGCCATGAAATCCACGCCGCAGAAGACGATCACATCCCCCTCCATGGAAGCCGCAGCGCGGGAGAGCTCGAGGGAATCTCCGGTAAGATCCGCGATGTCCTGCACTTCTGCGATCTGGTAGTTATGCGCGAGAATGATCGCATTCCTCTCTTTTTTCAGCCTCAGGATCTCATGTATGACCGGTGAATCGGCCTGCACCTTTCAATCCTCTGTTGTATTCTATTCATCGTTCTTTTTCATCAACTATCCGGTGCCAGTTTATCTGAATATACTGCCGGAATCCAGTGTCATCCCGATAGGGATCTACCCGCACCGGGACGTTTATGGGATGTGCTCCCCAACCTACTCATCAGGACATGAAAATTATCCTGCCAGATCAGGGAACCCGGGTTATTGAACGGGGCCCGGTATCAGTTGAAAAGATGCTGCATGAACTCAGGATCAATCCCCTTGAGGTTATCGTATCACGAAACGGCACCCTCGTGCCAGAGAATGCGGTGGTTGGCGCTGACGACGAAATCCGGATCATCAGGATCTCCCACGGGGGGTGAAAGATGGGCAGAAAAAAGAGCCCGGTTGATCCCCCGGTATGTTCCCTATGCGAAGCACCGGCCGTCATGAACCAGCAATACTCCCGCCGCAGTCTCTGCAGCACCCATTTTATCAATGATGTGGAGGAACGCGTTTTTCAGGTCATCGAAAAAAAAAAGATGATCCGGGCCGGGGACCGTATAGCGGTTGCACTGAGCGGGGGGAAAGACAGTACTGCGCTCCTGTTACTCCTGGCGCTTCACCTCCCGAAATGGCAGGATGTGAGTCTCATTGCTGTTACTGTCGATGAAGGGATTCACGGGTACCGTGATGAGACAATAAGGGCGGCAGAGCGGGTTGCAGAAAACGTCGGTGTGGAACACTCTGTCGTATCGTTCCAGGACCTCTTTTCAGATAACCTTGATACGCTTCTGAAAGGGAGGGAGGAGCAGGCATGCACGGTCTGCGGTATTCTCCGGAAAAAGGCACTCATTGAAGGTGCAAAAAAAGTCAGGGCGACAAAGATCGCCACCGGGCACAACCTCAACGATGAAGCACAGTCGGTGCTGATGAACGTTCTCCGCGGTGACCTGCCCCGGCTTGTCCGCAACTCCGGTATCGACACTGCAGATTCTTTCCTGCCGCGGATCAAACCGCTCGCAGAAATTCCGGAAAAGGAGGTCGCCTCCTATCTCTTTGTCAAAGGGATGTTCCTGTTGCTTCCCGAATGCCCGTATAGAGGGTTTGCTTTGAGAGCCGATGTACGATCCATGCTCTCTGGTCTGGAGCACCGCAACCCGGGTACCATGCTCCGGCTGATGGAGAGCAGGAAAAAGATTGAAAAATATCTTGAATGGGAGAAGGTCTCCGGTCCCCTTCACCGCTGCCGGCAGTGCGGGGATCCCTGCAGCGGAGATCTCTGCCAGGTATGCAGGCTCCTCCTTTCACTGGCAAGGTGACGGCTGTGCCGGCTGCACGCCCGCCACCCGTTCTGCATGGGTATAGATATTGAGCTTTTTCCCCCGCGCAAACCCGATAACCGTAATCCCTGCTCTGTTTGCGATTTCCACGCCCAGCGTGGTTGTTGCGCTGCGGGAGACGATCATCGGGATATTTGCAAGCAGGCACTTGCGTACCATCTCAGAAGAGATGCGCCCGGAAGATACGATTAAGGTCCTTGAAAAATTGACCCCGTTGCGCAGCCCGTACCCGATGACGCGATCAAGAGCGTTGTGTCTCCCGATATCCTCGGAAACACAGAGTATGTTGTCTGTATCAAGCAGCGCGACAATATGGATCCCCCCGGTTGTCCGGTGCAGCTCGGAATCGAGGGCTGTATTGATCCACTCCTGGATTTTTTCTGCGCTGATGGCAAAATCAGAGGTGATTTTCGGGAGTTTGGCGGGATCAATAAAGGAACTGCTCCCCCCGCAGCCGGAGAGGACCGTCTTTTTGGGCCCCAGAACCTTGAACAGGTTTTTGGTAATTACGCTGATCCGGTTCTTCTCAATCTTCACAGACTCGATCTCATCGACGCCTTTTATTATCTGCTCGGTGAACAGGTACCCGGTCACAAAGTCTTCCATGTTTACCGGGCTCATCATGGCCGTCATCGCGTGCCTTCCGTTGATAAAGAGTGCAACCGGCAGTTCTTCAACAACGTCGTGCGTGGACGTTTCACATTCATTCCCGTCAACCCTGACACAGGGCACCTTTTTGTACAATTATACCACCCGCTTGATCATCGCCACTCTGTCATCCCGTAAGAGATCCATGACATTCTCCAAAAAAAAGTTACCGCACCTCATCCATGCTTCCGCTCCGAAACCCTTCAAGATCGAGCGTCACATATGAAAAGCCGATCTGTTTGAACACCCTCACCAGTTCTTTTCGGATCCTAAAAATCCCTGCCATATCCTTATTATTCAGCTCAATGCGCGCAACGGCTCCATGCATCCTGACCCTCACCTGTGAAAACCCGTTTTCTTTCAGGTATGCTTCTGCCCGCTCGATCATCCCGAGTTTCTTTTCCGTAATGTCTTCTCCATACGGAAGGCGTGAAGCAAGGCATGAGGCAGAGGGCTTATCCCAGAATGAATATTCGGATTTTTTGGCAAGGTTCCTGATCTCCTGTTTTGTCATGCCTGCCTCGACGAACGGGTGAACGATCCCTTCTTCTGTCATTGCCCTGAAGCCCGGGCGGTATTCTTCCAGATCAGACATATTACTCCCGTCTGCAACACAGGCAACGCCAAGCCCACATGCCCGCTGTTTCAGAATTCCGGCAATCTGTTTTTTGCAGTGATAGCAGCGGTTGACGGGATTTTTCCACACCATTTCATTTCGGAGGAGCGGAACCGCAATGACCTCAAGGGAAAGATCAAGCTCACGCGCCACCCGTTCTGCCTCCTCCAGTGCAGACCGGGGCATGAGCGGGCTGTCAATGAAGACACAGGAGCTCTTGTCGGGAAGGATGTCGCGGGCGAGCGCAGCAAGGAGCGCGCTGTCAACGCCACCGGAAAAGGCGACAAGCATTGACTCTTTTCTGGCGATCATCGCTCGCAATAACGCTTCTTTCCCGGATCGTTTCATGCCGGACCCCTCATGAACCAGCCACACCTGATTACTCATCTGTATATTAGACCTGTGATAAGGTGAAAGGATATCTGAGCTGAAATAATTTTATGTCGACAGGATCGATCTGCCAGTTCGTCGTGCGCACCGGCAGTTTCTCTCTTCACCCCAAAAGATGACATCCTCGCCCGTCTCATTCTTCGGGAAGGATCAGGTGAATCGGGATTTTTTGCACGGTTCGTGGAGATAGAGAAAAGAGCATAATGCAGAGGTGAGATACAGGTACTGAGCATAAGGAAAGATCAGAGAGAGGATGCTTGGGTAACCTCCATGGATCGGACAGCACCATAATTCTGGAGCGGATAATGTTTTCACAGCGGGAACTCGAACGATACAGAAGGCAGATAATGCTCTTTGGAGAGGAGGGGCAGGAGCGATTAAAAAAATCAACCATTGTTATTGCCGGTGCCGGGGGCCTTGGTTCACCTGTCGCTCTCTACCTTGCCGCTGCCGGGGTCGGGACGATCAAAATTGTGGACAATGATCTGGTCGAACAGAGCAACTTAAACCGCCAGATCCTCCATAATGACCGGGATATCGGCAAAAAGAAAGTTGATTCAGCAGCAGAAAAACTGCAGTCGATCAATCCCGATATTTCGGTCTGGGCAATCCACACGACCATCGATACCATAACCGCAACATCGCTGGTAGGTAATGCCGATGGCATTGTGGACGCGATGGATAATTTCGCGACACGATATCTGCTGAACGATGTCGCGATCACAATAAAGATCCCCCTCTTTCATGGAGCCATCCGCGGGTTCTACGGCCAGGCAACAACCATTATCCCAAAAAAATCTGCGTGCCTCCGCTGCATCTTCCCCAAAGCCCCGCCACAGGAAGTGTTCCCGGTTATCGGTGTGACGCCGGGAGTTATCGGAGCGGTACAGGCAACCGAGGTGATCAAGTACCTCCTGAACATTGGCGGACTTTTGACAAACCGGCTCTTCATCTGGGATGGTATGCAGGCAAGCGCAGAAGAGATCCACGTGGAGAGAGACCCGCATTGCGAGGCGTGCGGAACCAAAAAAGGGATGAGAAGGAAGAGAACATGAACGTCCGGATCCGTTTTTTTGCACAGTTCGGGGAACTGCTGGGAACCGATATTATTGCAGAATCGTCATCAGGTGTCGCGCTTGACAGCCTCATAAAAGAGGTTGCGTCAAAAAATAAGGAGGGCTATGATGCGATCTTTGATGAGCATGGTTCATTTCGTGAGTTTGTGATCATTATGCGGAACGGAAAGCGCCTTGACATGGCTGATGCAAAAAAAGTCCGTGTCGCCGATGGGGATGAGATCGCGGTGTTCCCGCCGGTTGCGGGCGGATAAAAAGAGAATGGAAGGCCACAGGTATGATTGCCGTCCGGACAGATGATATCGATATCGGGAAGCTGATCAGCGATGCAAAACAGCGCGGTACGGGTGCTATCGTTGTCTTTGATGGCGTCGTCCGCGACGATGACATCAAAGAAATGAACATTGAAGCATACGAAGAGGTCGCATTAAAAGAACTCGAGCGTATCGCACAGGACGCGAAACAAAAGCACAACCTCCTCTCGGTCGACATCATCCACCGCACCGGGCGCCTCGTAGTCGGCGAGAACATTCTCGTCACCGTTGTCAGCGCAGGGCATCGGGAAGAGGCGTATGCCGGCTCACGGTTCATCATTGAAGCGATCAAAGCAGGTGTCCCGATCTGGAAGAAGGAGCTGACAAACGATGGCGGACGGTGGGTACCGGGGGAGCACGGGCACGGAGCCGGAAGCAGGAAGCACAAATAAAAATACTCTTGGCAAGAGTGTCCCTGCCCCAGAGGATCTGCGGGCTCCTGTTGGGTTTGACACCAGGAGGTGTGCTGCTCTTCTTCCGGTACAGCCAATTCAAGCCATTGATTTTTTAGCGGGGTTGGTGCTGGTTGTGATTTTGGGGTTGTTCTACTGGTCGAACCGAATGCCGTGAGAGGACGGTGTGGGGATGGCGGGGCATTTTTGTTATGGCACCCAAAAAATTTTGGATGGACAGAAAAGGTTGCTTTTTATCGCGGATAACTGAGGGTTGCGATCCCGGATCCGTGCGTGAATTAATGCATGCGGGGAGGGGGATCCCTCTCTTATAGTGAGGGGGGGTTATTCACATTTAGTACCACGGCCAGGGATCTGCCTCCCGTCATGAGTGATACCCGCAAGGACTTCCGCGGTCTTCCCGATCCCGATGATCTTCCCGCCCCGCATCAGAGCGACCCGGTCGCAGATGTCCTGCACAAAGTCCATGTCATGCGAGACAACAATGAACGTCTCGTCCATCTCATCGCGGGCATGCAGGATCGACTGTTTCACGTCCTGTTTGGTGATCGGATCCATCGTGCCGGTCGGCTCATCGAGGATCACGAGGCGCGGCTCATGGATGAGCACCTGCGCGAGCGCGACCCGGTGCCGCTCCCCGTTGGAGAGTTCGCCTGGATACCGGTTCAGGATCTCCTTTGCTTTTTCTGCTGTAAATCCTGCCATACCCAGTGTGATCAGCGCTTTTCTCATCGCAAGCTCTTTGGGGAACTCAAGCCCGATCGCATCGGACAGGTTGTCGAGAACCGTGCGGTGGGGATAGAGGTCGTATTCCTGGTGCAGAAACCCGATGTACTCCTTTGCACGTCCCCGCTGATCGATACCGGGTTTGGTCATGTCCACCCAGTCATCACCGATACGGACATTCATTTCACCGCTTGTCGGTTCAATGATGCCGGCGATCATGCGCGATAGTGTCGTCTTGCCAGCGCCGCTCTTGCCGATGATGCCAAAGATTTCCTTTCTTGAAACATCAAAGGTGACCATATTCACTGCCTTTACTATTCCCCGATCTACCGAGAAATAACGTTTTGCCACGTCACGTGCCGACAGTATTTTTTCGCCAAGCTCAGGCAGTACTGTCAGCTTTTCATCCTCGTGTTCTTGTAAAAAAGAACGGATAACCTGCCCGGGCGGCCCGATGGATGCGATCTCCCCATCCACGAGTAGGATTGCGCGATTCGCCATCTCATCGATCACCTGCGAGAAGTGCGATGTGACAACCATTCCCATGGTGTTCTTCTTTGACGCATCAATGAGCATCGCGTGCACCAGACGCGCCGTCTCCAGATCGAGCGTTCCCGTGGGTTCGTCAGCAAAGAGCATTGCCGGATTCTTTGCGAGTTGTCGGGCGAGCACGACCCGCTGCTTCTCGCCACCTGACAAGTCGCGGGCGATGTGCATCATCCTGTGCGATAATTTCACCTGGTCTATAAGATCAGCAGCGCGGTTGATGGCTTGGTCTGCGGGATAGTTGATGTCATCGAGCGCATGGAGCACGTTCTCGATCACCCGGTCGTCCCCGTAGAGTGCGAACGTGCGCTGGAACATGATCGCAGTCCTGCGCATCACACGCGACTTCATCCCGTCACTTCTCTCGTCCCAGAGATCGATATTGGCTGCGGCAAGATTCCCGCCACACATAGGGCACATCCCGCCCGCCCTGCTCTGCATGTCCATGTACTCGCAGGTGTCGCAGGCAGCGACATGGTACATAATCGAACCACCGGTCGGCGGTTCTTCAACACCCCGCAGCAGGTGCATGAGCACGCTCTTCCCCGCCCCGCTCCGGCCGATGATGCCGACAATCTCTCCTTCCGGGATCTCAAATGAGATGTTGTTGAGGACGGGTTTGCCACCAAAGTCCATGCAGAGGTTATCAACCGTGATCAGTGGCAAGGTCATGATATCACACGCGTAAAATCGCTATTTGGCAGCCGCCGTTTCTTCGGGTTGCTCCTGTTTGGCTTTCCGACCGCAGGTGTCGCATATCGTTCCTTTCGTGCAGTGCCCAAGCCCCCGCCCGATAATCCGCCCCCGTTTCAGGGGCCCTGTCCCGTCAAAGTTTGGCATGCCGTTCACTTTTGTATATCTCATGAATAAGCAATAATTACACATATGCGCATAAAGATTTAAGGTTCGTGCATCCAAAAAGAAGATTACGCGGGGGGGGTGTCGCTGTGCATCTCCCGGTCGCCTTGCCGGCGCCGGCACTTCGGACACCGCCCTTCCGCTGCCTTCTGGCAGCCGGCAATCTCGATACCCTTGCCAAATACCAGCGCATCGGCGACTTTTTTTCGGGCTTCGTGGAGATCACGCCATGCGGTCTTGCGCGAGACGCCCAGTCGGTTGGCTGCTTCTTCCTGTTCGAGCCCTTCGAGGTCAACCAGTTTTAAGAGTTCGATCTCTTCCGGACGTAGTGAAATCACGATGCCTTCTTCATGCGGACAACAGCGGGGCTCGTAGCACCGCGATTCGGCATCACCTTCGATGATGCGCCTGACACGGGGCCTGCCCCTCTTGTGGCAGATATCAGCGGCATCGTCCTGCATCAGAGTTCCCCTTGCACTATCTGATTACTCTTCCTGCAAACCGCATTAAAGCGATCCTCCAGTGTATGACTTTCCCGCTCATGACTCGAATACCATCTTCTCACCTGTTTAGTGTGTCTTCTTTTACGACGGTAGACCCGCCAGCACAGGAAGAGATGGATGATGAGCGGGGAAAATAAAAAAGGATGACAGGAAACTGGTTCCCGCCATAGGCTGGAACATGCTCATCAGCAGACACAGGCGATCTTGAGTGGGCCCTTATGAACTCCCCGTATCCATCTGCATCTTTAACAGGGCTGCCGCGATCTCCAGTGACGTATAATCGTCGACCATGATCCGCTCGACCGTTTCTGTCTGTTTTTCAAGGTTGCCGGCATCGACCGTCTGCTTGATCTTATCGGCAAGGGCTTTTGTCCTGGACTCCGTGGCGTCACGCGCCGTGGGGATTGGGATCCGGGAGATCGTGATATTTGCCAAGTGCTGGATCTCCCGCATCTTGTAGATGTCTTCAGGACCCACAAAGGTGATGGCACATCCGCTCCTGCCCGCGCGCGCCGTCCTGCCGATGCGGTGAACGTAGTACTCGGCGACCTGCGGGACGTCAAGATTCACGACGAGGTCAATGTCATCCACGTCAATCCCCCGTGCTGCGACATCGGTGGCGACAAGTAAGTCAATCTCGCCTTTTCGGAACTGCGCCATCACCCGGTCACGCTGCGACTGTTTTAAGTCCCCGTGAATTTCGCCCACACTGTATCCGAGGGTTTTGAGACGTTTTGTCAACTGGTCGACGCGACGTTTCGTGTTGCAGAATACCAGCACGAGTTTTGGGTCCATCTGGTCCAACAGCCGGCAGAGGACATCGAATTTGTCCCTGCTGTGCACTTCAAGGTAGCGCTGCTCCACCTCAGGGACAGTCAGTTCCTTATGGGGGATCTCCACAAACTCGGGATTTTTCTGGAACCGCTTTGAGATCGCGAGGATCGGTTTTGGGAGCGTTGCAGAGAAGAGGACGGTCTGGCGGTCTTTTGGCGTCGTGCCAAGGATCGTTTCAATATCGGGCAGGAATCCCATATCGAGCATCTGGTCTGCCTCATCGAGGACGACCAGCTTCACCCGGGAGAGCGAAAGCGTGCGGCGGCGGAGATGGTCGAGTACGCGGCCCGGCGTCCCGACAACGATCTGGACACCGGTTTTTAACGCCCGGAGCTGCCGCTCGATCGGCTGCCCGCCATAGATGGGGAGCACGGTCGTGTGGGTCATATGGGTTGCGAGCCGTGCGATCTCTTCTGCGGTCTGGATCGCGAGTTCGCGGGTGGGGGAGAGGACGATCACCTGCGTCTGACGGTCGTGGGGGTCGAGGCGTTCGAGCGCAGGGATGCCAAACGCTGCAGTTTTTCCGGTCCCGGTCTTTGCCTGCCCGGTTACGTCATTTCCAGCAAGAATGAGAGGTATTGCACTGGTCTGTATAGGAGTGGGCTCTTCAAAGCCCATATCTTCAATTGCCCGTAGTATTTTTGGGCTGATGCTAAACTGTTTGAATGAAAAAGAGGCTTCCATTTCCTAATTATTGGTGCCTTGAGGTCTTTATAGGTAGTATTGCAGCGGAAAAAGTGCGATGGAATGCAAACGCAGGATGATGTACATGGAATCAAACGTGCACACAATACCTTAATCCCGTCAGACATCATTTGTGTATACTCTGATAACCAGTGTTCAGGCAAAAATTCAGATTACCATAGATTAAGGAGTGGATTAACTGTCATTCAGGAAAGATCAAAACAACGGGGAATTCGATGTTGAGACTCAAAATGAGACCGGTACTGAAGTAATCCGCGTACGGTTGCCCAAGAAACGGAACCGTGAGATGTTTGCCTCTGCGGATCTGATGATGGGGGCAAATCACATCCGTGTGCGGTGTTTCGATGGCATTACCCGCATGGGCAGGATCAAGGGGAAGATCAAAAAAAGGGTCTGGATTCGGGAAGGAGATACATTAATTGTAATCCCCTGGAGCTTCCAGGACGAAAAATGTGATATTATATACCGGTACCTCAAACCACAGGTCGAGTGGTTACGAAGGAACCGGTATCTCTAACGACAATTTTTTTTAAATTATTCACTTTGTTTATCGGATTATTGTATTCCGGTTCACTTTGGACGGCACATGCCACCATCTGGTATTCTGCCTACGCAGATGCCGGGACATCCCTATCACTGCCCCAATCCCATACAGGGATGACTACTTCTTCTCGCAGAACAAATACTATCCAGTGATTCGTTCACAGGATGAAACATGAAAATGAAAGGCATATTCCTCGATACCCAGGTGTTCGTGCCTGATACCACCCAGATCCAGATCCTCAAAGCAGTCGCAGACAAACCAGCCTGCCATATCAGTCATGTTGTGCACCAGTTACTGCCTGACTACAGCGAGAGCAGTGTCCGATCTGGTGTGCACAAGTTACTCGCAAAGAGGTATCTTGATGGGGGAAGGGCAAACAACGAGATCCTCTTAAGAATCACTTCGGGTGGCCGTATGGCGCTCCAGCGGGAACCAACGGTCTGACCAACAAAAAAATCTTCTTCTCATCTTTTTTACCACATACCACAAACAATGGATTGAGGGTTCTATTCAGATCCCCCGGGTCAGGCACCCCGCATCGCAGGACTGGATAGTACCACAAGGATTTATCTTCTCGATCGTTGTTCATTGTTGCAGGTACCGGCAGCACTCCGGTGGGAGAACAGGGACCGTGATCGCACTCCGGTTTTACCGGATTTATGATATTGGCAGGGAGATCGACCTTGACTGGCTCGAACACGAGCTTGCGAAGAGTTATGTGACCGCAAGGTCGAGCCTGCACCGGGTCAAACAAAAGTCCATCATGATCGAGGACCCACCCCTCACGATCCGCATGCAGGGGATCCGGGCCGAACGTGATGGTGCACCATTTGAGCTTTCCGTTGTTGCCCGTGTGTATGATATCGGTGCGATCAGCTTCTGTTTTGTCTATGAAAATGTGGATGCCGGGTTTTCCACGCTTGAGGATATCGCACTTAAATTTGCCGGGCAGGAGGGATTGTCTGACTTCTATTTACAGTATCTCTTGACACTTGGTGAGATCATCAGACCCCATATCAAAAATTTCGCGATCAACCCGGATTTCTTTGAAGACTATACGGTATATGTCTCGGACAAAAGGGACGATTCGATCGATCCGGTGCCTCTCTTAATCGGGGAACAGACAACCATTTCGCCCCAGATCCGTGAGGAGATCATGAAAAATTCGCTCAGTTACACAACAGACGACCTTGCGATCATTTCGTGGGATTCTGCTCTTCTCTGCAACCCGGAAATCCCGACCGACCTGATCGACCTGATCGAATTTGCCAATGTGCAGGTTCTCGAACTCAGGTACTATGATCGTGAACTGACCCGCCAGATGGAGAAGATGTATGATGATATCGAGCATGCCGACAGGATGTGGAGGTTTCTGCGCACGCACCAGTACCATACGATCATGGGGATGCAGATGGAGACCTACGCAGAGATCTCCGAGATTATTGAAAAAGTCAACAACCTGATCAAAGTTACTGAAGATATCTATTACGCCCGTGTCTATGCAACAGCGTTGAGGGTATTCCGGAGTCGGCAGTGGAGTGAGAGTGTGAGCAGGAAGATTGATGTGATCCGGGAAAACTATTCGATGCTCTCGGACGAAGTCCGTATCCAGCACTCAAACTTTCTTGAATGGGTGATTATTATCCTGATCGCACTGGAGTTTGGCCTTGCCATCTGGCAGAGCATCCGTAAGTGACCTTTAAGGAAGGGGAAAAGAATCCCGCACGATTGATCAGGGATGAACAACAGGGTGTCCTGCGGTCATTGAGCAATTCTCTTGTCCCCTGCAAACTGTCGGAGTTGATGACAAAAAACAGGTGCAATACGGCGATTAAGAACTCTAAAAATCAGGAAAAAGTTGAAAGAATTAGAACCGGGGTTTCCGGTGCTTTGGAAGGCAGTCCTGGCAATAGACAGGTCTTCCCTCGGTCGGCTTAAATGGTACTTCGCAATCTTTACCGCAGTCTGAACAGACTACTTTTGTCATTTCACGGGGACCGAAGTTTCTCGGGCCGCCAAAATTTGATCCATACATAATGTTTCTCAAACAGCCTTTTGTTAGAAAACTGTATACTTAAAAGAACGGCTGAGTTTAAGAAGCTCTCCATCACTGCAGAAGGAAATCCTCTTTTAGTAATTGCCTCCTCCCTGCACGATTGGGTTCCCGCTCATTCCCTCCGCAATCGTTTCTCTTATCTCCTGAACCACCCCACCAGTGGGTGTGATGCGCGAGCCGCCGGTCAAAAAGATCCTCTACTGGTGTGACCACTGCAACGTCCCGCTCATCGGGCGGAGTTGTGCGTGCGGGCAGGAGGGAGAAAAGATCCCGCTCCTCCAGCCATACGATGTCCGCCCTGCACTCTCAGCAGATATGGCGTTGATACAAAGGCTCGTACACGAACAGTTCGGCAATGTCCCGCTCCCAAAAATTATGTTACTGAACAAGACCGGGGGGATCGACCGCGCCGATCTCGTGATCATCAACGGAGAACGGTTCGGCTGGCTCACCTTTGATCCGGTTGTGCGGGAGTTCAGCTTTGATATTGCACCGGAAGCGCTGCCATACCTCATCCAGCATGTGACCCGCGGCATCATCGACCTGGAAACCCATACCAATGTCAGCAGGAATCAGGGAAGGATCGGGGGCAAGCGGCTCCCGCTGACAATGAAAGTTCCGGATGGCATGTTCATTGTAAAGTACCGGAATAAGTATGGCACCGGCATGGTGAAGGAAGGGTATATCAAAATCAAAGAGATCGTACCGGTTGAACCTAAAACATTCCCGGACCCGGACTGGGGGGTTGCGGTCGAACGGAACCGGTATCACCTGAAAAATCTTGAACGCAACGCGATCCGGACGATCCGGCACCACCTGCATGACCGCCCGACCATCAACGTATCGTTCTCAGGCGGCAAGGACAGTACCGCCGTCCTGCACCTTGCACGAAAAGCAGGAGTAACAAAGGCATTCTTTATCGACACGGGCATTGAATTTTCAGAAACAGTGGAGTTTGTCAAAGCCCAGGGAATCGAGATCGTCCCGCCCCTCGGGGATTTCTGGCAGGCGGCAGAAAAGGCCGGACCTCCCGGCAAGGACCACCGCTGGTGCTGCAAACTGCTGAAACTGCGACCCCTCAAACTCTACCTCGCAACAGTCGGCCCGTGCGTGACTGTCCAGGGCAACCGCTGGTATGAATCGTGGAACCGCGCCGATCTTGAAGAGACAAGCCAGAACCCCGATAACCCGCTCCAGATGAACATCTCTCCGATCCGGAACTGGCGTGCACTGGAGGTCTTCTTATACCTCTGGTGGCAGAAGCTCCCGCAAAACCCGCTCTACGAGAAAGGGATCGAGCGCATCGGCTGCTATCCCTGCCCGTCCATGCTGGAGAGCGAGTATGAGGTTTTGAAGGATCTGCATCCCGAGTATGTCCGCCGCTGCAGTGAGGCACTTGAACAATGGGCAACAAAGAAAGGATTGCCGGCAGAATACCGCTTGTGGGGACTCTGGCGCTGGAGAGCACTCCCCCCAAAGATGCGGGAGCTGTGCCATTCTAGAGGAATTGCACTCAATGATGATGCTACGGTGAAGCCAGTTCATAAAGAAAAGACCAAGAGTGAAGCGGACACACAAAAAAGTGAAGCGATCGTGATAACCTTGGAAGAACGGACCGAAAGCACATTCAATCCGGAGAAGGTTCGCAGGGATTTTCCCATTCTTACCGATCTCATCTACTTTGACAACGCGGCAACGAGCTTCTCTCCCGAACCGGTCGTGCAGGCGGTGGTCGATTTCGAGCACCAGTACCGTGCAAACGTGGGAAGAGGAGTGCACCGGCTGACACAGATTGCGTCGCAGCGCTACTGGCATGCTCACGGGAAGGTTGCGCAGTTCATCGGAGGACAGGAAGGCGTGACCGTCTTTACGAAAAACACGACTGAGGCAATCAACATGGTGGCACAGGGGCTATCGTGGAAACGGGGCGACCATGTTGTCACTACAATTCTTGAACACCACTCGAACCTGCTGCCGTGGAGAAACCTCACAAAGCAGGGAGTCAGTGTCGATCTCATCGGCATCAATACAGATTACACTCTCGATCTTTCTGCCATCAAAAACACAATCACCGACACTACACGGCTGGTCGCTGTCACCCATGCTTCCAATGTGCTCGGTGTTGTCACCCCGATAGAAAAGATTGCAGAAATCTGCCATGAACACGGAGCCCTCCTGCTTGTGGACGGGGCACAAACCGTGCCGCACCTGCCGGTCGATGTCACGCGGCTGGGGTGCGATTTTTTTGCATTCTCCGGTCACAAGATGCTCGGGCCGACCGGCACCGGTATCCTCTGGATGAAGGAGCCGATTATCGAACCCATGATGCTCGGTGGGGGAATGGTCGAAACAGTAACAAGGGACGGCTATACCGCTGCGGAAGGCTACCAGAAGTACGAGGCAGGAACCCCCAATATTTCCGGCGGGATTGGGCTGGGGGCAGCCGTTGATTACCTTGCAGCAATCGGTATGGGGAAGATCCGGCACCATGAAGAGCTGCTCACTGCCCGGTTGATTGAAGGACTGAAAACGATCGACCGGGTCCGGATATATGCTCCTGAACACGTGGAGTCCCGCATCGGTGTCGTCTCGTTTACCATTGACGGGCTCCATCCGCACGAAGTCGCAGAGCAGCTCGATGAGAGTGCAGACATCATGGTGCGGTCCGGGCACCACTGCTGCCAGCCATTGATGGATCATCTCGGGCTTGCAGAGGGAACGGTGCGGGCGAGCCTCGCGCTCTACAATATCGAGCAGGAGATTGACCTTTTCATTGCGGCAGTTGACGAGATTGTGAGGGGGTTGTAAGCGACAAAAGGTACACAATCACCTGATTTTGTTTCAATTGATCGCGGCATTTTCCAATAACCGGAGCAAAGTAGATGTATACCTACCCCCTAATTCTGGAGAACATATGGCAATAAAAAAAGGCACCCCCCAACTTTCTGCAATCCAGTCTGGATCAACGGTCGATATCGTGACCAAAGCAGACCAGCGGAGCGGAAGGGTTGTGCGGGGGACCGTGCAGGAGATCCTGACCAACACCGCATTCCATCCCCACGGGATCAAGGTCCGGCTCACGGACGGGCGTGTCGGAAGGGTGCAGATGATAATTCCGGTGACTTCAGGACCGGAAGGATGAGGATATCCGGAACAGTGAGCGGTTGGGTGTAATAATATTAAAAAAATTTGCGAGGGGGATCACACCGCGGATTTCCGGATAGACCCTGTATAGTCCCGGACGTTCTCTATCAGGAACCTTAAAATTTCACCGTACACCGGTGCGTTTCAGGAAAAAAGGTGGTGAAATACGGAATGATAATTCCGGCACCGTTCCATCATGCCCCCTGCTGCACATGGTGAGCACAGGTTCTTTCCCCACCAATCCATTTAACCACAGGCGCCTGCAGCCTGTCCTGCCTGCTGGGTGGACAGAACGGTGTTGCACTCAACCGGTGGGGCCTCGAATGAATTACAGATCGCCAGTTTATAAGCTTCTGCTGTCCTCTGTCCTGCGTATCTCTGCCCGTTGATGAGCAGGGTGGGTGAACCGGTAATCTGTTTCTCCGTGGTGATACGCTCGTCATCCTTGATCATGCTTACGCCTTCACTGCTGTACGCGCAGGAAGTCACCTTTTCCGCATCTATCCCAAGCGGGACAGAGACGTTCCTCCAGCACCGGTCAAGAACCGCAGGTTCCCGGGAACCCGGATAGCATTGTGCATTAATCCCTTCGATATAAGACCAGAATTTGTCCGGATAGTACTTCATTACACAGAGCTGCCGGAGATCTTCCTTTGCTTCGTCAATGCCGTGGAGCGATCGTACCCCTTCAACCGTACCGTTCTTCACAGTTGCAATATAATGGACCCGGAAATCCGCCTTTGTCCCCAGCAACGCTACAACCGGTTTCATTGCCGTCTCTGCCTGGACACCATACGGGCAGAATGACATCACATAGAGATCGACGGCAGGGCGCGAGGATTTCATCAGTGCCGCTAACGGTACTGTGGTCTGGGTCACCTGTACGGGTGCAGCATTGTTCGTACCCGATGATGATCCGCTCATGGTCAGCAACATAATAAAAACAAGTGCAAGTACTGCAACAATTGCGATAATCCCCGCAATAATACCCCGACTGAAAACCGGTTGAGATTGCGCGGCGGTGCGTATATTGTTCCTCTGGTCGCCTGTCAAGAAAACATAACTCCTATAGTTAAGAGTTGGTTTTTCAATTAAAAAAGATGGTTCTTAATCTAAGGAGAATAAAGAAAAGGGAGCGGCTCATCATCATAAACTCAAAACAAGCCTAAAAATTTTAACATTTCTAAAAAAGGGGATATTTCAATCTACATGACAATCTACCTATCTGGAGAAAATAGTTGATCTAAAAAAACTTGCTAAATGCGAGGGAAGGGATTTGAACCCTCGAACGCCTGCGCGACTGGACCCTGAATCCAGCGCCTTTGACCTGGCTTGGCAACCCTCGCGCCTGTAACCATGCGTCCTAAAATTACATAAAGTTAGGTATTCACTGTTCGTTGATCTGCCATGATCCGTTGCATATATCCTGACCTCCTGCTGATGACAATCTTTGTGCCGGTTCTTGCCGGAAATTGTTTTTTGCAGCGATGGCAGAAACACAATAATCCCATTGGTGATTATATCACCCGGTCACGTTCTTCGCATGGTTCTGAACCTCCTAGAGAGAATTGTCCGTTGCCCAATAGCCGGGATTTAACATAATAAACGGATTTACGGTCGCGCCACTGATCCTATCGACAACACCGATCACGCTCTTTCTTTGAAACATACTGTAATACTATCAAAAGAGATTTTGTCCGAACAACATTGTATTTTTAAAGGATGCATGCCGTCGTTATCGAAGGATGGGACATAAAGGTTGTCCATTAGTATTATGATTTGATGAGCAGCATAGTATAGTGGATGGCTGATAAACGGTACGAATCATTAAAAATTGAGAATATCGTCGCATCAGGTGTTATTGCCGATTCCATTGATCTCGCTATGGTCTCAAAAAAGATCCCCAGCTGTGAGCTCAACACCAAACGGTTCCCGGGGGCTGTATACCGGATCGAAAACCCCAAGATCGCTTCCCTGATATTTTCCTCCGGAAAGGTTGTGCTGACTGGTATCCGTGACAAAAAAGCACTCGATGACGGGCTTAAACTCATCATCAATTCACTCAAGAAAGCCGGCGTGAAAACCTTCAAAGAACCGAAAGTTGCCATCACCAACATTGTCTGCTCGTATGACATCGCCAAATACATCAACCTCAACAAGGTCGTCATCACGTTAAACCTCGAAAATATCGAGTATGAACCGGAACAGTTCCCAGGGCTTGTGTACCGCATCAAGGATCCCAAGATCGTTGCCCTGCTCTTCAGCTCAGGAAAGATCATCCTTACCGGCGGAAAAAACCTTGAAGATATCAAGAAGGGATTAGACTTCCTCGAGCAGAAGCTCGAGAGCATCATGTAGTATCCGGATTATTTTTTTTACCTTTTTTATTGCCAGAACCGGTGTGTCTGGATATAATTCCGCTCGGCTTTCAGGATTTCACGATAAAATGCGTCACCATCAGCAAGCGTCCCGAGGATGCGGGATGCATTTTCCGGGCCGACTCCGCGTGCCGCCAGTGCGATCACCGCCTTTTTCCCGCTTGAGAGCACAATGTTTGCGTTTTTTACCAGACGCAGCTCCGTTGCCCGCTCTTCATCAGATTTCTTCTTTTTGTTCGCGATCGCATAGAGCGGATCCTCCCATGGCTTAAGTGCCGCGATCAGGCGTGCTCCGCACTTCGGGCACTGCGGCGTTTCGGGGACCCGTGAGACCACCGTACGGCTCTTCCAGTCACGGCAGTTCATGCAGCAGAGCACAACATCGTCTGACTCCAGCCGGCGCCGGACCGCAGAGATTACTGCCTGGTCTGCAGTGGGCGGGGGGATCTGGTCACGGGAAGAGAGTAATCCCTCCGCACCGATCATGCTGAGCCGCCCGAGGGCAATTTCAATATCCCCCTGCCGTACCAGCCCGACAATGGCCGCCGCCGTTGTGATGTCCATGTATTCAGACAAAAGTTCACGGTACGCCTCCTTCTGGATAACGGTGTTGTCGAAGAATTCGAGGAGCCGCTGGATACTGATCTTCTCATAATCCGCATCCTGGTCAATAGCCCCAAACTTCTTTGCCACCTGCACAAGCTTCCACTTGAAAAGCGCTGTCCGTTTGAGGGCAAGCCTGATGATGCCCGGCATATGCACAGGATCAAGGGAAATGATGGCGTCGCGGACATCCGCCGCCCGGATTGATAGTGGAAGTCGTAACAGGATCCGGTACGCGTCCAGTTCGATCCCGACCGTGGTGCCGAACTTTGCCGAGATCAGAATGGAGATCACACGCCCCAGTGCCTCGTTTGGCTTGTGCCCGGCACAGATATTACAGACTACCCCCTCGTCCGTATTCTCGAGCGTGATGAGACGGTCCGTCGGAACACGGGAGCGGTTTTTATCCATATCTGAAAGGAACTTCTCCGCATACCGGATACCATCGGGTTCGTGGGTATAGTCCCTGATCATCCGGTCCCGGCGGATGCTGCCTACCTCGCGTGCGATGCCGAACGGAACCGGGATCTGTTCCCCCTCCCATGAAGGAATCTCCCCATGAACCTTCTTTGCCGGTTCAACGGTGAGCTTGCCATCCGCAATCTCGATCACCCTCCAGAGCTGTCCCTTGGTGATAAAGACCGCCCCGGTGTGCACCCACCCCACGACAAATGATTCATCGAGCGTACCCACCGTGCGGCGTGAGACCATATCAAAGACCGGTACTTTCCTCTCGTCATGGATCATGGAGAGGTTGCCGGCAAGGTATTTCCGCGCCCGTGCAGTCGTGATGATCCGGCTGCCGTCCAGATGGATCAGACGGTGCTCCTGCATCTGGCGGCAGACGTCATCGAGCAGGGTGCCGCAGTCAGAAAAAACATGCGATCGTTCAATAATCTCGCGTACGCGGTCGCGCTCGATCTCGCCATATTCGACGGAGATGCCGGCAATCTGGTTTGCGAGCACGTCAGCAGCGTTCACATGCGGAACAACGTTCTCAATCTCGTTTGCCCGCGCCCTGCGTGCAATGACCAAAGATTCCAAAAGGTCGGAAAACCCGGTGGCAAGAATCGTGCCGTGCGAGACCTTGTGGAGCTGGTGCCCCGCCCTGCCGACGCGCTGGATCAGGCGGGCAACCTCCCGCGGAGAACCGAACTGGATCACATGATCCACCCTGCCGATATCGATCCCGAGTTCCATCGATGAGGTACAGATCAGGGTCTTGATCTCCCCCCGCTTAAACCGCTCCTCGGCATCGATCCGCACATCCTTTGAAAGTGATCCGTGGTGCACCTCCACATCGCCGCGTCCGAAGAGCTCGTGTCCCAACGCCTCGGCTGTAACCCGCGTATTCACAAAGACAAGCGTCGATCCCTCACCCCCGAGCATGGAAGAGAGCACTTCAACCTGTTGTTTGAATGTTTCCCCGGCAAACTTCACCGTAAGATCCAGCTGCTTGGCAACCGGAACCTGCACGACCGAGAAGGGGCGTGCGCCGCACAGGAACCTGCCGATTTCATCGGGGTTTCCGACCGTTGCGGAGAGCCCGACGCGCTGGAAGTCTCCTGCATAGACATAGAGACGCTCGAGTGCGACGGCCAGCTGGGCTCCCCTCTTGCTGCCGGCAAGTTCGTGAATTTCATCAACGATGACATACCGAATCCCGGCAAGGTGGCGGCGCAGGCGCCTGCCCATGAACAGTGCCTGCAGGGTCTCTGGCGTCGTGATGAGGAGTTCTGGCGGGGAGAGTGCCTGCCTGCGCCGTTCCGATGCCGGTGTATCACCGTGCCGGACACCAATGGAGAGGGAAAGTTCATTACACCACCATTCCATCCGGTAAAGGATATCACGGTTGAGCGAGCGCAGGGGGGTGATGTAAAGTGCCCTGATGCCACCGTCTGATCGAGAAGTCAGCAACGCGTTGAAGACCGGAATCATCGCGCTTTCAGTCTTACCGGTACCTGTTGGTGCGATGAGTACAATGCTCTTTTTGTCCAGAATCAGCGGGATCGCCTGCATCTGCGGATCGGACAATCCGGAAAAACCCCGCTTTTTAATACAGGATCTCACCCGTCCATCGAGCCGGTCAAGCAGCGACATTGTCCTCCAGTGCAGAAACCGGGCCGACGTAGGTACCATCAGTCAGGAAGACCTCCGCCCGTTCAGTGCGGATCGATCGAGAGAGCGGGGAGAACGGGTGTCTTGTTATCTGCAGAATATCAAAGCCGGCATACTCATTAAACGCCGGCATAAAGAGCACACGGGTCTTCTTCCGTGTCCCTTTTTTTTCTGCATGACGAAACTTTGCAGGATCGAGTTCAGCAGCAAGGTATGCCGGGGCACGCAGGGAGCACCCCACCTCATCATGCAGCGAGACCATGGGATGGTGATGCCCGGCAATGATCAGGTGTCCGAGCAGGGCTGGAGCGGGGGTGGTGTGACCATGGATATACGCGACACCGTCAATTACAGCTCCATCCTTTGGCAGGAGTTCTCCCTCCTGCAGGAACCGCCTGATCCCAATGTCATGGTTACCGGGCATCACCCTGACCGGGACAAGATCGCGAAAGGCTGAAAGGATATCTGGCATCTCACGAAATTCCTGCCGTGTTGTTTTCGGGATACTGTGCTTCACATCGCCAAGAAGGAGGAGGAGATCCGGAGATGTGGCATCTATACATGCGCACACCCGCCTGAGTCGTTCATCGCTCCTGCTT
Organism: uncultured Methanomicrobiales archaeon; assembly: GCA_903900025.1. Taxonomy (GTDB): domain Archaea; phylum Halobacteriota; class Methanomicrobia; order Methanomicrobiales; family Methanospirillaceae; genus MVRE01. Next base: position 18,361 of record CAIULN010000067.1, on the reverse strand, counting down.
GAAAAATGCCACCCGTGGTACGCAAGGTCAGACTCGATACCAAAATGAAGGTCAGCAACGACAAGCACCCGCGTGCGGTTCTGCACGATGAGCGCAGGACCATCACTGATAAACTGGAGATTCATAGCAGCTTGATAATGCCTTTCTGGGGCTGGTAACACTCATCCTGGCGGATAAGGTCCCTGATTACCTCAGTTGCCGTATCCGCCGGAACACCCTGCAGGCCGGCAAATGCAACCACTTCCTCGACTGCGATGCCCCGTGGTCCCTGATGTTCCTTTATGATCGTAAGGATGAGTTCGCCGGGATTTTGCGATGTCTGCGCTGGTGCAACAGACATTGGGACACTGGAAAGTGCCGACTCGACCATGAGGATCAGCTCCTGCACCTTTTCCATCGTCGTCCGGTAATGTTCTATCACGGCGAGACTCTGTGGGTCGAGGGTTTGCCTGCGCATGGCGGTAGCCAGTCGTTCCAGACGGTCCAGTGTCATATCCGCTGTCCGTACTACCCAGGTATCGCGCGCGGTACGGTCAACGATCTGTATCGATTCCGGGCGTACAGATAAAAAATACACATCTCTCTTCTGGTACATCTGCGCCATTCCGACAATCGCGACAAATGACGGTACGGGTATCTTTCTTGCCATATTGAATAGTTCCGTTCGCACACCGGAAATGACAACCTCAAAAACACCGGTTGGATCGGAAATTCGGCAGCGGAGCATGTCGCCATTCTCCGATACCTCTGTCAGGGCTCCGTTCAGGTACATGAGATGGCACCATAAACCACCGGGAGTTACCACAAAGGGGGGTCCTCCCGATCCAGGCTTTTGAACGGTTAATGTCGAGCGGTTGAATTCGCCGGCAAAAACCCTGACTGCACCTTCCATAAACCCGGTAGTGTAGTTGGAGAGATTATATCTTCAAAGTATAGTCATCAACAAAAAAAAAGAGCTCAATTACAGCTCATGCAGGCTGACTGGTGGGGGAGCTCGCTTTCCCTGATTGCTTCCATTGCCGCTTCGCGGTCATTGGTGGACATTACAAAATTATAGGTATTGATGTATGAGACATGTGCATCATAATCCCATTGCTGAAGGGTGTTATTGTTTGCCGCAGCGCGTTCCTCGAGGATACGGGTGTTTGTTTTGATTGAGCCCAGATCATAAAAGATGCTCATAACATAGTTTACATGTCCATAATTGAGGGTTCCACTCCCCACCGGTACGATGATGGGTTGGGGTGCGGTTTTGAACTCATCCGGGTAGAATCCAATCAGGCGGGTGGTTGTCGTTTCGATATAGATGTAGTCCCGTTTACCATCGGAAAATACCCTGAATGACGGGTTATTGGTCGCAAGGTGGATGCGGATTCCCGCAGTTGCATGCTGCAGCGATGGAAAGAGCAAAAGCCCGACATCGTATCCTTCCCGCGAGAGAAGTCCCGTAAGGAGAATTGATTTTTCGTCACAGTCTCCCTTCTGGTCATAGATTACCTCAATTGGGTACCGGACACCGGTCGTGGTAATATCATACGGAATCTGCTGGACAAAACTGACAACCATCTCAAGATATTCGTCATCGTTGAGCGTCTTGCCTCCTTTATACCGCAGATTCCGCACTTCTTTTAAAATATCATGATAAAACGGTTCCATCGCAGGATCAGTAACCATCTGTTGGTAGAAAAGCCCGTACTCCCTGTCATCAATGATCATCTGCTTGTTTTTCGAAGTATTTGCCGCGCGGTATATGGATGCGTTCATTGGCACTCTGAAAGAATAATCGTCTGTCCGGTAACGGAAAGTAAAAGTCCGGTATTCCACCGCATCACCGGAATTCGGAATGACACGGAGCGGGTGATATGCATTGGGGTCCACTATCGGTGTCGCCAGAATCACTAGAGACGGGGACTGTTCAGGGACGAGAGTCCCGGAAGTGAGGGTGGATGAGGTCGTTGGGGCCTGGGTCGGGAGAGGAGTTGGCATCGGGGTCGGCGAAGTGTGGGAGGAGAATGCATATTTTATAAGGGGGCCTTCCCCGGTTAACAGTTCAGAACAGCCGGCAGTGATGATGCATCCAAGAATACAGAGAATAAAAACGGCATACCATGATATTTTCTGCCCCATAATCGAATCTTTGAGTTCATCGTATTCAATGGTTGCTCTTTAAAAAGAGTACATTTTATGACGGAAATAGTAAGAGAGGCCGCAGCCGCATGCCAAACCCGCAAACACCACGAGCCCGGACGGGGGAGATTTCGCTGATGCCGGTAGAGCCGGGGTCACAGGGGTGTACATATCAGGAGGAGTTAATGAGGGATCAAGTTCCTGGGCTTTTGCGAACGCAACCCGTGCCTCATCGGTCCTGCCAAGGTGGCGGAGGGCGTCACCTTTATTAAAGTATGCGATGGAGAATGTGGTGGTCAGGTTACCGCTGGCTGATAATGCAATATCCGCTGCAGAAACTGCTCCGTCATAACGTCCGAGCATCACAAGAATCCCGGCCCTGTTTGTCTGGATGAGGGGGATGAGCGGACTTGCGTTGAGTGCCAGAGCCTGATCAGCAGCTGTCAAAGCTTCCTGGTATTTCCCTTCGTTTGCCAGGTCAACACTCTTTGAATAAAGGGCTCCTGCAGTGTCGAACTGATCCTGGGCTGCCACAGGTGACGGTACGAAGAGAGAGAGCATAAGAAGACCCAATATCAGGAAACAGACCCGCATGTTCATTAAATGACTCCGGAACCAGTCGATGTATCTATTATGGTGTCTAAAAAGAGTTAAAACTGATGATCACGGATCAACGGGCTTTCCTGCGAAGCAGGACTATACAAAGACCCATCATACCCAGCGCCACGAAACAAATCTCAGCCGGCAACGGCGTTGATGTCCATGTCGGCTTTACGGTCGGGGCAGCCGTTGTTTTGACCGTGACCCCTCTTGTTACTGTTGTGGTGGGGGGTTTTGTGGTGGGAGGTATTGTGGTGGAGATCCTTGTGGTGGTTGCCGTCCTTGTAGGTTGGGCAGTGGGCTGGTCTGCGACAAAGGTAATATTCTTTGGACTGGAGATTGTCACTCCCTCAGCATCCCCATAGTAACTCCCCATATTGTTAAGGTTCTGTGATGCGGTGAAGGTATACGTTCCCAGAGGATAGAGGGGGATACCGTCACCACTTCGCGCAGAATGGTTCCAGTCACCACCATCCTTCCAGAAATAAGGGGAAGATTTCACAGAGGGCGTGGATTCAAAAACAAGTATGACGGTATCGGGTATCCCTGCGCTCCCCGTATAGATACTGGTTATGCCCTTACCATTCGGGCCGGTGAACCTGACGCTGAAAATGCGGTCTAAGGGGTTGCCTTCAGGACGCTTCAGGGTATTTACTGCGTGATAGAGGTTCGTGTCGATCCGGTAGGTGACCCGCGTACTTCGGGGAACGGACTGCCCGGTAACATCGCGGTCACGGTCGAGATCCCAGACTCTCAGGGTAAATTCGGGTTTTTGGACCTCAAAGACCATCACATTCGGTTTCTTGTCCCATGAATACCACTTCCCCGTGTATTGGGAAAAGATATCCGGGGGGATATTATAGCGGAAAATATCTCCTTCAATTTCAAGGATTTTTCCCGGTGGCGTGCTCGTGTCGTTACCAGCATCCCACCATGCAATCTGTTTGCAGCCATTCAGCGCAGAGGAGATGTCCAGACCAACTTCACCGATAAAGACCGGCGCGCCTGCCGTAATTTTTGCCAGGCTTGCGGATGCAGGGAGAACGACAATTCCTATCAACAGGACAACAAACAGAACGGACCGGTAGTTCATAAAGAGTAATTTCAAAACTCTTATGATAAAGATTATGACATTCATGTAGTACAAGCCGGCATTTCCGTTCTGCGACAAATGGTGCGTGCGGGCAACAATGCTATACCTTTCCATACCAATACCTGAATTGAACAGAGGGGAGACCTGGCACATGGAGGAAAACCACACCATCTGGATCGAGAAGTACCGTCCCGCGAGGCTTGCTGATATTGTGGGGCAGGATGAGATTGTCGAGCGTCTCTCTTCGTACGTAAAAACAAAAAATCTTCCGCACCTCCTTTTCACAGGAAACGCCGGTGTTGGAAAAACAACGGCCGCAGTCACTCTTGCACGGGAGATCTTCGGTGAATCGTGGCAGATGAACTTTCGGGAACTGAACGCTTCAGATGAGAGGGGGATTGATGTCGTGCGCAATCAGATCAAGCAGTTCGCCCGTACCACCCCGCTTGGCGAATCAACCTTCAAAATCCTTTTTTTAGATGAGGCGGATGCGCTCACGACTGATGCACAGGCAGCACTTCGCAGGACGATGGAGAGTTATGCGCAGACCTGCCGGTTCATTCTTTCCTGCAACTATTCTTCCAAGATCATTGATCCGATCCAGAGCCGGTGCGCAATCTACCGGTTCAAACCACTCTCTCCTGCAGCAATCAAAGAGGAGATTTTGCGTATTGCATGCCGTGAAGGGCTGACCGTGAGCCTGGAGGCCATGGATGCGATGGTCTACATCGCACAGGGTGATATGCGGAAGGCAATCAATGCCCTGCAGGGAGCAGCTATCATCAACAGGAATATCGATGCCGCGATGGTCTATGCGATCACTTCGACTGCCCGCCCGGAAGAAATTGATGAACTCCTGAACCTCTCCCTTTCAGGGGACTTCGATGGTGCCGAGTCGCTCCTCTCCCATCTCTTGCATGAACGCGGGATTGCCTCAAATGAACTGATCAACCAGTGCTACCGTGCCCTTCTCAGACGAGATATGGACCGGGGGCTCAAGGTCCGTTTGATCGATCATCTGGGTGAGGCGGATTTCCGCCTCTCTGAAGGCGCAAACAGTGACATCCAGATGGAAGCGCTCATTGCACGGTTTGTGCTTTCGGCACAGGAACGGTCATGAGGTGCGGGTGTGGATAAGGATGCACAGGAAAGTGTAGCTGACAGGGCATCGGACTGGAGCCGGTTCTTAAAAAGCCGGTATAAAAAGGAACTTGGTGAGCTGGGCCGGGAATTCCCCTACCGAAGATCTCTTTATATCGACTACCGTGAGATCGAAAAATTCGGGAAGGCGGGGATCTCGCTCGCTGACGAACTTCTCGAAAACCCCGGAAAAGTCCTCGAAGATGTCTGGGACGCCATCAAAAGCAACCAGTTGATCAGGACAAAGGATGGAAAAGAGCCCAAAGGGATCAATGTCAGGTTTAAAAACCTCCCCCAGAAAGTCGGAGTCCGCCATATCAGATCTGATGATATTAACCGGTTCATCTCCATTGAAGGCATTTTGCGCAAGACCACCGAAGTTCGCCCACGCATTATCGAAGCGGTCTTCAAATGCCCCGCGGGCCATTTCACCGTAAAAAAGCAGAAATACGGGAAGTTTATTGAACCGGATGGGTGCGCAACGGATGGGTGTTCATTTAAAAAGCTGGAACTTCTGCCAAAACGATCCAAGTTCGTCGATTCGCAGAAGCTCCGGGTGCAGGAGTCCCCGGAAGGGTTACGGGGTGGTGAACAGCCCCAGACACTTGATATTGACATAACTGACGATCTTGCCGGACTGGTGTCACCTGGTGACCGCGTGGTAATCAACGGGATTCTCCGATCGATGCAAAGGGTGGTCAGGGGGGAGAAGAGTACGGTCTTTGACATCTTTCTGGAATGCAATTCCATCGAGATCCAGGAGAAAGAGTTTGAAGAGGTCGAGATTGACGAACATGCAGAAGATGCGATTAAGGAACTTTCCCATGACCCGATGATCTACCGGAAGATCACGCATTCAATCGCCCCCACTATTTACGGCAGCGAAGATGTAAAGGAGGCGATTGCGCTCCAGCTCTTTGGCGGCATTGTCAAGGAGATGCCGGACGGCACCCGTCTGCGCGGCGACATTCATGTTCTGCTCATCGGAGACCCCGGTATTGCAAAAAGCCAGCTTTTAAGGTATGTCGTCAAGCTCTCTCCCCGCGCGATTTACACAAGCGGACAGTCCTCCACATCAGCGGGGTTGACAGCAACGGCTGTCAAGGACGAGTTCGGCGAAGGGCGCTGGACACTTGAAGCAGGCGCGCTTGTGCTCGCTGACATGGGGGTCGCTGCAGTGGATGAGATGGACAAGATGCAGAAAGAGGACAGGAGTGCGCTTCACGAAGCAATGGAACAGCAGACCATCAGCGTTGCAAAGGCAGGCATAACCGCAACGCTCAAGTCCCGTTGCGCCCTTCTGGGTGCGGCAAACCCGAAATACGGGCGATTCGACATGTATGGGGATATCGCAGACCAGATTAACATGCCACCCACCCTCCTCTCACGGTTCGACCTGATCTTCATCATGGCCGACCAGCCCGAACCAAGGAGGGACCTCGCTATTGCCGAACACATCCTCAAGACGCACGGCATCGGGGAGCTGATCGCGCAGCACAATAAGACGCCGATCCCGGGGGTCACCGACGAGTATATCGAACAGCAGCTCTCACAGGTAAAACCTGATATCGAGCCCTCGCTCTTCCGTAAATATGTCGCATACGCAAAACGGTCATGTTACCCTATACTTTCAGCAGAAGCAAAGGAAGCACTTGTGACCTATTACCTCAAACTCAGGGGCATTGCAGAGCCTAACAAGCCAGTCCCGGTGACTGCACGGCAGCTGGAAGCGCTTGTCAGGCTTGCGGAGGCAAGCGCCCGGATCCGGCTCTCGAATACCATCGAGCAGACTGATGCGGAACGGGTAATCCATATCGTGGACGCCTGCCTGCGCCAGGTTGCATATGATGCCAGGACCGGTACATTTGACATCGACAAGGTAGTAACGGGCATATCAAAAGAGAAACGGGATATTGTGCGGGTGATCAAGGACACCGTCCGTGATATCGGCGGTGAGGGCAAACGTGCATCAAAGGATCAGGTAATTGATGCCGTGGTGGCCAAAGGATTTGCGAGGGATAAGGTGGAGGCCGGGATCGAGATGCTTCACCAGGCCGGTGAACTGATGGAACCCAAACAGGGTATCATACAGATTATTTAAGGGTTAATTATGCACAGCTACAGGGAACAGGCAATCTTTGAGGCAGGGATTAAGCTGGGAGCACTGTATCACCAGTGGGTCGGAACTCCCATTTCACAGGAGAATGCAGCATTTGTGGAAAGTGCGATTGAGAAAAGTGTCGTCCTACAACCCTATGTTGAGGAGATCACCGTGCACCTTGACCGCACACTCATGCTGCCCAACAGGTTCGGGTATAGCGAACTTGCCGGTCTGATGTTTGATGTCGAGATCGTTACACGGGTAGGGTATACATATTGCAGGGCGTGGCTTTCCCCAGATAAAGGGTACCCCCTGATGCAGGTTGTGGAATGCCTTGAAACCGGACACCTTCCCAATCACTGACGACCACATCCACCTTGACCCGATAAACGGGAGAGGGATCGAAGCCGCAAAAGATTTCATGCGTGCGGGCGGCACGCACCTCTTCCTTGTTTCAAAACCATCATGGTCATATGGCGTGCACCCGTCGTCTGGTGCCGATTATTGCCCTGTCTTTGATGAAACGATTCGAACCGGGCAGGTGACTTCCGGGCTCGGGATCGTCGTTTATCCGGTGCTGGGGGTTCATCCGGCAGAGATTTCGCGACTTTTGGAACGTCTGGATCTGGAGAACACTGTGGATGTTATGAAAGGAGGCCTCGACCTTGCTGCGCGTTATGTGCAAGAGGGGAAAGCATATGCACTCAAGAGCGGGCGCCCGCACTACGAAGTAAGCCCGGAGATCTGGTCGGCTTCCAACGACATTCTCGCGTACGCACTCCGGCTGGCAAAGGAGTGCAATTGCGCTCTCCAGATCCATGCAGAAAGTGGACCGTGTCATGATGTTGTCGAAATGGCTCATCGCGCAGGTGTAAATCCTGATCAAGTCGTGAAGCATTATGCTACACCTGAAACTCAACTCCTTCCCTCGTTTATTGCAAACCATGAGGCCATCCCTGCGCTCTGCAGGGAAAAACGGCGATTTACGATGGAGAGCGATTACATGGACGAAAACTCACGACCTGGCGCCGTAATTGGTCCAAAGTCAGTACCCCGGTTTACAAAGCAGCTGCTCGCGCACGGGCTTATCGGTGAGGAGGACTGTCACCGTATCCATGCCGAAACGGTGGAAATTGTATATGGCGTCCCCATTGAAGTACGCTGACTCCCGGTCACCTTTTTTATCATACCCTCCCAATGAGTGATCAATGTTTTTAAAGATCCACCGCTCCCCAAATACCGGTGATATCGTGGCGGTGTGCGACAGGGAGCTGCTCAATACCACCATTACACATGGGCATATGGAGGTTTGTATCAGTGAATCGTTCTACGGCAATCATAACGCCAGTGAGGATGAGGTACGTGACGCACTGTTACATGCAGATAATGCAAACCTGATGGGAGAGCGCGCGGTAGCCATCGCCATTGATTTGGGACTGATCACACGTTCCGGGTGCATCATGATCGGTGCTGTCCCGCATGCATTAATTTTCAGGATGTAGGGAAATGAACATCAAGGACATGTTCTGCCCGAAATGCGGCAGGCCGACACAGGCAGAGGGCATCTGTGAACGATGCAGGTTTGAGGGCACCCACTGGTTTTCCTGCGACCCAAGGGTCTGCTGCATCCATTGCCCCAGCTGCGGTGCATTGAAAAAGGGGAATACCTGGACCGATACAAACGAGGAACGATCAGAGCTTGCCCCTGATCTTGTACGCAGTGCTGTGCACATCCATCCTGATGTAAAAAAGGCAACCACCGATATCAGGATCGAGGATATGAGTACGAACCGCTCCCGCGCGTTCATCACCATAAAGGGGGTGCTGTACGATGACCCCGTCCGGGCAACCTGTGAAACAGAAATCGCCTGGCAGAAGGAACAATGCGATCGCTGCAACCGTATCAGCGGCAACTATTATGAAGGTGTTGTCCAGGTACGGGCACATGACCGTATTCCGAGTCCTTTCGAAGTTCAGATGGCAGCTGGTATTGCATGCGAGGTTGAAGAGTCACTCCAGATTGGCGGTGAACGCTTATCATTTGTATCGGATGTGAATGAAATCCGGGATGGACTGGATATAACAGTCGGCTCCCAGCACATCGGGCTTCTCATCGCCAGGAGAATCACTGCAGAGCTGGGGGGCAGGTTTTCCACGCATCCCAAACTCATCGGTGAGAGAAACGGGCGACAGCTCTTCCGGATTACCTACTCGGTACGCCTCCCCAAATACCAGAAGCGTGACGTGATCAGGTTCCGGGGACGCTACGGGGAGGTTATTCAGGTAGATCCCCGTAATATGAGAGTGTTCGACTTTTCTGAAGGAGCGATCAAGGTTGTGAAAGTGACGGAAGTCGAAAAGCTGGTTGGAAGCGCACGGAATGCTGAAGATGCGATGGTCGCCTTTTCGTCAAGTGATACCATTGGTGTTATCGACCCGGTAACATTTGTGACACGTGAGTGCATCGCCGGGCGTGGTCATGATGTCAGGGCAGGACAGCACATCCAGATCCTGCGGGACGGGGATCAGATCGTGGTACTCCGGTGATGTATGAAAGTACGGACCGTTGCCAAAAAAGACCTGAAAAAAATACAATCTGAGGACTGGGTGAATCCTCAGCGCAGACCTTACATTCATGGAGAAAACGCATACATCCCGGTGAGGGACGGGTATGCTTTCGATCGCGAAATTTCCGAACGCAGGCGCTACAAGGGAATGGGATTTTTCATGGTTGGAGAGGTTGCGGTGATCCATGGGACAAAACCCTCGCAACAGGAAATCGAAAGGATTGTTTCCTTCCGTAGACCGAAGGGGATCATCTGGATCCGTTCCCTGCTTGGATATACACGGACACCGGATACTGAAGTGATGTATGGTGAAGCTGGTGAAGTACGACACCATGAGAATGGCCATATCTACATACTCGACCCCAAAAAAATCATGTTCGCGCAGGGCAATCGTGAAGAAAAGCGGCGTATGGCAGATATCATAAGAACTGCAGGTAAAACCGAACGCGTCGCAGACATGTATGCCGGCATCGGGTATTTCACGATTCCCATGGCGGCGATCGGCGCATTTGTTCATGCAATCGAGATCAATCCTGTTGCATTCGGGTACCTGCAGAGAAATATTGAGGAAAACGCGCTTTCTGGCCATGTGGAGGCATCGTGCGGTGACTGCCGGGACCTGCTCTTTAGGACATATGATCGGATTGTCATGGGGCATTTTGATGCCATCACGATGCTTCCGCAGGCATTGAAGCATATCCGGAGCGGAAGTGTCATCCACCTTCATAGTCTTGGCTCTGTTGAGAACGAGATCCGTTTGCATATTGAACGCGCAGGTTTTTCTGCAGAGATCCACGTACATAAAGTAAAGAAATACCGCCCGCACACATGGCACGTGGTTCAGGACGTGATGATTGCATGACACAGGTTCAGACCCTTTCCGGAAAGGAGATCGTTATCGGAGTTACCGGGAGTATCGCCGCGGTCGAGGTCGTGAAACTCATCCATGAACTCCGGCGAAAAGGGGCCATGGTGCAGGTCGTGATGAGCCAGGCGGCAACCGGGATCATCCATCCGGATGCGCTCACCTATGCATCGGCCCGGCCGGTGATCACCCGTTTGTCCGGAATGGTAGAACATGTAACGTCCTGCGGTGACCGTGGCAATGCAGATCTTCTCCTGATCGCTCCCTGCACTGCAAATACCATCGGGAAAATCGCTCACGGTATTGATGATACCCCGGTGACCACCTTTGCCACGACTGCACTGGGAAGTGGCATCCCTGTCCTTGTTGTCCCTGCCATGCACCACAGCATGTACCGCCACCCCGCGGTTATGGAAAATCTAAAATGTCTGAAAGAATGGGGTATTGGTGTTGTTGAGCCGATGATAGAAGAGGGAAAGGCAAAGATAGCAGCAGTAGAGGCCATTGTGCTCTGGAGTGAAAGGATGATCCTTAAACAACCGCTCAAGGGTAAGCGCGTACTGATCACGAGTGGCCCGTGCAGGGAACCGGTGGATGATGTTCGTGTGCTGACAACCCGATCTTCCGGGCAGATGGGCAGGGAGCTCACCATCCACGCCTTCCGGCTTGGAGCAGACGTGACCGTTGTACACCGTGATGTCTTCCCCTGCGTGAATAATATACGTGCCGATACAGGGCAGGAGATGCATACGCAGGTGACCGGGATTTTATCGAAAAGGGGTGCTGAAATCTATATCAGCGCAGCGGCCATTTCGGATTTTGAACCGGCAAAGGTACATGGAAAGATCCTGAGCGGGAAGGCACGGAGTATTGAACTGACCCCCCGCCCGAAGCTTCTTGATGAGGTCATTTCAAAATATAAACCCGTCACGGTCGCATTCAAGCTTGGTTGGGATTCAGAAGAAAAGGCACGCGATCTTTTGAACCGTGGCGCGGTGATGGTTGTGTGCAACACTCCCGACGCCATGGGATCCGATCGGGCCATATTTGTACTGCAGACAAAGGAGAGAAGCGAGACAATCAACGGAACCAAGGAAGAAGCAGCGATCGCGATCTGGAATTCTCTTCTCGCTTTACAACAAGAACACTCCTGATGTATTGGTTTAAACTATCACCCCGCTATTTTTGGTGTCCGGATGTACTTTCCTGCGATGATTATTTTATCGGGGATGATGAACCATAACCATAATCTAACAATGGATTCCGATGCCCATGGTGCGTGAAGTGGTTGCATTCTGTCCAGGCCATATCTCCGGTTACTTTAAACCTGTTTTCGGGAAAGATGTGGCAACTACGGGTAGTATTGGTGCCGGTATTGTCATCAGTGAAGGGGTTGTTGCGCGGGCAGAACAATCCGATAAAATTTCAGTTCGCGTGTGGAAAAAAGACCGATCCGGTGTAAATAAGATGGTTGCGCATGATTCCCCCCCGCTCGCCCATGCCATGAACCTGTTGTCCCTTACTGCAACCGTCACGACCGATTGTAACCTTCCGATTGGATCTGGCTTCGGGCTCTCCGCTGCCTCCCTCCTTGCCACCCTCACAGCGCTGGATCATCTGTATGAACTCGGGCTGGGGGGAGAAAGGATTACGCGTGTTGCCCATGAGGCGGAGATCACCTGCCGCACCGGCCTGGGTGACGTAGCTGCATGCCAGGGGGGGGGATTTGTTGTCCGTACTATTGCAGGCATCACTGCACCGGTCCACAGGGATTTCAACCTCCCCGAACCACTCTATGCAGTGAGTTTCGGGCCAATCCACACGCCATCTGTCCTCGGTTCAGTGGAACAGATGGACAGGGTTACATCAGCGTTCCCCCCAGAGGATCCAAAAGATTTTGAAGAGTTCTTCCGATTTTCACGGACGTTTGCACAACAAAGCGGGCTGGTGACACCACGGGTGCAGGAAGCACTTGTCTGCTGCGATGATGCAGGAGTTCCGGCAAGTATGACCATGCTCGGTAACGGCGTGTTTGCATATGGAAATGCTGCACGAGAAGTACTCCTGAGGTTTGGCAGGTCATTTGAACTGCGTGTCGCACACCATGGGCCGACAATTGTCGAGGCTGCAGTATGATCCCCCGTGACCATCCACGGTATTATTCCCTCATGACGCGGGAACGGCTCGCACGTTGTGCAAAAAAGGGGATTGTCTCATTTGGAGGACTCGCCGCTCACGGGCGGGGGGAGGCATTCGATTATCTGCTTGGTGAAAAAACTACAAAAAGCGCTTTTCTTGCACAACAGACCGCAGCAGCCCTACTGATGGCAGCGCATCACCCGGTTATCTCTGTCAATGGCAACAGCGCAGCCCTCGCCGCACATGAGATCGCTGCCCTCCAGAGGTCAAGCGGTGCGCTTGTCGAAGTGAACCTGTTCCACAGGACAAAAAAACGCATCGGATCGATTGAACGTCTTTTACAGGACGCGGGTGTCGATGTATTCTCTGGAGAAGCCGAGCGTTTACTCCCGCTCTCGCATGACCGTGCATGGTGCCGTCGGAATGGAATCTTTTCCTCCGATGTTGTGCTCGTACCACTCGAAGATGGTGACCGGTGCGAAGCGCTCGTGAGCATGGGCAAGAAAGTGATTGCGATCGACCTCAATCCCCTTTCCCGGACCGCACGCGCCGCCACCCTCACCATCGTGGATGAGCTGACACGGGCAGTACCCAATATTACACGAGCCTGCAATGAATTATCCCAGAAAGATCGGGATCGCCTTACGGTTTCATTCGATAACAATTATCTTTTAACAGACGCAATACGTGAAATGACTGCGAGGCTCTCCCATGCTCTGGACTGAGAAGTACCGTCCCCGTTTTCTGGAGGATATCATCGGGCAGGAACCGGTTATTGGACACCTTTCTTCGTTTGCTAAAACCAGTTCTGTGCCTCATATGATGCTGACAGGACAACACGGAACCGGGAAGACCTCGGCGATCGATTGCTTCGCGCGGCGGCTCTATGGTGAGAACTGGCAGATGAATACATCACTGTTCCAGACAGCGGACCTCTTTTTGCAGGGGAAAAATTACCTTGAACAGGATGAGCGGTACTCCCACCTGTACCGGAAACAGGAGAGCCTGATTGCCAACTTCAAGTATATTGTGAAATCATATGCAGCCCTTCGCCCGCTGGATGCTGATTTCAAGCTGATGATCTTTGAAGATGCCCACACCCTGACACGGGATGCCCAGCAAGCTCTGAGAAGGATTATGGAGCGGACAAGCCCTACCTGCCGGTTTGTTCTTACAACCACGAATCCCAGTGCTATTTTACCGGCAATCGCCTCGCGCTGCCTTCCCCTCTTTTTTGCTCCCATTGACAGCACCCTGATGATGTCCCACCTCGCTGCAATACGGGAAAAAGAATTTTCCGGTCATCGAACCCATTCCTGTGATGAGGATTATCTCGAACTGATTGTGCAGACATCCAGGGGAGATCTCCGCCGTGCAATCATGCTCCTGCAACTTGCCATGCAGTCAGGCACGAGAGTGGACCTTGCGGCAATCACACAATCGGAGACGGGAACTATTACCGCTGCTGCAATCGCTGCTGTCAGAAAAGGGGATCTCCGGATGGCCATTCGGGAACTTGAATCACTCATGATCGATTACGGTCTGTCAGGGTCAGAAGTGCTCTTAAAAGTGCGTGCCATTGCCCACCGCGAATACAACCATCCAAAATATGCAATCGCGCTTGCTGATGCTGATGCCAGAATCGGGCACTGCAATAATGAATTCATCCAGATCGGTTCATTGCTCACCGAATTTAAGGAAGTGTTTCCTTGAGCAGGGTGAAGCAGGAGAAGATTCAGAGGCATTACGATAGTGTTGCTCACCGGTACGACCATCATTATGACCGTTCCAAAGGAAGATACTACCACACCCATTTGAGCCGTCATCTCATGGAAGTTCTCCCAAAAAAAGGTCTCCTGCTTGATATCGGGTGCGGTACAGGTCTTTTTGTCGAAAAATTCGGGATGGATGGTGGCAATGCGGTCGGTCTTGACATCAGCAGGGGAATGATCCTGCAGGCAAGAAGGCGATGCAAAGAGAGGGAGTTTGTTGTCGGGACGGGAGAGACAATTCCTTTTTGTGACGGTTCTTTTGATGCTGTCGCAAGCCTCCTCGCATTCAGTTACATGAAAGATCCCCAGGCAATGCTGGATGAAGCATTCCGTGTACTGAAACCGAATGGAATCCTCGCTGTCTGTACACTGGGAAAGAACCTGCTCACACGCGGAATCCCAGCCATTTACCTGATTGGTGAGACAATCCGGGTGAACCACGTTGTCATGCGGGACTTCGGTGAACACTATTACAATGAGGAGGAGATGGCCGCCATGTTCACAACTGCAGGGTTTGCTGATGTTCAGGCAAAGTGGTGTTCCTTTGCCCACATTGACCTGATCGATCCCCTCTTTCACCTCGCCCGAAAGGTGGAACCATTCGTTGAGAGACGCCTGCCGCAGCTCGCTTACAACATCTGTGTAAACGGGACTAAACCCGGCTGACCATAGAAACCAGTTTTAATAATTAACACTTGATAAAGGATTCAATCGGGTAACATAAGAAAAAGTCTGAAAATCAACCTGCCTCATTTTTCATCATGCGACGCAGATGCGACAGCACCCGGTGTTTTTTCTGGAGGGCTGCCTCAGATGCCTGGAGCACCTTTTTCTTCATCTCCTCAAAATCCCCAACCCGTGTATCGACTACCTTTTTCACCGGTGTATACGCAGATTCCCTGAACCGTGGAGAGAAATCGCGCTCCTTTCCATCAATACACAATACGGATTCCGGTGCACCTTTCTCCACTGATCCGATCTCCCGCATCACGACACCGGCTGACTCCACGACACGGCATACTTCTGCTGCTGAATCAGGAGGCGCGACAACAAGGAGTGCATCAATGGAAACGCCGAGGTAATCAATCCTCAGATCTTCCAGCATCTGGTATACATGGGGTTCAACCAGATGACGGGTGGCTTTTTCATCAATAACAATCCGGCACTGTGCGGTTTCCGCCATTTCAAATGCATCCCCGCGCAATCCCCCGTTGGTAACATCGGTCATTGTATGAATCTGCGAAAATACCTCACTTTTCATAAGGGCCTCGCAGGCAACAAGGAACTGAAGGTTGATCGTCCGCCGGACAACATCGGGATAGCCCGAGTAGATCGCCGCAGTTGCGATGGTGCCCCCTCCGGCACCCTCGGTCATGAGCAGGGCATCGCCCGGCCGCATTGCTTTGCGGGCTGTGAGATGCTGTGCAACTCCCACCGCACCGACACCCCCGGTCATGCGGCTGCCAAGCACCATGTCGCCCCCGATGCGGAGCGTCGAACCGGTAACGAGGGGGACATTCATTATCTCGCCAACAGCGGTGATCCCTGCGGTGTAATCGAAAATTTTTGCCACGTCCCCATCGTCAGCGACATGGATATCGGAAAAGAGCATGACCGGGCGGGCGCCCATGACATACACATCACGGAGTGTGGCACGTGTAACATGGAATCCGGCAAGGAATGGATAATCGGAGAGACGTGAGTGCATACCGTCCACAGTACATATGATATATTTCCCATCTGCGCAGACGGCACCGGCATCATCCATCTCATCCACACCAACCGATGCCGACGTCTTCCCGATGATGCGGGCGATCTGACGGTGAGCAAAAAAATCCCCCTTTCCTCGGGACCCCACCCCAAACTCACCCATGTTCACACCTGCCGGCTCGAATGTAAAAAAGTCACCCTGGAGATGCTGAGTATTTCTTACCTCCTCAATAACAGCACCGGCAAACGCCGATGCATATCCGGGATCGGCCTGTTTGATTGCGATGACATGAGCGGAAAGGGATTGTTTTATCAGAGCATCAGGGACACCATCCCTGAGTCGGCGCCGCACATACTCTTCAACATCCATACAGCTCAATTTGCAGGAGTGCCATAAATAGACGCCGGCTGGATCAACAGAGGAGCAAAAAGGCAGATAAATAACCTTACCTAACGGAGCATGATTCCGAGCACTTCGGAGAGGGAGCGGATCGCTTCATCAAATTTTCCGCTTTTCAACAGCGACATGCCCTTCACAATACCTGATCGTACTTCCCGCACATCGATATAGTACGCCTGGTCGAATGCACGTGCTGATTCATCCAGTCTTCCGAGCATAAAGCAGGAGTTGGAGAGCACCACCCATGCATCCGCCATGGATTGATCGAGCGCCAAGGCTCGTTCAAGGAAGCGGATCGCCTCAGTGTGCCTTCCCAATGAAGAAAGGGAAAGCCCCTTCTGGTAAAGTGCTTTCGGATGGTCGCGTTCGATTTCAAGTGCCCGGTCAAGCATCTCCAGTGCTTCCCTGTGGCGCTTCAGGTTGTTGAGTGCAACTGCTCTGTTGAGAACAGCAGAGAAGTAATAGGGATAGATTTTCAGGGAACGGTCATAACAGACAATCTCTTCGTCGTGCCTTTTGAGTTTTCCAAGCGCATACCCCTTGTTTACCAACGCCGAGAGATACCGTGGGCGCAGCGAAAGTGCGCGGTCGCAGCAGCGTATCTCCTCTTCAAAGTGCCCAAGCATTCCAAGAGCGACCCCCTTGTTGTTCCATGCTGTGGCATTTTCCGGATCGATCCGGAGCACCTGATCACAACATTTGATCTTCTCAAAATACCGTTTCAGCATGCCCAAAGCAAACGCCTTCGTATTCAGTGCAGCGATACAGAGGAGGTCGATTGCGAGTGCCTTATCACAGCACTCGATCTCTTCCTCATACCTCCCTATTTTACCAAGAGCAAAACCCCGTCCCACCCATGCAAGGGCAAAATGGGGATCAAGCGTGAGTGCTGAGGAGAATGCGCGGATTGCCTCTTCGTGCCGCCCTTCCTTGCCAAGAGAAATCCCCTGACGATAATAATCAGAGACTTTGTTCATATCAGATTTCTCTGCGGTCACTTCGGGCATGGGTATATCATTTCCTGACTTGAAGACTGAAAAGCATACTGCCAATGTATCATTTTGAATTTCTTGGTAACCAAGGTATTTATGTAAATGGATAGTAAAGGAGACTATTTGATGAAAAGAACTTGAAACCCCCGAGATTCTTTCCACACAAGATTTAAATATAATGAATTATTAAATGCTTCGCATACATTGTCATGTCCGGTTCGGGCATTTATTTGAGGTGTTATTGATGAAACTCATGAAGAATGAAGAGGCAGTCTCACCCGTTATCGGTGTGATTCTGATGGTCGCCATTACGGTGATTCTCGCAGCGGTTATCGCTGCGTTCGTATTCGGCATGGCAGGAAATATCTCGAAGACCAAAATTGTTGCGGCAACTGCTTCCCAACAGGGTGCAAACACAATCTATCTCACGTATCAGGGTGGACAGGATGCCGCATCCGTTAGTACTTTGGTGTATAGTATTACAGGTACGGGCGGTACCACCGTGATGGGTACGTTGGGCACGGCTGTTGGATCCTCAAAAGCCGACGGAACCGCAACCATTAGCCAAGACCACGTCACCGTTACTGCTTCATTCACGGATGGATCAAGTCAGGTTATCCTTGATACCTATGTTTAATCTTTTTTTAAAAAAAACGATTTCTCATGGGCGTTATTATCAGACACTCTAAATATGACTGCAGAAAAATAAGACCATATACATTGTTTTGCCTTTTTGGGCATTTTGTGGAGATTTGCTTATGGTATACATCAGGAACGAAGAGGCAGTCTCACCCGTCATTGGTGTGATTCTGATGGTCGCCATTACAGTCATTCTGGCAGCGGTTATCGCTGCAT
>CAIULN010000066.1 GCA_903900025.1 uncultured Methanomicrobiales archaeon | reverse complement strand
TCTTTCATTCCCTTATCAACGACAGCACTCTGCTGGAAGAAGATCATCCACGGAGCAATGGTTGTTCCGATATTTGCCATTAAGAAAAAGAACAACGTCCCGTTGAATCCTCCGGGGAAGTGAGGGATCAGACCGACGCTCAGCACTTCACCTACCGAAGGATGCACAAGGAATGCTGCCGGGATATAGATGATATTGACGGCGGCAAACAGGATTGCGATCTTTTCCCAGGTCCAGTATTTGCCCTGCAGGACCATGAGCATCATGACGATGGATACGATTACTATCGTAACAACCGGAGGGATATGGAAAATGGCAAGGGCTGCGGTCATGCCGATGAACTCGGTGATCAGCGTAAGCCAGTTCACAAGAGCCAGATCGAGAAATGAGAACCAGCCCCAGAAAGAGCCGAATGCATCAAAAATCGCTTCTGCATGCCCCCGTTTGGTAACCGCGCCTAGTCGCACGGTCATTTCCTGCACAATATAGGCAACCGGCAGGAGCAGCAGTAAAAACCAGATCAGACCATAGCCGTACTTGGCCCCGGTGACGGTATAGGTAGTAATGCCACCGGCATCGTTATCGGCAAGCATCACGATAAGACCGGGTCCGGCAAGGAGGAGGTATATCTTGAGCGTCTTGATAAACCTGCGATATTTGTAAAAAAATGTTGATCCAATGTCCATTTAAAAACGCTCCCTCACCCCACTCTGTTACATAGTCCTGAACCAGTCCCTCCTTACCGTGAATTTCCAAAAAACGGGATATTCACCACTACTGCAGGTAACTGGAGGTAAATCGGCGTAAACATTTAAAAATATTTGGTGAGATTTGCCACTGGAACAGGCCGGCAACAGTTTTTCTCCTGTATCCAGATCGCGGGATTATGCCCTCATCCCCGCTCAGCCTTCCTTGTGCTCCAGTACTTGTAATACTCAAACCAGACGACACTCAACCCGCCAGCTATGACGCATACAAAAAGATCAACCATTGGCACGGTACCGAACCTGAAGAGATCCTGGAGTACCGGGATAAAGAGGACAAGGATCAGACAGCTTATCGTCCCCGCAAACACCCACAGCATCGCCTTGTTGGGAGTGCGTACTGTGGTAACCAGGGTTTCAGACCATGACCGGTTTGTCAGGATCAGGCAGAGGTTCGCAATCACGATGGTCGTAAACGTCAGGGTCCTCACTTCTGCTTCACCAAAGCCCCTGCTCACTGCATTTACGTACATGATTAAGACAACGGCCAATACGACAAATCCCTGCAGGAGACTAAGTGCGAGAGTCTTCCGGGTGAAAAGCCCTTCATCTTTACGCCGGGGCGGGCGGTTCATCACGTTCCGCTCTTCTTTTTCTGATTCAAACACGATCGAACAGGCAGGGTCAATAATCAGTTCGAGAAAAACGATATGCACCGGCAGCAGGACAAGCGGCATGTTGAAGAGCACGGGAATGAGCGACATACCTGCGATGGGAACGTGGATGGAGAAGATGTACGCCATTGCTTTTTTCAGGTTATCAAAAATCCTCCGTCCCAGCCGCACCGCAGAAACAATCGACGTGAAATTGTCATCCAGCAGGACAAGCGACGAAGATTCGCGGGCAACATCGGTTCCTCGCCCACCCATGGCAATCCCGATATCTGCAGATTTTAACGCCGGGGCATCATTTACCCCGTCGCCGGTCATGGCAACCACTTCACCGTTGGCCTTGAGAGCATTGACAATACGCAGTTTCTGTTCCGGAACCGCCCTCGCAAAGAGGGTTGCGGTACTGATACGCTTTCTGAGCTCTTCTTCACCCATCTGTTCGAGTTCAGCGCCGGTGATACACTGGTCGGTATGGGCAAGACCGATTTGCCGCCCGATATTCTGCGCAGTGAGGGGATAATCCCCGGTGATCATGATCACCCGGATTCCGGCGGTATAGCATTCACGCACGGCTTCTGCAACCTGCGGACGGACCGGGTCAGCGAATCCTACAAGCCCAAGAAAGGTAAACGTGAAATCGTGCTGTTCACCGGGCAGTTTGGGTTGGCTGAACGACGCTTTAGCCACGCCGAGAACGCGAAGCCCCTGCGCTGCCATAGTATTGATATCCCCGGCAAGTGCCTGTCGTTTCTCCTTATCAAAATGGCACAGGTCGGTAATTGCTTCGGGAGCCCCTTTTGCAGCGATAATATATTCATTGCCAGCAGGAGATCGCCATACGTTTGACATCGCAAGGAGGTCAGGGGAAAGCGGGTATTCTATGATGAGCTCCCAGCCGGTATGGATGTGTTCAGTCCTTCCAAAATCCCCTTCCCGGAGCTGGATCAATGCCTTTTCCATGGGATCAAACGGATCTTTTTTACAGGCAAGAATGGCAAATTCGGCAACCTCGTGGCAGATTTCCGCAACTGAATTTTTTCCCGCGGCATCATGTTCACACATCTGCCCAGCTGCAAAAAACGTTTGGACCGTCATCCGGTTCTGGGTGAGGGTGCCGGTCTTGTCCACGCACAGCACGGTTGCCGAACCGAGAGTTTCTATCGCAGGCACCTGACGGGTCAGCACATTTTTCCGGGAGATTCTCCATGCACCAAGCGCAAGGAATATGGTCAGGACGACGGGGAATTCTTCCGGCAAAATTGCCATTGCCAGGGTAATCCCCGCAAGGAACCCTTCGATCCAGTTACCCCGGCTCAGGCCGTATACGACCACGATGATACCGCACAGGAAGATGCCGACGATGGCGATCGTGCGGACAATCCGTGAGATCTCACCCTTGAGCCGGGTCTCGCCCCGCTCCACGGTTTGCAGGACGGTGCCGATCTTGCCCATCTCGGTCCGGGCACCGGTCGATTTGACCTCTGCCAGGCCCTGGCCCTGCACGACCATTGTTCCGGAATAGACAAACGGCTGGTCGTCACCACCGGGTCGTTCCGCATGGAGACCTTCAGTCCACGGAATTTTCCTGACCGGGACCGATTCTCCGGTCAGGAGCGATTCATCGATGGAAACATTGTTGGACGAGAGGAGCACCCCGTCAGCCGGGACCCGGTCACCTTCCACAAGAATGAGCATATCACCGGTAACCACTTCGCGGCCCGCAATCCGTTGCTGTTCGCCGTCCCGGATCACCAGTGCACGGGGACTTGAAAGATTTCGCAGTGCTTCTAATGCCCGTTCGGTCTTCTGCTCCTGGTAAACCGTAATGCCGATGATGACAAACACAAAACTCATCAGCATGATGCCCTCGGTAACATCACCGAG
>CAIULN010000065.1 GCA_903900025.1 uncultured Methanomicrobiales archaeon | reverse complement strand
CCTCCGGTTTATGGGCTACAATACCGTGAGTGCCAACGGGTTTGCCGAAGGGAATGCAAAAGAGGATACCCTGCTTCTTCACCTTGCCACACGGGAGAACCGCATCCTGCTCACGCGGGACACAGAGCTTGCAATGCGGGGAAAGGAGCGGGCGGTTCTGGTGAAATCCGATGAAGTGATGGAACAGGTACAGCAGCTTATCGATCGCGGGTTGATTATCCGCCGGCTGATGATGACCCGCTGTTCGCTGTGCAACACGGAACTGAGGGAGGCGACGCTCCAGGAGATTACCCGTGCGGATTATGCTCCACGAGATAAGAACGGGTGTATATTTTTCTGGTGTGAGCAGTGCAGCAAGCTCTACTGGAACGGTTCGCACGGCAAGCACATTTCAGAGAGAATCGAGCTTGAGCTGAAGGGAAATAAAATGTAAAAATGGCTATTTAGAATTCTTTTTACCATGATATGAAATACAAAGCACCGGTAAGATTGCGGAGGGGACAGTGCCTGTCCCCCTATACTGCCCCTGCACGTATCGCGATGATGACGTATTACCTGTATAGGCGGTATCGCATGTGGGGGAGCCACAGCGGAGGGGGAGAAAAACCCGGGAGCGTTCAAGTTTTTTTTAAAACATTTCTCCAGAGCAAAAAATTCTACCATATCTAACCCATGCGAAATGACGAAGACCTCAAAAAAATGCTCACCTTTGGTTAACAAAAAGTTAAAAGTGAAGGACCTTTCCCGTTTAAGAACCCGGATGAATTCCCGTAAAAGTCAGAGTTACCCGGTGCTGGCAAAGGTACCACCCCGGATCATTAAACACTATATCCATAAACAACAGATCAGTTCTCATGGCAGTCCACCCCATCGAGGAGCGGTACGGTACGCCCGAAATGCGTGCTGTATGGAGTGAGAAGACCCGGTTTGCCTGTGTTGTTGCCGTGGAAGTGGCGCTGGCAAATGCCGAAGCAGTGCACGGCATGATCCCGGCAGCAGCAGCAGCCGAAATTGGCCTGCATGCACAGAAGGCATCGCTGCAACGGGCAAAAGCAATCGAACGCGAGATCAGCCACGACATGATGGCGATGGTTACAGCTATCTCTGAAGTCTGCGGGGATTCCGGGCGGTGGGTCCACTATGGTGCAACGAGCAACGATATTCTCGACACCGCAACCGGACTGCAGCTCCTGCAGGCGCTCAGGCTGATCGATACGAAACTGCGTCTTTTACTTGAGGTGCTCATAAAAAGATCGGAGGAAACAAAATCGATGGTCTGCATCGGGCGGACCCACGGACAGCACGGGGTGCCGACTACGTACGGTCTGCGGTTTGCTATCTGGGCAAGTGAGGTCGGCCGGCACATCGAACGCCTCGAACAGCTCCGTCCGCGTGTCGTGGTCGGGCAGATGACCGGTGCAGTGGGCACCCAGGCGGCACTCGGACCTCAGGCAATGGAGGTACAGGCAACGATGATGGAGGTGCTGGGCATTGGGTCAGTGGACGTATCCAACCAGGTAATCTCCCGCGACCGGTACGCGGAATACTTCATGTTCTGTGCAAACGTTGCGACCACGCTTGACAAGATCGGTACTGAGATCCGCTCGCTCCAGCGGACCGAGATTGGCGAGGTGGAAGAAGCGTTCGGAAAAAACCAGGTGGGTTCCTCCACCATGCCGCACAAACGCAATCCGATTAAGTCCGAGCAGGTCTGCGGCCTTGCCCGTATCATACGGTCAGCAGTCGAACCGGCGCTCCAGAACAACACGCTCTGGGACGAGCGCGACTTAACCAACTCCTCCTGCGAGCGGGTGTTGTTCCCCGAGGCATCCATCCTCACGGATCACTGTATACGGGTGATGACAACCGTGCTCGAAGGACTCGTGATCAACCGTGCAGCAATCCGCCGGAATCTTGCCTTCCTCCATGGCATCAATATGGCCGAGTCCGTCATGATCGAACTCACGAAAAAGGGCATGAACCGCCAGGATGCCCACGAGCGGATCCGGATGGCAAGCATGCAGGCACGTGTTGAAGAAAGAGGGCTCGCTGATGTGCTGGGAACGGATCCTGAAGTGCTGCGCTACTGTTCCCGG
>CAIULN010000064.1 GCA_903900025.1 uncultured Methanomicrobiales archaeon | reverse complement strand
CATGACAAATTTGGAGCGCACCCACATGCGCCGCGACACCGTCGGGTATATCTTCCAGAATTTTTACCTCATCCCGCTCCTTTCCGCGTACGAGAACGTGGAATATCCCCTTATCCTCAAATACAAACAGCGGGATTCCTCCGGCAAAGCCGCAGGCGTCCTCAGATCCGTAGGGTTTGACGAGAAGCTCAGTGCCCACCGCCCTTCCCAGCTCTCTGGCGGGCAGCAGCAGCGGGTTGCCATTGCGCGGGCGCTTGTCAATGACCCCAAAATCCTCCTGTGCGATGAACCCACCGGCAACCTCGACCGGAAGACAGGATTCCAGATCATGGATACCCTTGCCGGGCTGCACAGCGAAGGAAAGACGGTTATTTTAGTGACCCATGACCAGAAGGTTGCGGAGTACGCGCACCGGACCATCCAGCTCGAGGACGGGAGGATTGTTGCCTCATGAAGGACATCTTCTTTGATCTCTCGGTGCGCAGCGTGAGGCTGAATTTCCTGCGTTCGCTGCTGGCGTCGATTGGGATCGTGATCGGAGTCGTTGCCATCGCATCCATGGGGATGCTCGGGACCAACATGCAGCTGATCGTCAAAAACCAGCTCACGGCAGGCATCAATACGATCGTCATCACCCCCGATGTGGTGAGGTCAGAACCGGGGTCATCTGGAACCACTGCAACAGGCATAACCGAAAGCCAGCTCAGGGATATCAGGGACGCAGCTGGGACAAATGAGGTGATCCCGATCGACAGGACAAATACCCAGTTCTCGATAGGGTCAAATGACGGGAGAGGTTCGATCATGGGGTTCGATCTGACTGATATGAAAAATATCATGAACGTTTCAGAGGGATCAACCCCGCGCGGTGAGAGCGATGCCATCGTGGGTGCCATGATTGCCAGCAGGTTTGACCTAAAAATCGGGACCCGGATCAAGATAGGGGAGCCAAACATCAGCGTAACCCGGCCGGTCATCCGGGTGGTTGGCATTCTCCCGACAATCGGGATGTCATCGTCAAACGGGATCAATACCGACAATGCGATCATCGTATCCGATACCTGGTACAGCAATCAGTTCGGCGGGGCAAACGTGTACGACCAGGTGAATGTGAACTTAAAGGATGTCAGTACACTGTCTGCAGTGGAAACTGCCATTGACAATAAAGTCAACCGGAACAAGGATGTTGTCCGCATCTCTGATGCCAGCTCACGGGTTACCAGCGTCTCCTCGACGTTGAGCTCCCTCACCTCGTTTATCCTTGCGATCGGGAGCATATCTCTGCTTGTCGCTGCAACGAGCATCTTCAACGTCATGATGATGTCGGTGAACGAGCGGGTCCAGGAGATCGGGATATTGCTCTCCATCGGGACTGAGACCGGTGAAGTGCGGCGGATGTTCCTCTATGAAGCGTTCATCCTTGGGATCATCGGTGCCATTATCGGAGGGATCATGAGCATTGTCATCGGGTATTCTGTGGTAAGTGCCATGATTGGCAATACTGCCTATTTCTTCCTTCCCGAAAGCATCATGTACGTCCCTGCCGGGATGATCATCGGGGTCGTTGTCTGCGTGGCATCAGGGTTGTACCCGGCATGGAGGGCATCGAACATGGATCCCATTGATGCACTCAGGAGCGAATAAAGTCCCGCCATATAATATACCACTTTTTTCTTCTATCGAACGGCAGGGATCTTCATTATTTAAAAAAAAGTTCATTTACTCTCATGAAATAGGAATACGGGAAAAGAATTAAGAGAAAGTCCCCGACTTAGACTGTACCGGGTGTATTCATGGTATTATTTGAAAGAGGCAAAAAAAAAGAAGACGTGCCGGAAGACACCCGGTCACTGGTGGCACAAGGTGACGAATGTAACAACCGGGGGGAATTTGCGGCGGCGCTTTCGTGGTTTGACAGAGCCATCAGACGTGATCCCCATTCAGCGCGTGCCTACGCAGGAAAAGGGCTCGCGCTGAGAAATCTTAACAGGGACAAGGAGGCCCTTGTATGTTACAACAAGGCACTGGAGATTGGCCCGGCAACAGGAGAGGTCTTGCAGAGGAAGGGAGCGACACTGAATACGCTGGGAAACCATCAGGAGGCGTTAACCTGTTTTGATGCTGCCTTGCAGGCCGATTCCCTCTACGCGGACGCATGGTATGAGAAAGCGGTTGCGTACGGCTCACTCGGGGAGTATCAGAAAGCAGCGGACTGTTTCGATAAAGTTCTGGAGATAACACCTGACAATGCCGATGCGTGGATTAACAAGGGGCGTGCGCTGGGCAAGCTGGAAAAATTTTTATGGGCCGTCGAGTGCTTTGATCATGGACTGGCACTCCGGCCCGGTAATGCCGATGTGTGGTATTACAAAGGGATTTCGCTGGTTCACCTGCGCAAAATTCCTGAAGCGTACACCTGTTTTGAAAAGGCCGTAACAATCAATCCCGGCCACCAGGAAGCCATAGCCGCCAAAAAAGAGCTCACCGCGATACTGGACCAGATCAGGAGAACGTAATTTTTTTGCCTTTTTTAAAAGCTGAACGTTGACCTTTGCATTTTTGAGTCAATACCTTGTCCCAAAAAGGCATGCACGCCATGTCCGGGATGTATTCATGAGGCTCACGAACCGTTTCATGGAACCTCGCGCTTCAATCATCAATGTTCCGGGTTTGAACAATAAACCGTAATCATTTTATGAATACATAAGACGCCGCAGTGAACCCGGAATCGGGATGCGGGGACCGCCAGCACACTGACATAGGAGCATGACCATGGACAGAGCGACAATCTTCAAAGGGGCATTGGTTGCCGTCTGCCTCACCAGCATGCTGGTACTGCCGTCAGCGGCGGCACAAAACGGAAGGGGGATGAACGGAAAATCGCCTGCGGCAGCAACCGATCCGGGATTAAAGGAGAACCTCTGGAACTCCCGTATGCAGTACCGCCTGCAGGTGTTTGACATGCACGTCCAGCACGCACAGGACGTGATCGGAATACTCCCCACGTACAACATTGACACCATGCGGATGCAGGGGGCGCTCTTCATGTTCAGCGGGAGGAAGCGCACCGAGCTCCGGACCGCCCTTCAGAACCGTAACAGGGAGGCCCGCAAGGCCATCAACGCCGAGCTGACAACAGTCGGGGACCAGTTTCTCAAGGAGATGAGGGATGCCATCCGTGACCACTAGGGTAAAACCCAAGCGGCGGGAATACCGGCACCGCTGGCATCAAGCCCCTTCGTGCCGGACCGGCAGCGCTGTGAATTTTCGGCGGGATCGAAGGTGTTCAGAGCCCTGATCTTTCTCTCAAGCGGGATTCATTTTTTTGAACTTTTTTAAAAAAATGCATTTTTACTTTTTTGAACACATTCGCCACAACCCCGGAAAAAAATGATGGGATCAAGATTATGCTGTCCATTTTTTGCACTCTGTATGTTCTACATTGGACGTTTTCGCGCGTAAAATACTGTTATGAGATGATGGGATACAGAACGGGTCGTTTGCCATCAGGACTTGATCACGGAGCCCTGCACAGAAATCCGTTGATAATGAGGCAGGAGTGGCTCCCGGTACAGGTCTTTAGATAACCGTCGCTCCGTCTGGAAGGAGAATTCAATTTTTGTGTTTTTTAAGAACACTTCCCCATTAAAACCAGCCAATTTTTATTTTGCCGGTGCATGATCACTGGTATGGACACACTCGCAGCATCATGGTTCCCCTCACAAAAAACGCCGCATGGAACCGGCCGGACAAAATAACGATGGAGATCCCCTGTCAGAGATGGAGATGGTCAACCTTGAGGAGAGGCTTGTTCAGCTCTTACATACCCATGGGGGGGAACTATTCCAATCTGAGATCGTTAAAAACCTGGGACTGCCCAAATCAACGGTAAGTTCCGCGCTCAATAAACTCCACCGCCGCGGGGTCATCCAGAAGGTAAAGAAAGGCAGGGAAAACCTCATCCGGCTTTCCTGATGCCCCGCGATTCCACGGGTGTACGGAGCTTGAGGAGAGGACCGGATGAACGCGGGGCTTTGAGCTATCGGGGTTTGGCAGAACCACGACGGTGGAAAACCGCCGGTTTTCAGGTTGTCACGGTTCGCAGAACCGGGGCTGGAGAAGACCGCCGGTTTTCAGGTTGTCGGGACAAGGATCCTTGTCGGGGGTGTCGTGCTGGCGCTCGTCGTTATCGGTCGGAGACCGTGGCAACCCCCCCGTTTTTCCGGATTCCATTGACCGGATACAAAAAAGGAAATAAGATCCTGCGAGACGTCAGGTGTTTGTACCCTCCACTCACCCGACCCTGTACACCACGTCACCTTCATGGACATTCCGGGACACCTTCATCCCGATGTCCTGCCCTTTTACGGCATTAGCGATGGTCCGGTGCTCGACCTGCATCGACGTCACGGTCTGGCAAAAGTCCGTGTGCGTCCCCTTGATGTGGATCTCGTCACCGTTGGCAATGTCGTCTACAAGCATGATCACCGCAACACCGATCTTCGGGAAATAGTGCGTTACCGTTCCAACCATTTCTTCCATAGTGCCCTCCCCATAAAAAGAGTAATGCCATTCACTCTTTCATAAATCTTGTTCCTGATAGTGTTCCGGGTCCGGGACCCGGCAGGTGCCGCTCACTGCGCTTCTGGAGATACACGGGTCAGTGCAAAGGACAGTTTCGTTCAATGAAAACAACCAGCCGGAGCGTCAATGGGCCTATCATCCGGAACCTCTCACCTCCCATATCCCCTGCTCTGGTCACTCACGGAACCTCTCTCCCAACCGTGCGCTGCCGGTACCATTGTCAATCCAAGTCCTTTAACCCGCATTAATAATTTTAAATATGTTGAGGGATAACAGAACTGGTCAGATACCATGGACAAGACCGTTTGCATAACCAGCCAGTGTGATGCGTACCAGCCTCAGTACAATGGATTTTTATCCGCATGCCGGTTGTGTAAAAAAGAGATAATCCGGGTAAAAGGTTGTCCAAAAAATAAACATTCTCATTGAAAGCACGCCGTGGAACGGTAACCGGGCCATTCCTTACAGTATTTTTTAAAAATACCCCGGCAACCAGGTATATCCCCGAGATAATAAGGAGACATCCGCACATCAGGGATACAACAAGAACCACCCGTGAGGGGTGGTGCTTTTCCCCCCCGATTTTCGATAAAGGGACTTGGAGAAAATCCCTGATTTCCGATAAAGGAACTTCACACAAAGAAATAAATCGCCAGCGGCAAAGAATAACCGGCGTCATGGATCTGTTTGCCATCATCCTGATCGTCGCCGGTCTCTGCCTGTTTGAGACCATAACCAGCATTGACAATGCCATCATCAATGCTGAAGTCCTCTCCACCATGAAGGAGCGTGCCCGGCGATGGTTCCTGATTGGGGGCTTCTGTTTGCTGTCTTTGCTGTCCGCGGGCTTCTCCCGTGGCTGATTGTCTGGATATCTACACCTGCCCTCGGCCCTATCGGCGCACTCACCGCAACCTTTTCCAGCAACCCTCTCGTGATCGCAGCGATCGATCAGTCTGCCCCCATCCTCCTCCTCGGGGGAGGAACATTTCTCCTCTTCTTTTTCCTCCACTGGCTCTTTTTGGAAGAGAAGCACTTCGGTCTGCGGGGTGAGGCGTATATCGCGTCAAAAGGCGTATGGTTCTTGGCTATTGTCTCCATCATCCTTGCGGCTCTCGTCTGGTTTGCGCTTGGCATGAACCCGATGATGGCGTTTGGTGCGGTTGTCGGCTCGACTGCGTTCTTCATCGTCCACGGGTTCCGGCAGAATGCGCAGGAGGCGGAGAGAAAAATGCTCCACGGCACCATGTCAGACATTTCCAAGATCTTTTACCTTGAAGTGATCGATGCCACATTCTCCATTGACGGTGTGATCGGCGCATTTGCTTTCACCATGTCCGTCCCCCTCATCCTGATCGGCAACGGCATCGGTGCGTTCGTCGTCCGGGAGCTGACGATCAGGAATGTCGAACATATCAGGA
This sequence comes from uncultured Methanomicrobiales archaeon, assembly GCA_903900025.1. Lineage (GTDB taxonomy): Archaea > Halobacteriota > Methanomicrobia > Methanomicrobiales > Methanospirillaceae > MVRE01. Next base: position 8,212 of record CAIULN010000064.1, on the reverse strand, counting down.
AATACCGGTTCCTGAAGAACGGTGCGATGTATTCGGTCCTCTTCCTCGGGACTATTATGGTCCTGGACAGCTTCGGGATTCATATCCCGAGCTGGGTTTCGCCGGCCATCACGTTTGGCGTGGTGGGATTCTTTTTATTCAAGTCGGCACAGGGGGGCAATTCCGCACCAACGGAATGATCATGGTGCGCGGGTGGGACCGGATACACGGCCCCACGGGCAGAAGCGGTATTCGTATCCAAAAAAAAAGAATATGCGCCCTCGCCATGGTGATCCTCTCAGCCTGTCACTGTTTTTCACGAGTCTTGCGTTGAGGATTTGCCTTCTTTTCTCGCCGCTCTGTCGTGTGACAAAGAGCCATCACACTCATATCCCCTTTTGGAGGATGGGGGGAGATCCGGTGGGAATGGCGAGATCCTCCCCAACAGGTTACTATTTGATGGACTGTATCAAACTATTTTATAAAAATACGGAACACTGGCACAGGATACCTGGACAGGTGGGGTGTGAGGTGTGAGATGATGGGCGCGGCAATGTCCAAAAGAGACAGGAGCGGGCACAATAAAGTCTGGCTGCGGGATGCACCATGACCCGCGACCTGAACCGCTGGCTCATCATCGCAGTTATTATTATCCTTATCAGTGGATGTGCACTGACCCTGTTGGCTGCACAATCAGAAGACGGCCGCCTGAGAAAACAACTGCTCACCGAGACCAGCCTTGCCGGAATGGGCATCGATGCCGGGCAGGTGGCAGCCCTGAGTGGATCCGAAGCAGACCTCGCATCTTTGTACTATCTGCACTTGAAAGAGCAGATGACAGGGATACGGTCCACCGACCCGATCATCCGGTTTGCATACCTGATGGGGCAGAGGCCGGACGGGACCGTCTTCATCTTCGTCGACTCGGAAGATCCAAATTCAGAGAACTATTCCCCTCCCGGCGAAGTGTACACCGAAGCATCGGATATCCTGAGACAGACGTTTGTTACCGGAACCAAGACGACCGAGGGGCCGCTCGGCGACCGCTGGGGTACATGGGTGAGCGGTTTCGTCCCGCTCTACGATCCAATGACCGGCAGGGTCATTGCGGTCTTCGGGATGGATGTCGATGCACGGGACTGGAACCGGCAGATTGCCACTGCCTGCACACCCGCTGTCGCGGGAACATGCCTGTTTTTGATGCTGGTGCTGACATTTTTCTTTGTGCAGAAGCGCAACGACCGGGAGAGACGGTTCCTTGAAGCATCCAGGGCAGCAATACTGGAGAGCGAGGAGCGGTACCGCCTGCTCTTCACCCGGTCGCCCATCGGCATTGTTCAGGTTGATGACCACGGGATCATCACCACCGCGAATCAGAAATTTGCCGATATCATCGGTGTGCCTGTTGAGCGCCTGGTTGGTATTGATACGCTCAACAATATCAAGGATCCGGACCTGATTGCTGCCATCAACGATACACTCGCCGGAAAAACAGGATATTTTGAGGGCGATTACACGTCCGTTCTTACAGGGAAACGATCAACGGTCCGCATGATTGGCCAGCCTATCGGGACCGAAAAAGAGCGGCGTTTTGGGGCAATTGGAATATTTGAAGACATCACTAAACGAAAGGAGATGGACAATGCACTCCGGCAGACAAAGGACTACCTTGAGAACCTGATCCGGTTTGCAAATGCCCCGATTATCGTCTGGAACCCCGAGTTCCGGATCATAGAATTCAACCACGCGTTTGAGATCCTGACCGGTATGACGCGCAATACGGTGATCGGACAGCACCTCGATATCCTGTTCTCGGACGAGACCCGCGACGTGTCCATGAACCTGATCCGCAGTACGCTTGGCGGGGAACGCTGGGAGGTTGTCGAGATCCCGATACGCCATATGTCAGGCGAGACCCGCACAGTCCTCTGGAACTCGGCAAACATTCTCGATCCGCAAGGCCGTATCATCTCGACCATAGCACAGGGTCAGGACATCACCGAACGGAAGCGGGCGGAAGAGGCCCTGTTCCAGGCAAACAAGAAACTCAATCTTTTATACAGCATCACCCGCCACGATATCCTCAATCTCCTGATGGCTCTGCGGTCCTATATCCAACTGTCGCGTGAAGGCGTGATGGACCCGCAGCTTTCTGATATTATTGTCAAGGAGGAATCAATTGCAGAGACCATCGAGGGACATATCCGGTTCACCGGCGACTATCAGAACATGGGGGTGAAAGCGCCCGCATGGCAGAACATCCACGAGATGGTCCTCCGGGCAAAGGAGGCGCTCCCGATGAATCATGTCAGGGTTGAGGTGGACCGGACAGACCTCTCAGTGTTCGCAGACCCGCTCTTTGAGAAAGTGTTCTATAATGTCTTTGACAACGCGCTCAGGTATGGAGGAGCGCAGATGAAGACCATCCGTGTCTGCTCCCATGAAACCGGCACGGGGCTTGTCGTTGTCTGTGAGGATGACGGCGCGGGAATTTCAAAAGCCGATAAAAAACACCTCTTCAGGCGGGGCTATGGCAAAAACACGGGGCTGGGGCTCTTCCTCTCAAAAGAGATCCTTTCGATCACCGGCATATCGATTGCAGAAACGAGTGCACCCGGCTGCGGTGCCCGATTCGAGATGCAGGTGCCCCTTGGAAAGTACCGCTGGTCGAAGGGCCGCACGGTCTGTTAAAAGTCGTCTTTTTTAAAAAAATAATACTGTTGTTTCAACGACGGATGCGGGGTCATTGCCGGCCGCCTTCATCGTATCGGGATCGTTCACCGCGGCATTGTTCACGTACGCGGTAAAGATCCGGCGGTTTTTTTTTTGGGCGGCAGGATCGCCGGCAAGCGATGTTGCGGGCAGGAACAAAAGCAGTACATGTCGCTGTTATCAGAATTCATTTACCCAAAGGATACATAGAGAACAATCGTGATTGGAAGATCAGGATGACAGACCGGCCCCGCCTCACCGATGAATCCGTCCTCTCCCGCTGGATCGGTATCGAGATCACCAGAATGAACGAGGGAATCGTGCGGGACCGGCAACCCCTGTCCGTGCTGCTTTCCAACGATACGCCTGCTGCCACAACCAGGAAAGGAGATCCCCATTATTTTAATAAAAAGGTCATCACGATGCCTGGCGGGAAGATTCCCCGTGAGATGCACGCACAGCTCCGGCTCCCGATCCTGTTCTTTGCATCTCCCGGTGTGGCAGACAGCTTCCTGTGCACTGATGAAACCGCGAGCGCTCCGGATCCCGAATGAGATCTCCGACATGCGGACGGTACATGAAGGAAAATGCCGGGTGTCACAGCCGATCGTATACGCGATCGTCCGGCACGTTCCTGTTGCGGTGCAGATTGTGATGGGTGCATGAGCCAGCTGCCGGGTCCCGCAATCGAGGAGCCTGATCAGTCCTCCGGGATTTCATGACGGGGCATAACCCAATAAACCCGCCGCCGGCAAATATTGTCCCGATTGCAGCAGCTGCAGGGAACTACCTGTCCGAAGGTTCGTACAGGCGGGCATACCCTGCATCATTTTTTTTATGTTCTGATACTCTTTCACGGTGCGGGATCGCAGAAGATCCATCCATCGGGAGTACCATTTCAACATCTGTTATCCTGAATGTCTGGCGGGTTTGTGCTGTGATGTTATATATTTCTAACATATCTACACATTATGAGGCTGAATCCTCATGAACAGGGAAACATCGGAAAAGAAAAACAGGATATTTGTTAGAAATATCTCACACAACCGTTTCCTCTCCAGCTTACAATCGCAATTACTGACCCGGTTCCCGATATCAGGGGCGGGTGTACAAAGATTGCCTTCCCGATAACGGGTTCCTGAACGTATCAGCTTTACCCTGATCGCAACCGCCATCATATTTTCCGAAGTTCTTTTGGCTGATGATGCCGCACACCATACAGGAACATATCCATGCCATTTAATCCCGCTCAGGTCTATTCCCCTGCAGAGGACACATATCTCCTGCTGAAAGCCGCCCGGCATGAGGTGAAACCTTCGGATCGTGCGATTGAGATCGGAAGCGGGAACGGGCTTATCGCGGCAGCGCTTGCCGAGATCGCGGAATCGGTTGTTGCGACAGACATCAGTCCCCATGCCGTCGCCCATGCCCATGCGCTGGGCATTGACGTGATCAGGACCGATCTCTGTGCCGGACTTTCAGGTTCCTTCACCCTTATCGTGTTCAACCCCCCGTACCTTCCCACACAGCTGGACGAACGGATCGGTGACTGGCTTGAATATGCACTGGACGGCGGTGTGAGCGGGAGGGTGGTGATTGAACGGTTTGCCGCCGATGCCGGGCGGGTGCTGGCACCGGCGGGACGCATTCTTCTCCTGATCTCCGCATTGACCGGCCTTGCGGAGGTGTCCCGCCTCTTTCTTTCGAACGGGTATTCGGTTACCGTGGTACAAGAGCAGCGGGTGGAAGATGAGACCTTGTACGTGCTCAGGATTGCATAAGTGACCGCGAATCAAATTCCGGATACCCTTTACACAATCAGCCGGCGCTGCATCAGGTTGATCGCAAGGACGCAGAGAATGACCGTCACCGCACCAATCCAGACGAGGTGGAGGAGGATAGTCCAGGAAAGGGTAGCGAGCGTGAACATCCGGAAGACCGCCACAATATGGGTGAGGGGGAGGAGTACCAGGGCAACATACCCGAAGATCGGGGGAAGAAGTGCCAACGGGAAGAAGGTGCCGGCAAAGAGCGACATCGGCGTGATAAACAGGAATGAGGGGTAGTTGAGTGCATCGATGCTCGGGGTAATCGAGGTAAAGCACATCGCGAGTGCGGCAAACAGGAGCCCCCCGAGGAATGCAACCGGGATGACGAGCAGCGATGAAGGAAGGGCCATCACCCCAAAAAGGGAAAGAACGCACAGCATGATGACGACATACATGACGCTTTTTGTCGCTCCCCAGAGCAGTTCGCCGGCGATCACATCCTCAATTGACAATGGGGTTGCGATCATTGCATCGAATGCCTTCTGGTAGTACATCCGGACATAGGAGCCGTAGGTGCACTCAAAGAAGGCGGAGTTCATCACCGCGATGGCAAGAATCGCCGGGGCGATATAATTCACGTACGGGATCCCTCCAATCTCCTTGACATATGTCCCGATGCCGACACCGATCGCGAGAAGATACAGGAACGCTTCCACAAACGGGGGGAAGAAGTTCACCTGCCAGGTCTTTGCAAAGACCAGCAGGTTCCTGCGCCAGACATGCCATGCCCGCGGGGTGATATGCGGGATAGAAAAAAATGCTGTCAGGCTCAATCCCGTAACCTCCGTCCGGTCAGTTTTAAAAACACATCTTCGAGCGTTGCGGGGCGGGTGAGCATCTTTCTCGGCCGGCACCGCTCGAGCAGGATGCGGGCAAGATCATGAGCATGGTCTGTTGATACCAGCACCGCGTCTCCCGCAACCTCGAATGGGACGTCCAAACCTTTCAGACAGGTGATGACGGTGTCGGTTCTCTCCACCTCCACGACCTCCTCACCCGCATGCCGCCGGACAAGGTCGGCAGGCGCCCCCTCCTCAAGAATCCTGCCATTGTCCATGATAACGAGCCGGTCACAGAGGCGGGCAGCTTCATCGAGGTAATGCGTGGTGAGGACGATCGTGCTCCCCTGTGCCTGCAGCATCTTTAAGCGTTCCCAGACGAGGTGCCGCGCCTGGGGGTCGAGCCCGATCGTAGGCTCGTCAAGGATCAGGAGCTCCGGGTTGTTCACCAGTGCACGGGCAAGGATCAGCCGCCGCTTCATCCCCCCGGATAATTTTTCGATTGCAACCTTGCGTTTCTCTTTGAGCTGGACAAACGCGAGGAGTTCATCTGTCCGCTGGCGGGCAACCTCTGCGGGAATGTCGAAGTAGCGTGCATAGGTGAGCAGGTTGCCCTCGCAGGTGAAGTCAGGATCGAGGTTTGTCTCCTGCGGGACGACCCCGATCCGCTGTTTAATCTCCGCGGGGTATTTTTCAGGATCGAGGTCAAAGACGCGGAGGGTGCCTGCGGAACGGGGTGAAACGCACTGGACCATCTTCATCGTGGTGGTTTTGCCCGCCCCGTTCGGGCCAAGGAACCCGAAGATCTCCCCTTTTTTGACCGAGAAGCTCACATCGTCCACTGCCGTAAGGGTACCGTAAGATTTCGTCAGGTTCCGGGCAGTTATCACCAGTGCCATGATCGTGCCTCACCGTTTCTTTGAAAGTCGTGTGATCGCCTGCTGTGCTGCCTCGCGGACATCGGAGAACCGGTCCTGCAGGAGCGCCCGGATCGAACCGATCGCGTGCGGGTCACCCACGGCAGCAAGTGTCTCGATCGCACCGACCCGGATCCGCATATCATGGTCGTGTAAACATGCGATCAGGGGGGAGACAGCGGACCGGTCCTTGATCTTCCCGAGTGCGACCATCGCAGCGAGGCGGGCATCCTTTTCTGTGTCCCTGAGCGTGGCAACCAGCGCCGGCACCGCACCTGCCTCCCCGATTTTAGCCAGAGCAAGAGCCGCCTCACAACGGACGACCACCTTGTCATCTTTCAGCGCCGAGATAAGCGCCGGCAGTGCCTCAGATGATCCTGCTGTTCCGAGTACCTTTGCAGCGGCTGCACGGACTGATGCACGGTGGTCGGTGAGATCCCTGATGAACTTTGAGGTATCGGTCATGGCAGGGGATGCATCCTATGAGCGCTCACAGACCCCGAACGAGGCAAATGCCTCGATAACCTTTTTTGTCTCGTCTCTGGAGAACCGTTCCGTGATCAGCCGGAGCAGTGAATCGAGGTCCTCCTCGGGCAGGCAGCCAAGGCTCTCCTCCCCCCTGATGATCAAATCAGTGATATAGCGCAGTTCATCATCAGTCAGTCTTCCGATCCGTTCTGCAAAGTCGCGTTCATCCGCTGAAAAATGGTTTGATACCGGTGGAAGGATCGAATGGAACTGATGACCTGACCCGGAACAGGCAAACCCCTCGCATTCAGGAGCGAGCTTTTTTAACATTTCCATGTCCCGTTCCGAGAGTTCGCGTGGCATTGTTGTCGTATCCGGATAATGGTTACTTCTGGGGTTTTGGGATAAATGTCCGTGAAGGGCAGCGGTCGCTGTCACGGTCAGCCGGGACATCCCCGTTGATCCGGCACTCTCCGGTGTCCCTGGTTTTTGGTTTGTAACTGATACAGTCCTTGCAGCAGGGCATTGCATGAGTGTTGGGCAGTGTCTGGTATCAATTTTTGTATCGTATTTGGCGTATGATGACCTTTCCCTTATCGGGAAGCATGGCAAGGAAAAAATCCATCATACCCCGTTCAGGCACTCCCAAAAGAAGGGAAAAAAGGATGATAGATTTGATCAGAAGTACCTGCTGAGCCAGGTGCGGATCTTTGATGCGATCCCCCCGGGCTCCTTTTTTGCCTTGGTGAGGGTCTCGGGACCACGCTGCCGGAACGTCCTCTGGGGCGTGGGTTCCGGACGCGGTGGAATGTCGCGGAGCGTTCCGCGTGGTCCCTCCGGTTCCGGCTCAAAGCCCCACGAGAACCCTACCTTATAGACGTTCTCGTTGCGGCGGATCCAGTCAGCTGCGGCAAGATAGCCCCTGTCCTCTGCCTTCTTGACCGTGTCATTATAATCGAGGGTGAAATGAATTTCTCGCTGGAGGGCAACCAGCTCATCATATACCTTCTGTGGGACGCGAATCTTCTCCCGGCTCATAGCTCTTCATATACGATTTGATGGGATACGATATTTAATGATTGCCCTCAAATTCGACCACAATTGGAAGAACAAGGCTGGATTTTTTTGGGTTTGAACCTTCTGGCGATTGTTTTTGATATCTGCCGGATTGCGCCAAGAATTTTTGAAAAGAAGCGGATACATTCGTAAATCAGCCATATCCGATCTGTTTGATGATGGCCGGTATCGGTTCGTGCCGGTCGGATGGTGGTGCCCCGGTGTGCTGCAGTGTCGTGAAGAAATAATGATAAGCATATCAGAATCTATGGTGAGGTATGGATTTCTTTGACTCGGCATACAGGGGCACACCTCCCTGGGACATCGGCCGGCCCCAGAAGGTGTTCGTTGAGCTGGTCAGGAGGGGAGAGATAACAGGATCTGTCCTGGACATCGGATGCGGGACAGGGGAGCATGCCCTCTTCTTTGCAGGGGAAGGGTATGAAGTGTGGGGGATCGACTCCGCCCCCCT
>CAIULN010000063.1 GCA_903900025.1 uncultured Methanomicrobiales archaeon | reverse complement strand
GGTATTTCTTATGGCTGATGAGATTGTCGGACACATGCGGGAAAAGATCGTCATTCCGGATTCGGTCCCTTTTATACCGCGGAAGGAACTGGTCAGGGAAACGTTGCCGTTCAAAGCAGATAACGACCTCATCCCGGGATTTCCGCAGTTTGGCAAAGGTTACCGTGTTCATGTGACCGGGCTGACGCATGATGAACGCGGATACCCGTGTGCAACAAATCCGAAGCTGCATGAAGCACTAGTGATGCGGCTGGTGAACAAGATTGAATCAGCCCGTCACAAGATCGCGGATTATGAGATCCTCAATCCTGATGCCGAGCAGGTCTTCATCGCTTACGGGGCTCCTGTGCGCACCGTGCAACAGGTAATGCACGATCATCCGGACATGACCATAGGATTTTTGAGGCTCCGGACGGTCTGGCCATTTCCCGAGTACGCACTGGGGGAATTCAAAAACGTCCGGCGTTTCCTCATACCGGAATTGAACCTCGGCCAGATTGCCCGCGAGATTGAGCGCCATGTGAAGGTACCGGTCATCAGTCTCCCGAAACTGGGCGGTGATCTGCATACTCCTGCAGAACTGTCAGCAGCACTGGAGGCGCAACAATGAGTTTTGAGGACTGGTACCGCCAGGATCGCCTCCCGCATATCTACTGTGCCGGTTGCGGGAATGGAACAATTATTAACTGTACGCTCGCTGCAATCGAACAGATGGCCTGGAAGAAAGAAGAAACAGTTTTTGTTTCCGGTATCGGGTGTTCCTCACGGGCACCCGGTTATATTGCTGCAGACTCGCTCCATACCACCCATGGACGTGCTATTGCTTTTGCAACCGGGGTAAAACTCGCAAATCCTGACCTCAATGTTGTGGTTTTCACGGGTGATGGTGATCTGGCAGCTATCGGTGGTAACCATTTCATCCATGGGTGCCGGCGAAACATTGACCTCACCGTGGTCTGCATGAACAACCAGATTTACGGGATGACCGGGGGACAGGGCAGTCCGACAACGCCGATAGGATGTCTCTCATCCACCACACCCTATGGCTGTGTGGAATCGCCGTTTGATCTCTGTGAGCTTGCTATTGCAGCAGGGGCCAATTTTGTTTCGCGATGGACCTCCTACCATGTAAAAGAGCTGGAAAAAGCCGTGCTTGCCGGCTTGCAGACCCCGGGTTTTTCATTCATCGAAGCGCTGGTGCAGTGCCCGACCGCATTCGGACGGAGGAACAAGTTCAAACAGGTGGCTGACCAGGTAGATTATCTGCGTACCCACACCATGCTCAAAGCGAAAAGCGACCGGATGAGAGAGCAGGGCGAGCATATTCCCGCAGATATGGTTATTATCGGGGAACTCGCCCGCAGGAACCGTCCTGCACTGGGGGTAAAACCATGAGACATGAGGTGCGGTTCTCGGGATTTGGCGGGCAGGGGATCATCCTTTCAGCCGTGATCCTGGGAAGGGCGGCCGTGATGCACGACAACAAGTTTGCCGTCCAGACACAGGTCTATGGACCCGAAGCGAGAGGCGGGGCTTCGATGAGCGCAGTAATTATCGATGATGCGCCTATCCTGTATCCCAAGGTTGCGACCCCGGACATCTACGTGATCATGTCCGAGGAAGGTTTCGAGAAGTATGGTGCAAGCGCAGACGAAAAAGCGGTGATGCTGATCGATTCAACGCTCGTCTACTCCCGCCCGAAGTGCAGGTGCATCGAGATCCCGGCAACCCGGGAAGCAAAACAGAGCCTGGGCCGCGACATCGTGGCAAATATCGTGATGCTGGGGGCGCTGGTCGCTTCAACACATATCGTTAGCGAAGCGGCACTGGAAAAAGCAATCCTCGACTCTGTGCCGAAGGGCACTGAGGCACTCAACCAGAAAGCGATGAAAAAAGGTATTGAACTTGCCGCAGGGAGCTCACAACCATGAAATTACGCGAATACGAGGCAAAAAAGATGATCCGGGAGTACGGGATACCCGTCCCGGCAGGATTTCTCATCAGGTCCGTACACGAACTTCCGGCACATCTCAATGAACTTGGCGGGAACATTGTTCTGAAAGCCCAGGTAGATGTTGGCGGGCGGGGAAAAGCCGGTGGTATTTTAATGGCTGACAAAAAGAATGCTGTCGCCACCGCACAGGACCTGTTTGGAAAAGAGATCAAAGGGCTCCCTGTCCGCGAGATTCTTGCCGAGCAGCGGCTTGACATCCTGCACGAATATTATCTCTCTATCACCGTTGACCGTTCGAGCAGGCGGCCACTGATTCTTTTTACTGAGGCTGGTGGTGTGGACATTGAGATCACGGCAAAGGAGCACCCTGAAGCGATCCACACGGTGATCGCAAACCCCCTTATGCGGGATATCCCCCCGTTCATGATACGGGAACTGGTGGGAACTGCGCCAAAGGAAATCGGTCCGATCATCAACAAACTGTACCGCGTGTTTCTTGAAAAGGATGCACTGCTCGCCGAGATCAACCCGCTTGTCACCACCCCGCAGGGTGTGTATGCAGCCGATGCCAAACTCATTGTTGATGACAACGCGCTCGGGCGACAGGGATTCACGGTCAACCGCGACCTCTCCGAGCGCGAACGCGAGGCGGAGAAACATGGTTTCTCGTATGTTGAGATGCAGGGTGCTATCGGAGTAATCGGCAACGGCGCCGGGCTGACGATGTCCACGCTTGATCTCATCGAGTTCTATGGTGGCAAAGCAGCAAATTTCCTTGATGTCGGCGGTGGTGCCGAAAGTGAGCGGGTGATGCACGCGGTCCGGCTGGTCGGCAGTGTGCCATCGGTAAAAGTAATTGTGGTGAACCTGCTGGGCGGCATTACGAAATGCGATGAGGTGGCAAAGGGTATTATTGCCGCAGACATCCCCCAGAAAGTGATCGTCCGGCTTGCCGGTACCAACGAGGAGCAGGGCAGGGCGATGCTCGCTGAAAAAGGTTACGAGATGCTGGATACAATGGACCTTGTGGTCAGGAAGGCTGTGGAGGTGGCGGCATGATCTACGGGGATAAGAAGAGCGGTGTTCTTG
>CAIULN010000062.1 GCA_903900025.1 uncultured Methanomicrobiales archaeon | reverse complement strand
TTGCAGGACCTACTTTTCCGCCTGGATCGGAAGAATAACGGTAGTGATCCCGCTGTACTGGAGCCGCCGCTGGATTGCAAATGCAGTCTCGTTATGGAGAACCTTCTGGAACGGGTTTTCATGGCGGAATACGATCTGCCCGGTAAAAAACGTGGAATACGGAAACTCCTTTGCGATATTTTTGCACAGGGGAACAGCGAGGTCAACCACATCAGTGCCGATGTCCATACGGTAATCAGCAGCAAAGCCCAGGTCCTGTGCGAGGTCAACATATTTTGATAGCGCGGTCCTTGTTGATTGTGCCAGGGCATTTACTTCTGCCGAACCCTTGAATGTCCCGGTATCAACGACAGCAATCGAAACAAAAATAAAGTTCTCGTACACGCCCGGGAAGTTCTTTGTAATGGAATAGAACGTGTTCACCCCGAACCCGTGGAATCCGGTGACCAGCTGGACGGCGGTCATCTTATGCGGGTCGACCGGATCGGTGTTCTTCACACCGGTTGTTGGAACGGTATCGAGCAGAACATCGAGTTTGCCCATCCCCCGCATCACCTTCCGGTAATGCCTATGGATCACAAAACAGAGGGCAACCAGTCCGGATGTCAAAAAGAGCGTAAGCCAGCCACCCTGGCCAAACTTTTCATAAAGGGTGATGGTGAGGATCGTGCTACAGAGCACAAGACCTATAAGATGGATGGGGATGTGCCGCTTCCATTCCTTCTCGGTTGCCCGGTTTTTATAGAAGAACCGGGACATTCCAAACTCAGAGATCGAGAAGGTGAGAAACACATTGATCGCATACATGGTGACAAGAAATATGATTGAACCATGCGTGAAGAGCATAAGCAGGAGCGCCGATCCGCCCATTAAAAGGATACCGTTTGTCATGGTGAGGCGCTCGGAGAGCAGTGCAAAAGAGCGGGGGAGCCAGGAATCGATCGCCATATTTGCCATGACCCGCGGGCCATCGATAAACCCTGTCTGCGCACCGACCATCAGCAGGGCCGCTTCGGAGAAGATCGTGATGAGCGCAAGAAGTCCCCCAAGAGGCCAGTCGCCAAATACTCTTGTAGCGAGCACTGCATTCAGTGTCTGGCCCGGAACCGGGGCAATATTCCAGAGGAGGTAACAGAGAAAGAGTCCTCCGGAAAGGACGGCGAGGGAGATTGCCATATACGCCATCGTCCGTTTTCCGGTCTTAACTTTCGGTTCCCGCATGATCTGCATGCCGTTTGCTACTGCCTCGATCCCGGTATACGTACCACCACCCAGCGAATACGCCCGCAGGAAGATTGCCAGCACCCCGACCATACCAATCGCCGCAAGGTCGCGGGAGAGCCCGGCCTGGATCCCGTCAGCAACGGGAGCGATCTGGGGGGTATGGGCAAAGATCCCGTAACCAAGAAGCAGGGCATGCGCCGCGATGAATACCAGAAATATGGGGGCGAGGATCGTCACCGATTCCTTCACACCCCGCAGGTTCAGCTCGATCAGGATCAGGATGAGCAGGCAGGCAAATGCAAGTTTGTACGGCTGGTAGTGGAATGGCAGGAAGGAAAAGATTGCATCGGCACAGGCGGCAATGGAGACCGTGATGGTCAGCATGTAGTCGATCAACAGGGCGCTTCCAGAGAGGACGCCTGCTCGTTCGCTGATGGTGTGGGTGGCAACGATATATCCCCCGCCACCACTGGGAAAGTGCTCGATAATGCGGGTGTATGCATAGGAAATGATAAAAACAGTAAGTGCGGTTCCTAACGCAAGAAATACTGCAAGATAGGTATGCTCCCCAAGGGCGACGAATGCCTCAGGCGGCCCGTAGGACGAGGAGGAGACACCATCAGCGCCTAAACCGATCCATGCGAGGAGGGGAAAGAGTGCGATCTTATGGAATATACCCGGGTCTTCTACGTTTTTCTTGGCGCCGATGATGGTACGTCGGGCACCCGTCCGGATGTCCTCCCAGTTCCAAGTGTCCTTAGGAGGGTCCGCAATACCACCATCCGGTTGCACTTCTTTGAGGGCCCGTTGTTTTTCTAGATATTCCCCTGTTCATCCTGTTTTGCTTCAAAATAATCTCTATGCACTCACATGATGTCTTACTTTATTCCCATTATATAACTTCTCAAACCGAGGACCTGAAGGTCACGCAAGACAAACGAGCGTCAATTCAACCGTAAAAAAATACATCAGGAAAGCACAAAACCGGTTTTTCTATGGATGACCGGGGGCCCTGTGCTGTAACCGGATCAATCAACAAACACAAAATATTTTTCCTTATCCAAAATCAACTTTACTTGTTTCCAGAACAACTAAAATTTAGTCCAGAATCTGCAAAACAAGCCTTTATATTGTCTTTCCAGAAAATAAGTAGGGTATGAGTTTAGTCACCGATGCCAAGCGTGGCATCATAACAGACGAGATGAAAACTGTTGCACAGCAGGAAGGTGTCACCGAAGACTTCGTCCGGCGCAGCGTGGCAGAAGGCCATATTGTCATCCCCATCTCTCCCTACCGGGACGTGAAGATCTGCGGGATCGGCGAAGGGTTACGCACCAAGGTCAACGCCTCGATCGGCACCTCCACCGACATTGTGGATATCGCCATGGAGGTCGAAAAGGCGCGGCAGGCAGAGCTTGCCGGTGCTGACACCCTGATGGAACTGTCGACCGGCGGCGATTTTGTCGAGATCCGGAAACAGGTGATCGCCAATACAAAACTCTCAGTCGGGTGCGTGCCGCTCTACCAGGCATTCATCGAAGCAGCCGTTAAAGATGGCGCTGTCGTCAATATGAAAGAGGACGACCTCTTCCGGATCACGGCAGAGCAGGCGAAGCTGGGCACGAACTTCATGGCGATCCATACCGGCATCAACTGGGAGACGGTAAAAAGGCTCCGCAACCAGGGCAGGCATGCGGGACTTGTTTCACGGGGTGGTGCGTTCATGACCGCGTGGATGCTGCACAACGAGAAGGAGAACCCGCTGTATTCCGAGTTCGATTACCTGCTGGAGATCATGAAGGAGCACGAGGTCACGCTCTCGATGGGAAACGGCATGAGGGCGGGGGCTGTCCACGATGCCACTGACCGGGCAGCAGTGCAGGAGCTCCTCATCAATGCAGAGCTGGCGGACAAAGCGCATGCACAAGACGTGCAGGTGATCGTGGAAGGCCCGGGACATGTTCCCATCGATGAGATCGCGACCAACGTCCAGCTCATGAAGCGGGTCACCAACAACAAGCCGTTCTACATGCTCGGGCCGATTGTCACCGACATCGCACCGGGCTATGATGACCGGGTCGCGGCCATCGGGGCGGCAATTTCCTCATCGTGCGGTGCGGACTTCATCTGTTACGTGACACCGGCTGAACACCTCGCCCTCCCGACACCGGAAGAGGTGTACGAGGGCGTCATCAGCTCACGGATCGCGGCCCACGTTGGCGACATGATCAAACTCAAGAAGACCCGTGCCGCAGACCTCGAGATGGGCCATGCCCGCCGCGAACTCGACTGGGAGCGGCAGTTTGCCGTTGCCATGAACCCGGTTCGTGCCCGCCAGATCCGCGCCGAACGCATGCCGGCGGACACCGACGGGTGCACGATGTGCGGTGATTACTGCGCAATCAAGATAGTGAACCGTTACTTCAAGTTCTGAACGGGAGTTTTATACTTTTTTTACTTGGATTATTTTGATTCTTCTCCAGCCCCCTTCCCCCAGCCCAACCAGCCACATCTCAACGAACCCCCGGTCACAAACCAGCGGTCATGAATGCATCTCACAGGGGTCTCACAGATACCTCCCCCCCATCTGCCACCCCCTGCACCCCCCTTTTTATTTCAAAGGCAGGGGGGGTGGTTGGTACCCCCAACCCCCCTGCTAATATTCAGGGGTCACTCCCATTCTGACTGCCCGACCCTCTTAATAGGACAAAGAGGCAAGAACAGGTTACCATTCCCTATATCAACCATTATTTCCCCACCCTGCAAATAATAAAAAGTACCAGTGGCATTAAGTAGGAAAGATCGGGAAGTTTCCAAAAATGGCGTTCTTCGCTGCCTATGACCTGCGCGATAACAACTCAATATACTCAAATAACCTCGGTACAAACATTGTGTAGCACGGTGATTTTTATTCAGGTCAATTTCGGGGGGTTTATCCCGCTCTCCACCGTAGACTGGCGGGGCAGGTCGGTTTGTACGGTCTTTTTACGGGGATGTCCGGTCAGCTGCAACTACTGCCAGAACGCCGCGATCCTTTCCGGTACTGACCTGTGCGCGATTGATGATGTAATCGGGATGATCCTGGGGTCACGCCTGCTGGTGAGTGGCGTCATTTTTTCCGGTGGCGAGCCGACAATGCAGAAAGATGCACTGGCTGCACTGGCAAAAGCCTCAAAAGAGATGGGTCTTTCCGTTGGTGTACAGACAAACGGGATTTACCCCGAGACCCTTGAGATACTCATAAGGGACCGGCTTGTCGACCGGGTGGCGCTTGATATCAAAGCGCGCTGGGCGCGGTATAATAACCTGCTCGGTGGAAATTATGTAAAAGGTGTCAGGCGTTCTCTTGCATTATGCAAAGATGCAAAAGAATCCGGGACGCTTCAGGAATTCGAGGTCGTGATCACTCTCTTTCGCGGGTATGAGGACGAGGTACCGTATATTGCAGCGGATGCAAGGGACGTCGACATCGTGCTCCAGCAGGGGGTCACCGGTGAAATAAGACCCTTATCAGAGGAAGAACTCAAAACGATTGCTGACGGGCTGGAACGTGCAGTCAGGATCCGGACGCGTGAAGGGGGTGAGCTGCTGTATGAAAGTGATCGGAGTCGTCGGGCTTCCCGCAAGCGGTAAGGGAGAATTTGCAAAAATAGCAGCAGCACAGGGTATACCGGTCATTACGATGGGGGACATGATCCGCCGGACAGTGAGCGGCGCGGGTCTGGAGATGACAGACCAGAACCTCGGTTCCATGGGAAACCGGCTGCGCAACGAACGCGGCATGGATGCTATC
>CAIULN010000061.1 GCA_903900025.1 uncultured Methanomicrobiales archaeon | reverse complement strand
TTCGTAAGCGCCCTGCCTTTGAGCTCCAGCACATCTACAAAGTCAGGCTGGATTGCCAGTGCATTGTCAAACGCATTAACAGCTTCCCGGTACATTCCGATCCTTGAAAGCGATTGCCCTTTATAATGGAATGCCGGTCCGTAATCAGGGCGGGTCTCGATGGCTTTGTTGAATGCTTCGATTGCATCATCGAAATTGGAGAGAGAAAAGAGTGCAAGGCCCTTGCGGTACCATGCATCTGGGTTCGCGGGATCGAGTTCGAGCGCTTTTACAAAGGATTCGATTGCTTCGTTATTCTTTCCCAGTGCGGCAAGAGCTATGCCGCGGTTGATCCAGATCTCAATAGACTTCGGTGACAAGAAGGCTGCGGCATCGAATGCTTCCACCGCATCGTTGTATCTCCCGGTTGCCGTGAGGCAAACCCCCCGGTGGAACCGGGCATCTTTATTACCTGAATCAAGATCGAGGGTTTTGTTGAACGCAATAATTGCATCCTCAAACCTGCCGAGTGATTGAAGCGCAGTTCCCTTATGGAAATAGACACCGGCATAGTTCTTGTCAAGAGCAATCGCCTTGTCGAAGGTCTTGATTGCCTCCCGGAACATCCCGAGGGCAAAGAGTGCTCTGCCCTTGTCAAAATAAGCATCCGCAGACTGATTATCAGTATCGAGAGCGCGATCGAACGATTTTACCGCTTCCTGGTATTGCCCCAGTTGGACAAGAACCACACCTTTCTGATGGAGGGAGGGCGCATGTAATTTGTTGACTCTCAGCACATCGTTATATGCCAGTACTGCATCTTCGAACCGACCGAGCAGCGCAATTGAACGAGCCCTATAATAAAGGGCATCAAAATGATTGGGTCTGATTCCAATCGCCTGCTCAAACGCTGTAATCGCATCCTCGTGTCGTTTAAGGCGTGAGAGAGCCACCCCTTTCTCAAACCAGCCATCAGCATTTTCCGGCGCAATTGCAAGGAATTTGTCAAACACATTGACAGCCTCTTTGTAGTGACGGAGTGCAACATAGGTGCAGCCTTCCTGATACAGCGCATCGGTATGCTGGGGGTCAATGTCAAGTGCATGTGAAAAAGCCCGTATCGCTTCGTCATATTTACGCATGTTAAGCAACGCCAGACCTCTCTCAAAAAATACAGCGGGTTGAGGGGGAAGGTGGTCTGTCGCGTGAGAATAGGCAGTGACTGCTTCTTCGTACCTGTCCAATGCACTGCAGGCACGACCTTTTTCCAGAAAAGCCTCACCGTAATCCGGGTTATGGCTTACTGCAGCATCAAAGGATTCGATAGCATCTTCAAACCGGCCGAGGGCAGTCAACGCAAGACCGCGGTTTACATGGGCTGATGCCAGTGAACTGTCGCGTTCAAGTGCCAGATCCAATGCGCCGATGGCCTCTTCGTAGTGCTTGAGTTCCAGCAGTACGACACCTTTCTGAAGGTATACTCCCGGTTGCGCCGGATCGATGGCAATCACTGTATTGAATGCATCAACAGCCTCGGTTTTCCGGTTGAGTTGGATCAGTGACACACCTTTGTGGTAATATGCATCGACAAAGTCCGGATCGATCCTGATGGTCTCATTGAATGCGTCAACAGCCTCACTGAATCTTCCAAGCTGCTCAAGTGCTATTCCCTTGTCATAACAGGCATTGGTGAAATTGGGGTTGATTTTGAGCGCATGGTCATATGCAGTTACTGCCTGTTCAAAGTTTCCGAGTTCCGCATAAACAAACGCGAGGTCATACCACCCGTTTGCATACCGTGGTTTAAGTTTAAGGGCGGTGCGCAGCATTTCAATTGCAGATGTATACTGACCAGAACTGGCAAGGGCTGCTCCTTTCCTGAATCTTGCCATGGCACATGCTGGGTCAAGTGCAATGGCCCGGTCGAAACAACTGATAGCTTCATCTGTTTTGCCCAGATCTGATAGCGTTTTGCCCTTCAGGTACCATGCCTGAATATTTTCAGGCTGCAGCGCAATTGCACGTTCAAATGATTCAAGTGATTGCTGGGATCGCCCGAGCTCACCAAGCACACTGCCGTGCAGGATCCAGACCTGTGCATCATTGTTTTCGAGCGTGAGTGATGCATCAAGTGCCTGCAATGATTCCTCAAACCTTAAAAGACGCGCAAGAGCCTTTCCTCTGTGAAAAAGTAAGGGTGCATGTTCGGGCTTACGTTCCATTATCTGGTTAAATGCAGCAAGCGCATCCTCAAATTTTCCGAGGTTCACGCAGGCAATTCCTGTGTTATAAATAGCATCAGTAAAGGCAGGGTCAAGAGAAAGCGCATGTGAAAACGAATTGATAGCTTTTTCATATCTGCCGACTGCGGCAAATGACAGTCCGCGATGATAATACACATCCGCATGGTTGGGTTCGAGTCTAATGGCATATTCAAATGCGGTGATGGCATCCTTGTGACGGCCAAGTTGAGCAAAGGCAATCCCTTTTAAAAATGCCGGTTCGCCATACGAGGGAGCAATCGCGATTGCATTCTCGAATGCAACCAGTGCATCTTCACAACGTTTGAGAACAAGCAGTGCCTTGCCCTCACCAAGATATGCCTGTGCGCAGGTACGGTCGAATGACAGGGCCCGTTCGAATGCAGTGATCGCCTCAATATTACGGTTCAGATGGGAAAGAGATTCTGCCTGAATAAAAACAGCAGGAGCATGATTGGGATCGATGGTAAGTGCGTGTTCCAGCACTTGGATCGCATCATGATATCGCCCGAGCGCATACAGGGATTTGCCCTTCCGGTATAGTACCTGTGCGTCCTGAGGACTTATAGCGAGAGCGACATCAAGGGCATTGATAGCATCATCATGGCGATTCAGGTGGGAAAGTGCAAATCCCTTCTGGTATGCACAACCATTCATCAATGGAGACTGTTTCAAAGCAGAGTCAGATGCCAGCACCGCTTCTTCAAACTGGCCGATTGCATTGAGTGCAACTGCCTTCTGATACAACGCCTGAGCACAGGATGGGTCGAGATCCAGTACGGCATTCAGGGCAACCAATGCCTCTTTATAGCGAGCAAGATGCACAAGAGCGGTGCCTTTGTAGTACCATGCATGAGTAAAATTTTTGTCAATCGCAAGCGCCCTGTCAAAAGCCCGGACTGCATCCATGAACCGGGACATACGCATCAGTACGCGCCCCATATCATAGTAGGCACTTGTGTAGTTCGGGTTGATCGCTACCGCATGATCAAAGGATTTGAGAGCTTCTTCGTCATTGCCTGTTTCGGCGAATGCACTGCCTCGATCATACCAGGCATGTACCATATGCGGGTTATAGCCAATTGCAGCATCGAATGATGAGATGGCATCTTCGAACCGATTGAGGCGCAAGAGAGCGATGCCTTTTGCATAGATCGAGTAGGCATCATCAGGTTTACGCGAGATTGCCTGTTCAAGCGCTTCAATGGCAGACTGGAATTCCCCGATCTCAGACAGCACCGCCCCTTTGTGGAAATATGCCGGTGCACAATCAGGATTCGCTGTTAATATTTGATCAAAATTGGCAATCGCATCACGATATCTTCCTATCTGTGCGAGTGCCCGTCCTTTTGCGTACAAGGCGGAAATGCTGGCAGGCTGGTGGGCGAGGGCTTGATCAAAAGCAGCAATTGCATCTTCAAACCGTTCAAGTCGAACAAGTGCCCGCCCTTTCTGGACAGAGGATTCGGCATGTGCAGGATCGATCTCCAGAGCATGATTTAAAGATGAAACGGATTCGTCATACTGTGAAAGCAAAAACAGTGATCTGCCCTGGTCAAACCATGCCTCACGGTACGAAGGGTTGATCTCAATAGCGTGCCGGAATGCATCGATCGCGGGAGCGTGTTTCCCCATTCGTGCAAGAACGACACCCTTATAATAATAAGCACGATCACAGGTCGGCTGTGATTTTGTCACCCGCGTGTATGCAGATACTGCCTTATCGTTTGCCCCGAGGTGGTCGAGAGCTCGTGCCTTGCCGTATAATGCAAAGGGGTTACCTGTGTCTGATGATAGAATGCGGTCAAAAACTTGTGTTGCTTCAGCATAACTCTTTTTTAAGGCAAGGGCTTTCCCCATCTGGAGAAGTGCATCATCGTAATCCGGTATCAGTGTGAGGGTTTGTTCAAAAGCTGCGATCGCATCATCGAATTTTTCAAGTCTTGCCAGGGCGATTCCGCGGTGATACTGGGCCTCCCCGAATTCGTTTTGCAAAGAGATTGCATGCTCAAAAGCAGCGATTGCATCGGAGTTGTTGCCAAGTGCAAGGAGTGCCCTGCCCTTGTAATACCACGTGTGCGGGTTGTTTTGTTCGATCTCCAGCGCATTTGAATATGCAAGCAGGGCATCCTGATGCCTGTCGAGGGAGAAGAGGCAGATGCCTTTGATAACCCATGCATTTGCCAGTTTCGGGTTGTTTTCGAGTGTCCGTGAAAGCGCATCAATCGCATCCGCAAAAGATCCGAGTTCTGCGAGCGACAGCCCGCGGTGGTACTGGGCATCCGTGTTGCCCGGCTCGATCTGCAGTACATGATCAAACAAAGTTATTGCTTCATGATGCTTCCCAAGATCAGCGAGTGATAAACCTTTCTGGTAGAGTACATCCCCTTTATCAGGGTTGATTGTGAGTGATGCATCAAATGCTTCAATCGCACCAACATAATCATTGAGTTGCGCCTGTGCCATGCCTTTATGATAATACGCGACAGGGTCATGGGGGTTGATCTCAAGCGCAATATTAAAGGCAAGCACCGCTTCCTCATACAAGCCGTTTTTTGCGAGCGCAATTCCCTTATGAAAAAATGCGGGTGCATAATTGGGAATGAATTCGAGCACCCTGTCAAATGATTCAATCGCATCTGAGAATTGATCAGATGTGATCTGGGCAATACCACGGTCATAATACGCTTGGGGATTCGTGTCGTCATACTGGATCGAGATGTTGAATGACGCGATGCCCTCTTCCTCCCGCCCGAGTGCAGTGAGTGAAGATCCCTTATGATACCATACCAGTGCATACCCCGGATTGATTGCGATCGCCTGTTCGAACGCGAGCAATGAATCCTCATAACGCCCGACTTCCTTAAGGGTCAAGCCCTTGTGGAGTGCGGCCTCCACCATCCCAGTATCAATCTCCAGTGTCCGCTCAAATGATTCGATGGCATCGTTGAATAACCCGAGTTTTACCTGCACAAGGCCTTTTTCGTAAAATGCCAGGGCATATGTTGGCATGAGCGCCGTTGCCTTTGTAAACGAATCCAGTGCGTTATCATGGCGACTTTTTTTAGCCAGCGCAACACCGCGGTGGAAATAAGCAGGAGCGAGGTGCGGGTCAAGTTCGATCGCATGGTCAAATGCTGTTATTGCCTCATCTAACCTTTCGAGTGCTGACAGTGCCAGACCTTGGTGATAGAATGCATCGGTAAAATGGGAGTCAAGATCGATTGCATGGTCGTAATCTTCGATAGATTCAGAGTACCTTCCCAGATCAAACAATGACCGTCCTTTGTAATAGAAGGCATGGAAATTATTCTGGTTGTCTGAAAGAACTGAATCGAATTCACTTATTGCGTCATTGAACCTTCCGAGATTGTAAAGGGCGATCCCCCTGCGCATCCGTGCATCACTGTATTTTGGTTTGAGTGCCAGCGTCTGTCCGAATGCCTCGATTGCATCGTTGTGTCGCCCCAGTTCTGCAAGCACTTTGCCGCGATGATAGTATGCAAGAGGGTTTTTTGGATCGTACATCAGTGTCCGGTCAAATGCCGCAAGTGCTTCATCAAACCGCTGGACTTTTGAAAGTGCAATCCCCTTGTATAAATATCCTGACGCATTAGTCGTGTCCTTTGACAGGTTGGTCTCAAACGCTTCGATGGCTTCGCCATATCTTCCCAGTTTAAGGAGTGCAAACCCCCGATAATAATGGACTTCGGTGAAGGCTGGTTCGATTTCGAGTGTTCGGTCAAATGAATCCAGTGCGTCCTGGTGTCTGCCGGTTTCGACCAGCGACCGCCCTTTTAGATACCATGCGGGCGCAAAAGTCGGCGTCAGCTTGATAATCCGTTCAGCGGAATTGATTGCCTCATTATGGCGTCCAACCTTTGCAAGGACAATCCCTTTGTGATATTGTGCGTCATTGGATTCAGGGTTGATTTCCAGCAGAAGGTCAAAGACCATGATCGCTTCGTCATTCCTGTTGATCTTTTCAAGCGCCAGACCCTTATGGTAGAATGCCTCGATGCTACGTTGGTCGAGAGCGATTGCATTGTCAAGAGCATCAATTGCATCCTGGTACCTGCCGAGATCGAGTAACGATTTGCCTTTCCTGATCCAGCCGTCGACCTGGTTGGGATCTATATTCAATGATTTCTGGTATGAGGCGATTGCGTCCTTAGTTTTTCCCAGTTCGTTAAGAGCATCACCTCTGCGCATCCAGACTTCGGGCTGCGAAGGATTAAGGTCAAGCGCCTTGTTGAACGCACCAAGTGCATCCTGCAGTCGCCCGATATCATACAGTGCATGTCCCTTCCACGTCCAGCCATCGGCTCGGGAAGGATCCACCTCCAGCGCTTTTGAATAGGCAGTCAGGGCATCCTGCTTTCTTCCCAGCTTATAGAGGGCGTTCCCTTTCTGTATCCAGGCATCAAGAAGGGTGGGGTTGAGCGTGAGCACTTTTTCAAAGGTTTCGGCAGCTTCAGAAAACCGTAACATCTTTGCGAGTGCATTTCCGCGGCACATCAGCGCTTCGACAGATGAGGGATGTGAAGTTAGACTCCGGTCAAGTGAGGCGATCGATTCATCATACCGCTGGACCTCGTAAAGCGCAATGCCTCTATACATCCAGGCATCAGAATATGAAGGGTCGAGATCTATTGCCTTTGAAAATGCAGCAATTCCCTCCTCGCATCTTTTTGCCTGTAGGAGAGCAATGCCCTCATAATAATATGCCATTGCATTTGACGGTTCAAGCCCGATAGTCGTCTCAAGTGCAGTGATTGCATCATCATAATGGCCGCACTGGATATGGGCAATCCCTTTGTAGTAATGGGCAGAAGGATCATCGGGATTGATGGAAAGACACTGCTCGAAAGCGACGATAGCATCATCATAACGGTCACGACCTGCCAGCGAAATACCGAGATAGTAATACCCCAAAGCATTCTTCGGATCAATCGCAAGCGCGCTCTCAAAAGATGTTATCGCGTCATCATAGCGCTCCTTCTGGGCAAGAGCGAGCCCTTTCATGTAATATGCCCGTTCATATGACGGCTTGATTTCCAGTGCCTTGTCATATGCGATAATCGCTTCAAGCTGTCGGTTGATGTGTGCAAGCGCGTTGCCCTTTTCATAATATGCAGGGGCACATGTCCGGTTGTTTTCAATAGCTCTGTCGAATGCGCGGATTGCCTCGTCAAATCGTTCCAACCGCAAAAGGGCGAGACCCTTATAGCACCAGGAAAGGGCATCTTTCGGGTTAATTTCAAGCGACCTGTTGAATACTTCTATTGCGTCGTCAAACCTGTAAAGTGTGACAAGCGAGATACCCTTGCGGGTGGAGGCTTCGAAAAGAGAGGGGTTGATCCGAATTAGTTTGTCAAATGCAGCGATTGCTTCTTCATGCAATCCCTGTTCTGAAAGTGCGATCCCTTTATGCAACCAGCCTTCCTCCAGCGCCGGATTCTGTTCCAATGCTGCATCAAGCGCAACAAGAGCCTCTTCTGTCCGTCCGAGTTTGATAAGTGTAATGCCTTTTTCGTACAGGGCAGCAGGATTGTTAGGATTTGTGGCAAGCAATTTTTCATAGACAGCTACAGCATCTGAATATCTCTCTATCCGCATGAGTGTTTGGCCTTTGTTGATTAAAGCTGGTTCGAAGGTAGGATCGATCCCGAGTGTATTGTCAAAGGCATGGATTGATTCTTCGTATTCATTAAGCTGGACGAGTGCAAGGCCGCGGTTAAAATGAGCATTGACGTAATTTTTATTCAGGGACAGTGCTGAATCAAATGCTGAAACGGCTTCCTTGTATCTTCCAATCTTCATCAGGACCGCGCCCTTGTCAAGATATGCCTGCGCAAAATTTGGTTTAATTTCAATACTTCTGTCAAATGCATTGATTGCTTCCGGATACCGGTTCAGTTTTGCAAGGATTGTCCCCTTCTGGTGGTGGGCGGGTGCATAATCGCGATCCAGCGCTATGGTTCGATCATATTCAGCAATCGCCTCCTCGTTTTTACCGAGCCGTGCAAGCGCAAAACCCTTATGATACACAGCAATTACAGATGATGGATTGATCCGGGCAGCTCTGTCAAATGCTGCTACCGCATCAGTAAGTCGTCCGAGATTGGCATAACACACTCCCTGACGGTAAGCGGCAGCGGCGCACCGTGTATCCTGTCCGATTGTGTTTTCAAAGGCCTCAATTGCCTCCCTGTGCCTTCCGAGTTTTGTCAGTGCAACTCCTTTGAGATAAAGTGCACGGGCAACTGCAGGCCTCGTTTTCAGGAGCCGGTTCAGGGATTCAAGTCCGTCTTCATAACGGTGGAGCTGAATGCACACAACACCTTTTTGCAGGAGAATATCGGAATTTTCCGACTCAAAAGAAAGAGCGCGATTGAAGTCTTCAGCGGATTCAGGGAATTCTTTTAAATTCTGGTGGGCGAGCCCACGCTGGTAATAAGCCTGTGAATTTGCCGGACTCATCTCAATTGCCTTATTCAGCGCGACGATAGCATCTTTATAAAGGTGGAGTTCATTGCTCACAATACCTTTGTACATCCACGCATCCGTGACATTCGGTGCTTTTACAAGAGCTCGGTCAAATGCCAACAGCGCATCTTCCGGGCGTCGCAGTTTGAACAGGGCAATTCCTCTGATCACCCAGATATCCGCATGATCCGGTTCCTGATTCAGAAACCTTTCTGCAGCATCGGCAGCTTCTGCATATCGTTCCTGTTTAGCGAAAATGTAACTTTTAAAATACCAGGCCCAGATATCAGCAGGATCGAGTACCAGAACACGTTCAAAAGCGTTAAGGGCATCGTCATACCTGCCTATTTCATACAGTGAAGTGCCTTTGTTGTAGAATGCTTTCGTATATGTCGGAATTATTTCAATTGCCTTTTCATATGCAATGATGGCTTCGTGGTGGCGACCAAGGTCAGCAAGCGCGATCCCCTTATTGTAGTACACTTTGGCATGCCGAGGATCGATCGTAAGTGCATGGTCATATGCTGAGATTGCTTCTTTGTAGCGCCCCAGTTCATAGAGGGAGATCCCCTTGAGAATCCACCCCTCGGCATTGTCGAATTTGATAGAGAGAAGCCGTTCACATGCTTCCAGAGCGTCTTGTGTTTTTCCAAGCTGTGCGAGGGTGGCCGCTTTGTTATACCAGGCATTGGTCTCTGAGGGGTCGATGCGGATGGCCTGCTCATAGGATCCGATGGCTTCATCAAACCTCCCGAGATCATAGAGGGCAATCCCTTTAAAATAATGTGCTTTTCCCAGTTTCGGGAATGCCTCGAGCGCCTTATCAAAGGTAATAATTGCCTCGGCATACCGGCCGAGATCATACAGTTCAATGCCCCGACGGAGCAGGCGTTCTGCATCAGTCCTGCTCATAAGCCAAAAACCCCTTCACGGTATCTCATTGACATGGTTTTCTGGTCTTCGCTCACGTTGTGTTTATATACATTTTCCAAAAATGGATATACTCTTTCTGGTATGGTAATGTACTTACGGCATTGAAGAATAATATTTTTATATAGACACATGGGGTCCCTCAATCATATGAGTCTTGAAGGATTTTTATCACCTTTTTTTGAGTGCAGAGTCAACATGTGCGGGAGGGTGTTATGTTTTTGGGTTTTGTCGGCATGGAATAGAATGGACAGAGTGTTGGTATAACAGATTATCAGGCAATTATGTAAAAGACGCTGTCAATTCCATGATGTTAGCGAAAAAGATCGTGAAGGTAAAACCTGTATTGGCCAAGTTTCCCCTCAAAATTGGCAGCCCCGATATACATGGTCATGCCTGTTGCGGTCGCAGCTTCAATACCTGTCTTCATGGCGTTCCTGACCGATCCCTCATCAACACCGTTCATTACAATCTCGTACACCGATCTTACTCCATCCGGTACCTTTGAATCGGGGATCTTTCCTTTCAGGGTGGGACAATAAGCATGGTTTGTGCTTGCCGGCATCGGAAACTGGTAGTTCTTGCACCCCACTTTTGAACCGCTTGCCACAACACCACCTGCAAAACCCGAAATGACGCCCTTTAACCCTGCAACTGCGTCTGCCGCTGCCTCGGCACCTGCAAGCGCCGACCGCTGGTCTTTTCCCATTACAAGGAAGTTGCCACCGGCAACACCTTTCACGGTTCCATACCGCTCCTCCCCCACATAGTCACCCTCCATGACAGGGATCTTCCAGCATCGCCTGCCGTTTACGGTGCACTGCTCTTCATAACGGTCCCCAAAAAAGTGCATTCTTAAAAAGAACCTCGATTCAGCATCAGGAAATCCATCAAATGCCGCAGCAGTAGGAGCGGGGAGTACGCATTGGGCAATCCTGCTGGCAACATGTGTTTTGATGGTCTTTTTTTCAGAACAGATGAGGATCGAGACCCCGATACGTCCATCTGGGGTCTCATCACATGTCAGGTAACCTTCAATCCCTGCTTCACAGGGGCACCCGATTTTGGATGTCGCAAACCCTGTCGCAACAGCCGCTGCCTTGTGCGCCCATTCTCTTGTCGCTGCCGTGATGATGACGCGTGAGATCCACACCGGAAATGCTTCGGCAAACGTGTCAAGAATTACAGCACCGTTGATCTCCATGGCTCAGCACATCCAGTCCGAATATACGATGCCGTCCTCGGTTACAATGAAGTTCATATGTATATCATTCTCATCAACCGGCAGGTTTTCTGCCTCCTGGCAGCCAAAGGCGATCCCGATCTTCCGGATCTTTTGATTTTTGGCAAGAAACCTGTCATAATAACCGGCACCGTACCCAAGCCTGCCTCCATTCCTGTCAAAACCGAGCATCGGAAGTATGATGGTATGAATATCCCCGGCTTGTGCCGGGATCTCATTTCCAATAGGTTCAGGGACTCCAAAGGTGCTTGGAACAAGGACTGAGAGATCGTTGAGATATGACAGCCTGAGGCTTATGTCCTGCCTGACAATAATCGGAACGACAACCGGAATCCCGCGTTTAAAAAGAGTTTTTATGATTGGGAGGGTATTTACTTCCATCTCCTTTGAGGAATAAACCATGACGGTTTCGCCATCACAGATGAGTTCGAGGACATAACTGCAGATCGTCCGGCTCTTTTCATGCCTTTCGAAGGGGGTCATCGATTCCCGCCTCTGCCTAAGGATCTGCCGGACGCTGTTTTTCAGCTCTCTCATGGGCAATAGTGTATCCCATGTATATTTATGGTTTAATGTTTCGTTGCTGTCCAATGCTTCCGTCCACTTCTTTTCCGTAAGATGCTCTAGGTCTCATTGACCGGCACACCACTGTGCTGGAAAAAAGATGTTTAGAAAAGTGACCTGTAGCACCAATGATTTCCTCCGGACATTCCTGTTTTTTTAAAAAAATAAGGCTGATTATCCAGTAGTCTGGTTTTGAAGCCTCAGGCGAGAATCGAACTCGCGACCTTGTCCTTACCAAGGACACGCTCTACCGACTGAGCCACTGAGGCGGGTTGCCTAGATACGTTGGGAGTATTCGTTATAAAACATTGCGGAGCCTGTATGCGAGTTACAGGAATGGGATAAGAACCCCTCGCGTTATGCTTATCCGATCGTCTTCAACCGTTCCATACTGTTGATTACCCCGTCAAATGTGGCAACTTCAATGATGGGAGTGACCCTGTTCTTTCTTACGGCTTTCATGACAGGTGTAAAATCGATAGTCCCATCACCAACAGCGAGGTGGGAGTCTTCTTTTCCATTATTATCATGGAGATGGAAGTGCACAGCCGGGTGCGTAAGAAACTCTTCAAGGCAGTGGTTCTGGTGGGCATGTCCGACATCAAGGGCAAAGGGGGCGTCTCCGATAAGGGAAATCTCGTCCGGAGTCTTGAGCAGGAAGTAATCCCAGTCCCCCATATTCTCGATAAAAAACGGGATCCCATGATTATCTGAAAGACGGGTAAGTTCTGAAATGGATTTTTTACACTGATCTTGCGCTTTTTTGCGTTCTTCTGTCCACGCAAAATAGCCGGGATGGACAACAACACCGGCATTAACTGCAGCCGCAACTGAAAAACACTGCCCGATTACTTCTACGCTCGCCCGTCGGATAGGTTCGAGAAGACTTGCGATATTGGTCCCGCGGCAGGGGGAATGAATTGTGAAGCGTACGGAGTAGTTCTCCAGCAATTCGGCGTCCTCAAGGTAGTGCAGACCTTCGTCCATCACCTCAATGAAATCTGTTATGGCAGTTATCTGTTCCAGGGCCGATGAAAGCGGCTGGTCGTGGAGGCAGAATGTGGAGACGCCAAACATAGTGAAAAGGTGAACAGTGAAATACTTATATCCGCCGCATCACAAAAATTTTTTAACAATGAAAAAAATGAGACGGAAATAAATGTTTTTTATTTCTTAAGCCGCACATCCATCTGCGGGAACGGAATCTCGATGCCTTCAGCAGCAAACCGTTGGGCGATCTCTGAATTAATTGCATCTTTCACCTCATCGGGCAGGTTGTATTTCTTTGCCCAGACATAGAGGATGAACTTCAGGCCCGAATCACCAAACTCCAAAAAGAATGCTTTAGGGCTCGGGTCATCGAGGAGATACTCCGTCTTTTTTATTACATCGTGCGCGATCCCAAGAAGGATCTTTTTGACTTTTGCCACATCACTGCCATATGCGACAGAAACCGGGAGGGTGATACGGAGTTTCTGGTCCGGTTCTGCGTAATTGACGATTACGTTTGTCGTGACCTTGTTGTTGGGTATGGTGACGATCTGGTAATCCAGTGTCTTGAGCCGCGTACTGCGGCGTCCTACGTTGATCACATCACCATACTATTGATCGACCTTGATCCGATCACCGACTCTGAAAGGCTTGTCAACGGTGATGATCGCACCGCCAAGGAAGTTGGAGATAATATCCTGTGCGGCAAGCGCAATGGCAAGGCCGGCGATCCCTGCACCAGCGAGGAACGGCGTGATATCCACCTTGAATGTGTAGAGTATCAGGATGATCGCGGCAAACCAGATGGCATATTTTGCCACGAGCTCGAGCAGCTCGATGAGCCGGTCATCCCAGTCACTGTCTGATTTTTCAGCGATCGCGTGTCCATAGATTACGATAATATCGTGGATAAACGACGAAATGACCCATGCGCCATTAAGAATGTAAAAGGAGTTCACGAACCGGTCATCGAGGAGCCACTGGTTCTGGGGGGGTACAATGCCGAAATACTTGAGTGCAATAAAGATCGTAACTGCTATAATGGTGACCTGGAGCGGTTTTCCAATCGCCGCGATTACAAATGTCATCCCACGAGGTTTCTGTTGTCTCTGCCTTTGATTTCAGCCAGCGGACAATGAGGTTTGCAATGATCGCAAGCAGGATCTTAAAAATGATCGTCTGTGCCGCGTATACGTATCCCATTTCCATATACGTACAGCTTAAGTGATGCAGCGTTAAATATCTACACACTTTCATGGTGACAGGAACTGAGATTGCAGCGACGCTGCGGGAGCTTGTTGATCGCGATCTGGCCTACATGCACATCTGCGGCACCCACGAGGCGGCAATTGCCCGGGCTGGGCTACGATCAGTCCTTCCCGAACATCTGAAGATCGTCATGGGTCCTGGCTGTCCGGTCTGTATCACACCTCAGGGGGAAATCGACGCAGCGCTGGAACTGGTGGAGATGGGATGCATTGTCGCCACCTACGGGGATCTTCTCCGCGTTCCGGGGACAAGGGGATCACTGGAGTCCTGTGGAGGTGATGTCAGGGTCGTGCAGGGTGTGCATAAAGCAGTTGAGATTGCACAAAAAACCAAAAAAGACGTCGTTTTTATCTCGGTCGGATTTGAGACCACCGCACCGACTGTTGCCGCAACAATTCTCACCCATCCTCCGGAGAATTTTTCCATCCTCTCCTGCCACAGGATTGTCCCACCAGCCATGAAGTGGCTCCTTGATCAGGGAGAAGCAAAACTTGACGGGTTCATGTTGCCCGGGCATGTCTGCACGGTGACGGGGTATGAGGATTATGAGCAGTTCCCGGTGCCGCAGGTTGTTGCAGGTTTTGAGCCCGAGGACATCCTGCTCGGGCTCGTCATGCTCACGCAACAGGTTCGGGAAGGTACGCACCGGGTGGATAATGCATATCCTCGTGCAGTCACTCGTGAGGGCAATATGAAGGCAAAAAAATTAATGTATGATGTATTCGAACCATCGGATGTCGAGTGGCGTGGATTCCCTGTCATTCCGGGATCGGGGCTCAGGCTTAAAAAAGAGTTCGGGCAGTATGATGCACAAAAGAAATTCGGTATTGTGTTCAAACACGTCGGAAAACATTCCGCCTGCATATGTGACAGGGTCCTTCGGGGTATTGCACAACCATCGGACTGTAAGTTGTTCGGAAAGGCTTGTTCTCCACAGAGTCCGGTCGGTCCATGCATGGTAAGCCATGAAGGTGCATGTAAGATCTGGCACCTTTACCATATTAAAAAAGGATAAATTTTTTTTTAAGTCCCTTCTGATTCTTCTGGCGGATGACTGGTTTATACAATCAGATTACCGGATAATTTTTTTTTAAAAAAACAGATCTTATCCGTTCAATTGAGGTTAATTCAGGCAACCCTGCACAATTGCCCTGACCCGCTCAAAAAGACCAGGGATATGCCTGATATCCTGAATCTCGTCCATGCCATCGATCAGGATCTCCCCTGATGGTATGAAACCGAGATCTCCTAAAAAGGCAATAACAACTCCTGTAACACAGGTAAAATGAGAACTGCCCTTTCTGCCGGCAACTGACAAGATGAGCCCTTTTTTCTTCTGCCCTCCATGTCCGGTGATTGTCAGTTCGGCATGGTATGCCTGGCAGCGATCAATGAGGAGTTTTAATCCGCCCGGAACAGAGTTTGTGTATACCGGGGAGCAGATTACCAGGACCGATGCATGCCGGATTATATCGATGATCTCTGTCATATCATCGTCAAATGTGCAGGTGCCGGTATTATAGCACTGGTAGCAACCAATGCAGGATTTGATATTGAGATCGTGAGGATAAATGACCCGGAATGTCTTGTTGTGTTCCTCTGTCGTCATTTTCACCCAGGATGCAAGGATGCTGCAGTTGCCACCGGCCCGGGGACTTCCCTGAAAAATCAGCACGTCCACTGGGGAACCGATAATTCTCTCTCCTTTTGAACCCTGTGTGATGAAAAAAATTTCTGCGGATCTTCTGAAAGTTCTCCTGCCCATTTGCCCGCCTTAGCCATGGCCAACTGCTCTGCCTCCAGCTGCACTGTTGGCGGATACTCGTAGGTATTGGTACGAAATGTGGCAAAAATTTGTTCACCGGAACGAACCAGAACCGCAAAACGAATCATGCCAGGGTAG
This sequence comes from uncultured Methanomicrobiales archaeon, assembly GCA_903900025.1. Lineage (GTDB taxonomy): Archaea > Halobacteriota > Methanomicrobia > Methanomicrobiales > Methanospirillaceae > MVRE01. The sequence goes on along the minus strand of CAIULN010000061.1, from coordinate 9,330 downwards.
ACACTGGAGAGATCTTCTTTATCAACCGAGAGGGTATACTCACCAAGGGGCGTGCTGATATCCCGGCGAAGAATCAGGCCCATACCTTGTTCCTGAATATATGATCCTTATCAGCACGTTTTAAAGTCTTACTATTTCATCCTGAACAAAAACCTGGCGGATGTGGTCACGCCGTATCGTTGCACCAATGTGGTGATGCTGTTTCAACATTAGGAATGATGATAGGAATAGTGGTATATGCATCAAATCGTACTGCTTTTAGTCCGAATCGATTCCGCTAAAGAACAATGTTTTAATAGTAATTTTGTTATCGTGTTATACAGGGGTGGTTTGCATGTGTTCGGTTGGGGGTCCTGTCAATCTGGACATCGAGGAGCTAACGTGGATAAAGTACCAGTGCAACAACTGCAAAAAAGTCTATAGAAGCACGGCAGAAAAATCCGTTTGCCCTCAATGTAAATCTGAAAAAGTGAACCGGTTACAGGATAAATCGGAATAATGCTGCTAGCGAGGCAGGTACAACAGAATCGTCAATACCATTTACATCAATAAACAGGTCGGGTTGATACCTATCGAGAGATTTATTAAAGTGTGAAGTCTTATTGATATGAAACCGTTAGTCGTTATGTGTGAGTGGGTTGTGGGTCGCATGTATTGCGATATCGTCAGGTCAGTACATCGGACCATTAGCATTTTCATAAGCACACCGGCATACGGCATTCTCGCCCCGGTAGGGTAGTGGACATCCTAGAAGCCTCCGGAGCTTTTGACCCGGGTTCAAATCCCGGCCGGGGCGTTATTGCTTTCCCGATTTAATAAAAGTATATTGATTTTTACAATGGTTTAACGTCAGAGCATATGTTATACCGTCCGGACCGCAATTGCATTTTTGGGTAATTCTCATCGAAAAAATGTGATATGATTCCTGTGCCGGAATGGAAATTCATGCGGGGTCGTCCGTTTCCCGATACGATGCCACCATATGTCGATAATCTGTTATGGTACATTGGCTCATGCGAGCGCGTTGAACAATGGCAGGATAACAATGTCTGCAACCATTCGGATCTTCACCCCGGGCCTGTCCCCGGATTATCTCCCCGGATTGGCATTTCGTCCCTTATTTGAAACGGAACAATTCCTGTCAAGGGGGGCAATACCTGTCAGCGGGCACCGAAATTTCCATTGCCCGGTTTCTGTGAAAGCCTTAGCCGTAATTGCCAGTCCTGAAAAACCCTGCTGTTTTTTGAAAAATTCCTTACCATACCTCCAGCCATAAATTTCAGATAACAAACTTCATTGCTCGCCGCCTCCATCACACGATATAAGGGCGATGAGCCATGCTGTTTGAGCCAAGCGAAGAGATCGATAAAGCCGCGCTTGCACTACACGAGGAGCACCGCGGTAAACTGGAGATCCGCTCAAAAGTCCCCCTGAAGACAAAAGTTGATCTCAACCGCGCCTACACCCCCGGGGTTGCAGAAGTCTGTCGACAGATCGCCAAGGACAAAAACCTCGCATACAAATACACGTTAAAAGCGAATACGATTGCCATTGTCACTGATGGCTCTGCAGTGCTCGGATTTGGCAATATCGGAGGCTATGCAGCAATCCCGGTCATGGAGGGCAAGGCGATCCTTTTCAAGGAGTTCGCCGGTATCGATGCATTTCCCATCTGTTTTGAAAGTTATGAAACGGATTTTGTCGATCAGGTAAAAAACATCGCCCCCGTTTTCGGCGGCATCAATCTCGAGGATATTGCCGCCCCGAAGTGTTTTGAGGTTGAAGATGCCCTTCAGGATATCGGGATCCCTGTCATGCATGACGACCAGCATGGCACGGCGGTTGTCGTTCTTGCTGCGCTCATCAATGCGTGCAAGGTCACTGAGAGAAGATACGAGGATCTCAATATTGTGATAAGCGGTGCCGGAGCTGCCGGATATGCAATTACCCGGTTACTCAAATGTATCGGTTATAACCCGAATTTCTGCACGATGGTAAATGAGATTATTGTCTGCGATACAAAAGGGAGTATCTTCCGGGGCCGGGAGGGGTTGTATAAAAACAAGTACAAGTTTATCATTGGTGAAGAGACCAATCGCAGAGCCCTTTCCGGAACACTTGCTGATGCGATGAGTGGCGCAGATGTGTTTATCGGGGTTTCAGCCCCGGATGTTGTAACTGAAGAGATGGTACGATCAATGAACAAGGACGCAATTGTCTTTGCGTTGGCAAACCCAGTTCCAGAGATTATGCCTGAATCAGCAAAACATGCGGGAGCCGCTGTCGTGGGGACAGGCCGCAGCGACTTCCCCAACCAGATCAACAATGTGCTTGCTTTCCCCGGTATATTCCGCGGAGCTCTTGATGCCCATGCAACCAGGATTACTGATGAAATGAAGGTTGCTGCGGCACATGCAATTGCAGATTACCTTCCAAAACCCACCCGCGATCGTATTCTGCCCAATATCCTTGACAAGGAAGTCACCCAACGTGTCGCCCGTGCAGTAAAAGACGCTGCAGTTCGTTGCGGGTGCAGCAGGCAAATGTAATGAAAAAACCCGGCAATTTTTCAGCTATCCATAACCCGTAATCTCGTAATCGATTGTTGTGGAATTTTTTGCACACTCTTTCCCGTGCACAAGCACTTCGTCGACCGCCCTCTTCAGGAGTGCCGGGTATACAGCCCCGACCATCTCCTGCACAGGTTTTCCATCACAGAAAAATTTGAACGTTGGGGTGCTCCTCACGCCGTAACGTTCTGCTGTCCAAAGGTTTGTTGTGACATTGATGCGAACAAATACAACGCGATCGTGGTATTCGGCAGCATAGGTCTTGAAGTACGGTTCCATCTGGTGGCAGAAGGCACAGGTCGGGGAATAGAACATCACCAGCACCGGTTTTGTCCCCTTTTCCACCGATTTCTCCCAGTCAAGATCATTTACTTCCAGCACCATCTCCTGATCCACAGCAGATATCCCGGTTGAGACTGGTGCAGGTGCGGTCCTTATAGTTTGTCCCGTGCCTGGCGGCGGATTGCAGCATAGGCACATGCTCCCCCAAAGATGGTGAGCCAGATCGGCAAGGGAGTAGCCTCTGTTGTTGGGGTAGTCGCAGGGGTATCCGTTGCCACGGTTGCTGGAAGTGTTGTGGCTGCCACGACAATTGTCGTTGGAGTTGGTGTCTGTATCTGCCGTGGAACAACAGTAAATGTTGTACTGCCGGTTACACTCAGTTTTGCCGCTGATACCCTGACAGTATACTCATCGGGTTTAAAGGTGGATGCATCGATATCAAATGACCAGCGGTTGTTTCTGCCATCCCCGGGTTTTACCTTTACCATCCCTGTCGTTCCGGAGAACCCGCCGCTCTGTCCCTTTTTCGTCGGAACAAAAGAAGAGGAATATACTTCTACGAGAAGGTCATCATCGGCAGCAAGGTTTGTTGTACCGGAAATGGTGAATTTCTCTCCAACAAAACGTTCGCCAATTGGGTCGATGAGTGCGCTGGGCACATCGACAAATAATGATACGGTTGTGAATGTATCATCGATATTCTGGCTGTTGACGGCACGGATAAGAGCCGCTGCACTATCTGATGCCTGAAGGCTTCCGGGCCCGGTGAGAATGAACATGACCGTGCCCCCGTTCAGCTGCTGGTTGACGACTTGTCCTGTACCGGCATTATAGGTTATATCAAACTGCCCGTTCATCATCGGGTGCTGGATCAGGACAAAATACTGCCCAGCAGCAATGTTCTGCGTATCTTCAGGTTTGAGCTCGTATTCAAACGAATTGTCAAACTGTACCGAAATTGTAGTGACCCGTGCATAGTTGTTGCCGATCAGCCAGACCTGGAGTCCGGGTTGTGGGTGCCCGGTAGCGATGCCGTCGATGAAAACCGAATCTCCTTGTGCGATGGTGGGAGTTGAGGTTTGTGATTCACCGGCGTTCAGGGTCAGAGCCATGACCGAAGGGATGGCAATCAGTATGCAAAAGAGAATGAGCCAGGGCCTTGCAGCATGAGATCCGATTACGAAGACCATGGTAATGTAGAGTAATATAGTCCTGTATCTCATCAAAGGAGTGGGTATGGACACGATGCACACATATTTCCACCGTTCAATCATGAGTTTTTTTATAATATTACCAAAATCTCGTTGTAAAATCGGCATTGGGATCATTCCTCACCGTGTCCCTGCCTTTCATCAGTAGTCCGTGCACAACAATGAATTAATCTTCAACCCGCTACCCCTTTTTGTCTCCGCGGGCTACCCCCCGCATATGACATCTGAATCTGAAGCGGTGTGAAGCGGTGAAATCCGTTGCATGGCTCAATGGTGATGTTGGTATTTACCATTGATAGGACTGTTCAGAAGATTATGATCTTAAGTTACTACAACGGAAACGACTCCTTTTCTAACCCCCGACAATCATTTATTTATCATAGACAAATACAAAAAAACAAAAATCTCAAAATAAGGTTCAAAACGGAAAAGTGAGTGGGAGGAGTAAGCCTCCTTCTGTTCATCGCAGCATTCAGCTCTGCGCCGTACCCGGGCGGATACCGAGCAATCCGTCTGCCCTGTTCTGGCTTGCACCCGCAGGGATTCGCCGTTTCACCGTATCCTGCCTTTCTTACGTTCAGCGGGTTACTGGCACCTTATCGGTGCTCCCTTGCCTTATCGGCTCAACCGCATCATACCTCGAGGCAGGCCGTTTCGTTTCTGTTCCATTGCCGTGACTCTCGCCACCCGTACTTGCGTACGGCTGCGTGCTCGGCGGGTGGGGGGACTTTCCTCAGCAGCGATTACCGCCACCGTCGGCTGCGCTCTCCCTCTCACCTCAGTATGCATTTTGTGAGGTGATAATGGCAGCGAATACGTTATCAGATGACGGGCACAAACCGTCATTCGATAGCTAATTAAGACTACCCGGCATAGACAGACTCATTAATAGAAAAAGAGAGCATGGGATGGTTCTGCTCACAGCCGATGAAGGTATCATTGCGGTGCGCCTTGCACGCAGTGCCATTGAATATGCGATAACCAGAAAGCCAAAACCGCATCTGGACCAGACCCAAGTTTTTGGTGAGAAGCGGGGTGTTTTTGTCACCCTCACAAAGGCCGGAGAGCTGCGGGGTTGTATCGGTTTTCCGTACCCGGTCATGCCGCTTGGTGATGCCATCGATCACGCGGCAGTGGCAGCAGCCCTGGAAGACCCGCGGTTTCCATCGGTAAAGGCAGGTGAACTTCCATCAATCGTGCTGGAAGTTACCATCCTGACCGTTCCGCAACCCCTTACCTGCGATCCGGATCAGCGCCCGGTGCACGTGCACGTGGGCAGGCACGGGTTGATCGTGCAGGGTATGGGGACAAGCGGCCTCCTGCTCCCCCAGGTTGCAACTGAGTACGGCTGGGACAGCACCATGTTCCTTGACCAGACCTGTGTGAAGGCGGGGTTGTCAACCCGTTGCTGGGTGAACAGGAGGGTTGAAGTGCTCACGTTTGAGGGACAGATCTTTTGTGAGCCCTCCGCGCAGGATAACCGTTTAACCTGATCAGAACAAACGATAGAAAAACAAATGGTGCGGGCGCATGGCAATTCGTTTTGAGAGTCTTGATTCCGATGGTATGGGGCGTTGCGGAAAGCTTTCTGTCGGTACCAAGATCATGAAGACGCCAGCCCTCCTGCCGGTGATCAACCCGCACCTCCAGATCGTCACCCCGGCAGAAATGAAAAAAATGGGTGTCGAGGCAATCATCACCAATGCATACATCTTCAACCAGAGCGTGCAGTACCGAAACCAGGTGCTCGCAGAAGGGCTTCATACAGTGCTCGACTTTGACGGTGTCATTATGACCGATTCCGGTTCGTTCCAGCTCTCAGTGTACGGTGAGGTGTCGGTATCAAACCTTGAAACACTCTCCTTCCAGCGCGATATACAAAGTGATATCTGGGTGCCGCTCGATATTCCCACCCCCCCGTCTGCTGACAGGGCAGCGGCAGAGCGGGACCTTGCCATTACCATGGAGCGGTTGCGTGAGGCAAAAGAGACATTTGGAATTGATGCGCCGATTGCTGCCCCGGTGCAGGGAAGCCTTTATTATGATCTTCGCGAACGTGCCGGGCGGGAAGCCGGGGGACTTGGTTTCCCGTTCTGCCCCATCGGGGCTGTCGTACCGCTGATGGAGGGCTACCGGTACCGTGAACTCGTGCAGGTGGTGATGGCGGTACAAAAGGCACTTCCGCGTTCTGCCTGCGTCCACCTCTTTGGCGCCGGGCACCCGGCAATGTTTGCACTCGCTACTGCAATGGGCTGCGATCTCTTTGACTCTGCCGCATACGCACTCTTTGCAAAGGAAGCGCGGTACCTGACTCCGCATGGCAGCTATAAGGTGGATGAGCTGGTTGAACTTCCCTGTGCCTGCGACGTATGCCGGACCCATACGTCAGCTGAGCTCAGAACCTCAAAAGACCGGGAACGCCTGCTGGCACTCCATAACCTGTACGTTACACTTGCCGAGATCGCACGCATACGGCAGGCAATTATCGATGGCACTCTCTGGGAACTGGTGGACGAACGGTGCCGGAGCCACCCGCAGCTTCTCTCAGGATACCGCGAACTCCTGAACTACGGAGAGACCCTGGAGGCTCATGACCGGGTGTCGAAGCGCAGGTTCTTCTTTCAAGGCAATGAGAGCTGCCAGCGCCCCGAAGTGATCCGCTACCAAAGGCAGACTCCCCGTTTCAGGCTGGGCAGCAAGGTCCATATTGCATTCGATGGCAGAATTCGGGATGGATTTACCGACACGCTTCTCTTCAAGCCCCCGTTTGGTCCGTACCCACGGGAGATAAAAGAGACCTTTCCAATCGGGCAGAGCGAGATTCCGGACTGGGATGAGGCAATGGTGAGGCAGGGGTGCCGGGGAATCCGGAACCTTATTGCCAGCCACCCAAAAAGCCGTTTTGTAATTTCCTGCAGTGCCCGCTGGCTACCGGTTGTCCAGTCAGAACTGTCTGGTGTTGAGGTGTGCGAATGACAACGACCGAGATCAGGAGACGGGATGGACTGGGGCGCTCCGGTATTTTTACCATGGACACAAGGATAATCAGGATTCCTGCTGTCGTGGACGCTTCTTCGCTCTTTCCCGCACTCATGACTGTGAGCGGTACAAACATCCCCCTTGCCGCAGACGAAGGATTTGTGCGCACCTTTCACGTGCAATGCGGGGATCAACCGGTTACCATCCATCCACTCCTTGACAATCCGGCACGGAGCGGCGACTGCGTCATGGTGGCAAACTGGCATACCGCGCTGGAAAACCCCAGAAACTATGTCACGTACCTCCTTCTGCTCAAGGAGAAGACGCCACCTGATACCACATGGTATGCACCGGCCGCTGCACTCCCATCGAATCTGCACATCCTCTGTTTCTCGGGGTTTGACCTCTTTGACTTCCGTGCAGTTGATCTGAAATCTTCACAGGGCATATTCTGTATCCCGGAAGGCGAATTTCCCAAAAAGACAATAGGATCTGAGATCTGTACATGTGACGGGTGCAAAAACGGGGACCTGCAGCAGCACAACCGTCTGGCACTCCTGCGCGAGGCTGCGCTTATCAGACGGTTCATTGAACAGGGGCAGCTCCGGGAATTTGTCGAATCGCGATGCAGGATGCATGCCAGCCACGTGATGATCCTGCGCCATCTCGATAACCGGTATGAGTTTATGGAACGGTATGCCCCCATCGCCCGCTCGGGCGTGATGCGGTTAAACTCCGCAGAATCGATGAACCGGACGGAAATACGGAGGTTTGCTGGTCGTGTTATATGTCAGTACCTCCCGCCAAAAACCGATGTGGCCGTCCTCCTTCCCTGCTCTGCAAAAAAACCGTACTCCCTTTCAGTCAGCCATAAGAAATACCAGCTGGCGATTGCCAACCGCGCCCACGAACTGATTGTCACGTCCCCGCTTGGGCTCGTCCCCCGTGAGCTGGAAACAATCTATCCGGCCATGCATTACGATGTGCCGGTCACAGGATACTGGGATGCCGAGGAGTGTGCAGCGATCGCCGGCATCATTTCCCGTTACTTTGAACGCAACTCATACCGCCGCGTGATTGCCCATCTTGAGGGTGGTGCGTTGAGGGTCGTAGAGATGGCAGCAGAGGAATGCGGTATCACACTGGAATTTTCGTGCCGTGAGCATCCTGCCGGCAATTCGGCCCTCGCCGCGCTCGATGAAGCACTTGCCGGAGAACGCCGTTTGAAGGATGACCGGCTCCATGGTATGTGCTCGTACCAGTTTGGCATTGATATCGATACCCGGGGTTTTTTGGCACGGGGGAGGTTCCCTGCGATTTTTTATAGCCGGGACATGGTTCAGTGCTTCTCCATCGACACCGCAACAGGCATGCTCCGCCCAACATTCGATGGCTGGAACCTTATCCCGGCCGGGTACCGGGTCTCAATTGATGACTTTGTTCCGGAAGGCGACGTGCTGGTGCCGGGTGTGACAGAATCTGATCCCAAGATCCGTGAGGGTGATGAAGTACTGGTTATCGGTGCACGTGTGCATGCTACCGGCAGAGCTGCAATGTCTGGACTTGAAATGCAGCAGTCAAAGCGGGGTGTGGCCGTAAGGGTGCGTAAAGTAAAAAGGGTGTAGATCAAATCTGTATGGTATATTCCGGTACTGGTCAGGAGTTTCACATTGTTTTTTGTAGACAGCATATCACAGATTGCTGACCGCATTTACGACATATGGGTGCGGGCACCTCATGTCGCCCATCACGCTCAGGCCGGGCAGTTTGCCATGTTCAGGATAGATGAGAAAGGGGAGCGTATCCCCCTGACCATCTCTGCGGTTGACAGGGATTCAATCCGTGTGGTCTTTCTGGCAGTAGGGAAAACTACGTCCCAGCTGGCATACCTGCGTACCGGGGATCATATCAAAGATATTGCCGGACCCCTAGGAAAGCCCAGCGTGATCCGGCATTATCGAACCTGCGTGCCCGTTGGTGGGGGCGTCGGTGCGGGTTCGAAAGGTATTGAAAGAGTGATACCCCAGTATTATAGCACAGAGGTTGCAACGTGGGAGTGATCAACTTGTACAGGGTGGAACAGACTGTAATCTCGGCCGGTTCGAAGGGCCCGACAGCCATGCCGGTCGTGGTCGCCGTTCCAAAGGAGCTGGCCCCAGGAGAACAGCGCGTGGCGACCGTACCGGAGGTCGTCCAGAAGCTCACGAAGTCGGGCTACGAGGTCCGGATCGTGCACGACGCGGGGACGAGCGCATACTACCCCGACGATCTCTTCACGGCCGCCGGTG
>CAIULN010000060.1 GCA_903900025.1 uncultured Methanomicrobiales archaeon | reverse complement strand
GACCCCGTGGTTCATGGCGCAGGAAGGAATGTGCGATACCGGCAAATCCCCGCAGGCTGCCGGGGCAGGTGCCTGCGGGTGCGGCGAGCGCGTGGGCACGACCGATTACGAGGCGTATCTCCCGTACAGCGACAACTGGCTCGAGTTCCAGAACGTGAGCATCAATGGCGACAAGTACCCCAAAGGGTTCAACGTGAAGGTCCAGAGCGGTGCAGACTGCTGGTCGGGCTGCTCGGGCGTCGGGCTCGAGCGCTGGACAGCGGCGTTTTTAGCCCAGAAAGGGCTGGATAGGGACGGGTGGCCGGATAACGTGGCAACTCTGGTCGGCGAACCAAAAGAGATTTTCAGATTTTTGTAGGTGATTACATGGCAAAAAAACAAGTTGGAAGAAGAGTAGAGGGCTGGAAAGCCAAGAGCTGGTTCAAGGTGCATGTCCCCGAAAACCTCGGCAAGGCATACATCGGCGACACCATTGCAAACGACTCGGAGAGTGTTGTCGGCAGGATCATGCAGGCAACGCTGGGCGAGATCACAAACGACTATGCAAAGCAGCACATCAAGATGCGCTTCAAGATCTCAAGCGTTACAGGTGACGCGGCATATACCGAATTCGTAGGGCACGAGGTGACCAGAGACTACCTGCGTGGGCTGATCAAGCGCCGCAGCACGCGGATCGATTGCCTGATCCCGATCATGACAAAGGACGCAAAAAAAGTCCGGCTCACCGTCAGCTGCTACACGCTCGCACGGGCGAACGTTTCGCAGGTCCACGCGATCAGGAACGCAATGACGGCAAATGTGCAGGCGCAGGCGGCTGCATGGGATCTCAACACGCTGGTGACCGGAATTGTCGGAGGAGAGATCTCCCGGGATATCTTTAAGGTCGTAAAACCACTGTACCCGGTCCGCCGGGTCGAGATCATCAAGTCAAAGGTCGAGCCGGTGGCAGCACCGGTCTCAACCGAATGACATCAATGGCGGTATAAAATTTTTGGCTCTGTAGAAATCGTACAGGATCTGTCTGTAAAGACGCTCCTGGGGGTGTTTGCCGTTCCCGCAGGGAAGGGCAAACTGGAGAAGATTTAAAAAATCTTCGAATACCTCCGGCTCACCCCCCGCCGCTGCGGCAAACTCGGAAATATTCTGTCGAATATTTCCTGCGAGCCTGTCCTGTCCTTTGGACATGACAGACACCCCCACGAGGCGATATCTGTTGAAAAAGGTAAGAGAATGGTTGAATGAAATAAGGTTTTCTACAGAGCCAAATTTTTTTATCCCTTTTCAATCACGCGGCATGCACGGAAGGTTCATGACCGTGCTGACCGTTCAGCATAAGAGCTTTCATTACAAACCTATCCGTAATGACCGCACGCAAAATCCTCTTTTTGGTCCTTGACGGCATCTCCGACCGCCCGTGCCCGGAGCTTGCCGGAAAGACCCCGCTGCAGGCGGCAAAAAAACCAAACCTCGATGCCTTTGCCCGTGAAGGTATCTGCGGGATCATGGATACCATTGCACCCGGTATCCGCCCCGGTTCTGATACCGCCCACCTTGCCCTGCTCGGTTACGACCCCCATACGTATTACACAGGCAGGGGTCCCCTCGAATGTGAAGGGGTTGGTATCGCCATGGAACCCGGCATGATCGGTTTTCGCTGCAACTATGCGACCTGTGCAAAAGACGGGCAGGTGACCGATCGCCGGGCGGGGCGGATTTTTGATACCGCAGCGCTCTCGGCAGCCATCCAGGAAGGTGTCGACCTTAAAAAATTTGGCGTTGAGTTTACCTTCCGGTCCGGTGCCGGGCACCGTGCGGCGCTTGCACTCAAAGGGAAGGGTCTGGGGCACTGCATCTCGTCAAATGATCCGAAAAAAGAGGGAGTGCCCCCGCTCACGATACAGGCAGTGAAACGGACAAAACAGGACAAAAAGACCGCGACTGTCTGCAACGAATTTGTCCGGCAGGCAACTGCAATCCTCGCTGGCCACCCGCTCAACAAAGAACGGGAAAGGCGGGGGCTCAGCCCGGCAAATATGGTGCTGATGCGGGGAGCCGGTGAGATGGGTCATTTCGAACCCTTCTCCACCCGCTACGGGATTTCGGGCAGCGTCATCTCTGCAGCAAGCCTTATCGCCGGTATCGGGGCTGCGGTCGGGCTCAAACGGGTCCATGTCGACGGGATCACAGGGTCGCAGGACAGCAACCTTGCCGGAAAGATTGCGGCGGCGCAGGACGAACTCCGGTCGCAGGATTTTGTGCTGGTCAATATCAAGGGGGCAGACGAATCGGGCCATGACGGGCTTGCCGGACAGAAAACGGCGTTTATTGAAAAGATTGATGCCGCCATCGCCCCCTTACGTACATTACAGGATATAATCATCGTGATCTGTGCCGATCACAGCACGCCCTGCAGTGTAAAGGACCACAGTGCAGACCCGGTGCCGGTCGTGATCCGGGGCGATGGCGTCCGTACCGATGAGATTGTCAGGTTTGATGAGGTTTCCTGTGCAGAGGGAGGGCTCAACCGCATTCCGGGATCATCCCTGCTCCTGATCGCGCTTGACCTGATCAACAGATCCCGCAAGTACGGTGCATGAGGGGGCAGCGTGGCAAAGGCAAAGAGACAGAAAAAGCGCGTGGAGGATTGGCACCGTCACTGCCTGCTCCCTGATGGCACTGAGCTCCAGGAGCACAGCATCAAGACCGACCGGAATATCGTGATCGGCGAGTTCTGCCAGATCGATTACGGGCTTCGGGGAGCGGACGTGATCGTCGGAGATTCCTCCAAGATACGTGAATACATCTGGGCTGACGGGGATGCGCGGGTCGGAAACTGGTGCGAGATTGGCAGCGACGTGGTCGCCAAGCAGGACGCCTATATCGGCGAAGGGGCGGTGATCAACGGTAAGCTCAAGGTGGCCGGGACGCTGGATATCGGGGAGAGGGTCGAGATTAAGGAGGGGTTCGAAGCGACCGGGGCGATTGAGGTCAGGAACCCGATGCCGGTGATCATGTTCATTTTGATCTATTTCATGACACTGCTGCAGATCCAGCGCGAGGAGGATGTTGACCGGATCCTTGATGACCTGTTCTCCGACGATGATGAAGAGTTCGAGATGCCGCTCATGATCCCGTCCCGGTCCAAGCTGAACATGAAACTCTTCTCGGTGCCCTCGACCATGAAGATCGGGAAAGGGTGCCGGCTCCACGGCAATATCAGGGCTGGATCGATTGATGTCCAGCCTGACACCGTGATTTTCGGGAGCCTCCGGGCAAAGAGAGGGATTTCCGTTGCCGGCGGGGTCGAGGTCCACGGAAACGTGGAGAGCGGGGATGAAGTCTATGTCAAGAAGGGCGCCCACATCCTTGGCGATGTGATTGCAAAGACCATCCGGCTCCACGAGGACGCAAAGATCGACGGCACCATTGAGGCACCCCACGGGTTGCGGATCGAGCGGGACGCATGAGAGCCGCAAATATCCTCGGTGTTGAAGCACTCCGGTTCATCGAGCCCAGCTTTGCGGATCTCACGGAAAGCGATTTCACTGTACTGCTCACTCAACTCCCCGCTGACCAGGCACGGCTCCTGATTGAAGAGCATGAAGACCCTCTCGCTCTCGCGTTCCACGGGCAGGATGCATGGACGGCAGGCACATTCCTCTGCCGAAGACCGACCGCTGCGGCTATTGAACGGTTCGAGGAAGTCAACGGCGAGATTTACCAGGAGGATCGTGCGGTTTGGGCAGCAGCGGTCCGGGAGTACTACAGCCTCCAGATCGCACAGCAGGTCACACCGGCAGTCGGGGACCTGAACCCCGACAGGTTATCGATCCTTAACGACCTCATTGCCGGCATCTGGGGGAATGGTGATGGCGGGGAATGCCTTGACTTCTGCTGCGGGTCCGGGGTAGGTTCACAGGTGCTGCGCACGCTGGGTTATTCCCCGCTTTCCTGCGACAATGATGCTGCACTTCTCTCGCTCGGGCTTTCCACAAAACGCCTGATGCCGGATGAGACGATGTGCATCGATGCGACGATTGCGTCCCGCTACATCGATCCGTTACCAAGGGGCGTCGGCATCATGATGGGTGACATAAACACGTTCACGCAGGACCTGTGGCAGCAGCTTGCCGCCGAACTGTTTGCACTCACCGATGAGACGCTGATCACGGTTGGAAAGCGATCGGAAGCTGACCTGATCCGCACCTGGGGCGAAGTGATGGACCGGACGGTTGAAGTGCGGGAGAACCCAAAAGACCCGACCTATGACCGGTGGGTGTGCATTGCCCGCAAAGGATGATACTGAGACAGGAAATTAAGAGAATGACACTTAATTTTTTTAGAGAGAAATAATTTGAAAAAGAGATTATTCGACCTCATTACATCTTTATATAACCTTGTGTGGTAACAGTCGGCACAAAGACAGCATAATTTGTTTTCTTAACAACCAGGCTTCCCCCGCCGCTGTGGTCATGTCTAAAATTGTCCTTCCGGATAATTTTCTCCAATCAATCCTCGCTTTCTAACGACAATTAATTCCCTCAAAAACGTTATTAAAAGGATGTTTTCTACAGAGCCCATAATTCAATAATTCATAAATAGGTTCGTCCAGAATTGAAAATTCTAATAAAACCTGATCTGTGGTAACTGAATCCGTCATTTGATACTATTTCTGTATTCTGTAATTAATACCGCCCGCTTCCCCTTATTCCCTTGTGTACAACCGGATGACGGGATGGGGGTTGTGCAGGTTTCCTTTCCCGGCTCCGTCTCTCCTGCCGGTCCGGTTTCTGCCCTGCTTCCTCCGCCTCCACACAGTCAAGCTCCGCGATGATCTCCAGCGGGTCGTCCATCTTTTCTGAAAGTTTCACCACCCGCAGCAGCCGGTTGATCCCGATGAAGTGCTCTGCCATTACCCGGGCAAGAGGTGCAAGTTCGATCGTGCCTTTCTCCGTCCGTCTCACAAGACGGTTGGCAACCAGTTCCGGCAGCACCGGCTCCATCGTCCCGACCATCATCGTGTTGATGCGTTCCAGCTCCTGCTCATGCCCGTTGCAGATCACCGCGTTGGCGATATACTCTTCCGAGCTCCCCTCTTCATCATGCTCGGGGGCGACCTCCTCCATGACCCCTTTTAAGAGCCGAATCGCCATCTCTTCTTCGGTAAAATGGCTCTCCCGCGAGTAACTCCCGCCGGGTTCAGCAAGGATCACGACCCTCCCTAAGTCATGGAAATCAGGCCGTCCCGCCCTGCCCCCCATCTGGTTGAACTCCTGCACCGAGAGCCAATCCCTGCCCATGGCAAGGGCATCGAAGATCACCTGCGAGGCGGGGAAATCAACACCGGCGCCAAGCGCTGCTGTCGTGACAACCGCCATCAGTTTTCCCTGCGAAAATTTTGTCTCCACGTCACGGCGTTCCTGTGACGAGAGCCCGGCATGGTACGCCGCCGCCCGCATGCCGAGTGCCTCGGCAATGGTGTGGCAGCGTGCCCGTGCGTTGGTGAAGATGATGCTCTGCCCGCGGTACCCCTTGGATGAGGTGCGCTTGTACTCCTCGGTCGTCAGGTGCTTGATCGTCGGGATCTTCCGCTTCCTTTCGATAAAGAGGAGGTAACGCTCCAGCCCCACCGGGCGGTCATCGTACCGCACCAGCGTGCAGTTCAGTTTCTTTGCCAGTATTTTAGGCAGCCCGATCGTTGCGGAGAGGTACAGGAACTGCGCCTGCGGGGCGAGGTACTTGAGCCGGGCGATCATCCCGTCAAGCCGGTGCCCGCGGTCAGGGTCTTCGAGCATCTGCACCTCGTCAATGACCACCGTCCCGATGTTCTTTGCCCGCTGCCCGCAGCGGATCATGTGGTCGACGCCTTCGTATGTCCCGACAACAATCGGTGATTCCGGGTTCCGGTCGCCGACCTTGCGGGTCTCGGGGAGGTTCAGCCGGCTCACACCGGTGAGGAGCCCGGTCCTGGCAAATGCGCTGTACCTCCCGGAGAAACGCTCGTACTTCTGGTTGGCGAGGGCAACAAGCGGGACTAAAAAGAGCATCCTGCCCCTGCCCTCAAGGTAGTTCTTCACCCCCGCCATCTCGCCGATAAAGGTCTTGCCGCTCGCGGTTGCCGCGACGACCAGCAGGTCTTTTCCGTACAGCAGCCCTGCTTCAACGGCAAGCTGCTGTGCCGGCATGAGCATCTCGACACCCGATGCCTTCACAAATTCCTGCGGGAGGGGGAGCTTGGTGATCGCCGATGTCGCGAGCACGGGATGCGGCTCGAGCCGGTCAAAGAGTGTCTGGGCAAACGAGAGTTTGTCAGGCTGCAGCGTGGCGAGAACCCGGTCCAAGTTCCGGTACTGGTCGAGCAGCACCTCAAGGTGGGCAACCGCGTCTCGCCCGAGCCGCCCGATCTGTGCAGCCTCCCTGCGCAGCTCCCGCCTCGCGCAGTCCATGCAGATCCGCTCTCCCTTGCCAAACACCACCGAACTCTCATCGTCAAGCGGGGTGAAGCGCTCGTCCATCAGGCACATACGGCAGGCGTCCGCGGAACCCACCGGGATCTGGAAGTCGTGGAGGAACGATTCGAACGGGGGATCCGGTTTTGTCAGCTGCACTTCGCTCTGCCGGATCCGGGCGATCAGATCCTTTGACGGGGTATGTTTGTACTCCTTTTTCCCGCCCCAGCGGAGCCGGTACCGGGTCGGGCGGGGGCCCTTTGGCGTTTCGGATAGTTCGCAGATACCGGCACCACGGACATGTTTGCCGTCATAAAAGAGGATCCGGTAGCTGCCTTTTGCAGGCTGGACGATGATCTTCATGGAGCGATCAGGTCATGGATCGTGTAGCTGAGCTCCACGCTCTCCAGCCGTTTTAAAAAGTCGGTGAATTCTTCGTCGACGATCACGATAGCACACTCAAGGCCATGAAACGCCGCTTCGATCACGCCTTCCCGTGCACCAAAGAACATGTCGGGTTTCCTCCCCGCCGTACGCAGCGCAATGTAGGCTTCGACACCCACCGCTGCGACCACCTCAGTTCCCCTGATGACTTCTGCGAGGCGCTTCCGGTTCACCTTGCGTGAACCCCCGTGCTGGATTCGCGGCACCTTGCAGACACGGATGCTTCCTTCCGTGTGCTCGATAATCCCGTTCAGCCGGGCAACACCCACATCCTCATCTTTCTTTGCGTCCATGACAACGGTGCCTGTTGCCGCATGCTTTTTCTTCCCGGCATAGAGCCACCCGCCTTTCATAAACACGCCCACCTCGTCACCCGCGATGAGGTCCTCGGCGGCAATCGCCGGCCAGACCGCGACCTGCTGGATGATGTCGCGCCGGATATGGCGGGCATACGCTTCAAGGGACTCGGCGTTTTCAAGGATCCATTCCACGCCGGCTTTTGTCACTTCGTATTTGCCCCTCCCGCTTGCCGAAACCATCCCTTCATCAACCAGCTCGCGGATATATTCCGAGATTGCCTGAGGCGTGACACCGAGCTTCCCTGCGATCTCCTGCTGACGGACAGCCGGCTGGTGCTCGGCGATCTCCACTAAAATCTGGAGGCGCGTGACCTCCCGTTTGCTGCGCAGGATCGTATACAGGGGGTCCTTACCGCCCGGAATCAAGCCGCACCAGTCCCTGGCCTTTTACATCGAGATGGGGGATCCGTTTTGCGAGCCCTTTGATGAATACAGGACTGACACCGAATTTACGGGAAAGGTCGTTGATGGATGTTATGCCCCCGGCCATATGCTCTTCGATCTGCTCGACCGTGGTGCGGAGGTTTTCATCATTGGAGAGGGAGATATACAGGATATCGGAGAGGTCCTGCAGGTTGCACTGGAAATTCGCCCGGAACTTATTGTAGGTCGCCCGGTACTCCTTGATCGGTTTCTCACCGCGTTTGGGCATGCGCCACTGCTCCTCCACGAGGTTCCCTTTTTTTAAGATCTGGAGGCAGACCGGCACGCTGCCGGAATCGATCTGGGCAGATAGTTCATCTTCGGTCAACCACGATTTGCTCAGGAGCTCATAGACCTTTTTAAAAGAGGGGTCGTTGAACGTCATAAGCAGCGGAACAAGTTCCACGGGATCGTTTACAATTCTGATATGGCCCGGCACGGCTAAAACCCTATACCTATATCGCCGAGGAAATCAATAAGGCTTTGTGAGAAGTGATGCGTAGACAGGGCAGAGTCACGGTCAGGGGTATCGTCCAGGGGGTCGGGTTCCGCCCGTTTGTCTACGCAAAAGCAACAGAGCTGGGAATCTCCGGGACAGTTAAGAACCTTGGAAGCGAGGTGGAAATCAATGCAGCCGGCGAGCGGTTCGAGGATTTCCTCGCCGCGATCTCACGGGGACCGCCGCTTGCGCGGATTGATTCGGTCCAGGTGGAAGATCTGCCCCAGCCTGTCGGTGAAAGGTTTGCAATCCTTCCCAGTGCTGCCGGCGCGCTCACGGGCATGATCCCGCCGGATGTTGCGATCTGTGACGCCTGCATCACCGATGTATTCCATCACGGTGGCAGGTACGAGGGGTACTTTGCCACCTCCTGCACAAACTGTGGCCCGCGGTACAGCATCATCGAGCAGCTCCCGTATGACCGCGAGCGCACGTCAATGTCGGTCTTTCCGATGTGCCCGGCATGCGGAGAAGAGTATGAAGACCCGCACTGCCGCCGGCACCATGCCCAGACGATCGCCTGTTCTGCCTGCGGGCCGGATCTCACACTGTACGATGCGCAGGGAAGACGCATCGACAGTTGCGATCCGGTCAGAGAGACCGCACAGCTGCTCGATGCCGGGCGGATTGTTGGTGTGAGGGGTCTGGGGGGGTTCCACCTTGCCTGTATCGAAGAGGCAGCTAACGAACTGAAGCGGAGACTGGGGAGGATTGAGCAGCCCTTTGCTGTCATGGTGCGCCCTGACGCAGTTGAGACAATCGCGTGCGTTTCTGACGATGAACGGACCCTCCTCAATAGCCCGGTGCATCCCATTGTTGTCCTTGCCAAGAAAGACCCCTCCGCCCATGCCACGATCAGCAACCTCCATACCATTGGCTGCATGCTCCCCTACACCGGCCTGCACCACCTGCTCTTCTCGCACCTTTCCCACCCGCTGCTGATCCTGACACGCGCCAACATGCCCGGCTACCCGATGATCACCGACATCGACCACGCGATGGCGAAGCTTTCCCGTGACGTGGACTTTTTTCTTTCCCACAACCGTACCATCGTGAACCGCTGCGATGATTCCGTCATGCGGGACGGTTTTATCATCCGGCTCTCCCGCGGGATCGCTCCCCGGCGAACCGCAATTGATCTTGGGAACCGCTGCATTCTCGGCGTGGGTCCGGAACTGAATGCAAACGCAACCCTGTATCGAGACGGGTTTGCCGTCACTTCCCCCCATGTCGGCAATGTCCGCAACCCCTCCACACTCGATTACCTCAAAGAGACGGTCGCACGCCTTCGCCGGCTTCTCGGGGCGCACTTTGAGGTTGTCGCCCATGACCTCCACCCCCAGTTCCTCTCCACCAGGTTTGCACAGGACCTGGCGGAGGAGGCGAACGTGGAACGCGTACCGGTGCAGCACCACCGCGCCCACATCGCCGCGACAACGCTGGAGCCCTGTATCGGGATTGCAATCGATGGCGTCGGATATGGCGACGACGCGACGGTGTGGGGCGGAGAGGTCTTCTGCGGCCAGGTACCTGACCTTGAGCGTGTGGCGCACCTCGAACCGGTGGCGATGCCCGGCGGTGACCTTGCAACCCGGTTTCCCGAGCGGATGCTGTACGGTATTCTCCCGGAACAAGACGTGCTCAACCTCCTTTCATCGAGGGGCTGGTCCGAGGTTGAGCTCCGGGTACTGAAAAGACAGGTGGAAACCGGTTTCAATGTAACAATGACGAGCAGCACGGGCAGGGTGCTGGACGCTGCCTCGTCGCTGCTGGGTATCTGCCGCGAAAGGACATACGATGGGGAACCGGCAATGAAACTCGAGTCCGCGGCAGCAGGGGGGAGACCGGAAGCGTGGGATCTCATCTTCTCCCGCACAAAAAGAACCGAGATGTTCTCCTCCCGGGCGCTCATGGAATCAGCACTGGCCCGGTTACAGGAGGCTCCCGCAGGTGACCGCCGTGCCGTCAGGGACATCGCTGCCTCGTTCCAGTACAACCTTGCGCGGGGGATTGCCCGGCTTGCGATTCATGCAGCACGGAAAAACGGTATGAAGGCGGTCGCGCTCAGCGGCGGAGTTGCATACAACCACATGATCCGCGAGACAATCCGTCAGGAGATATCCGGCGCCTCGCTCACCTTCCTGATCAACCGCGACGAGCCGCTTGGCGACGGCTGTGTCTCGTTCGGGCAATGCGTGTATGCCGGCACCCTCTTGCGGCAGCGAGGCTGACCGCTGGTTCATCCTTTGTCCGAGAGGTTTATCTTTTGACAGAGACAAGGTGGGAACAAGAAGGATGGCACCAGTGGATCAGGAGCGGGAGGCGAGAGAGAAGATCCAAACCCTCGAAAAAGAACTTGCTGACCTCCGGCAGGGCCTCTGCCTTGTACAGGACTATCACCACGAACTCGAGAAGGTGGCAGAAAAACAGGATGCGGAGGAGATGGTTGACCAGTCACTCTTGAAACCGCTCCTGCGGGAGGATGGGGAGTTTGAGGGGATCTGGAGATTCCACGATGAGATGCTGATCCCCGATCCCCGTTCTTTTGTCCCGTGCATGCAGATGTACGAAGCGTTTGTCGCCTATTGCACCCGCAAAGGCAGGACTGCTGTCGAACGCCCGGCGTTTGAGTTTGTACTTCTGAAGATGGGCGTGAACCAGCGCCCCGAACGCAGTGTGTGGCAGGGGTACCGGATCCGAACGGACCGGACCTGACCCCTTTTATTATGGCATGCAGTCTTGAGGCCTGCTTTTCCGGTGATCTTTTTTTGGAGCCGCCCCTGCCATCATGACTCATATCCGGATATCCAGGGACTCCGGTATCCCCCTGCTGGGCTCGCTTTACTTCGGGGTGGTCGACCGTGGGACAAGCCTGCTGCAGGTCCGCCCGAGCTGCGGGTGTAACCTGAACTGCCCGTTCTGCTCGGTCGATGCCGGGCCTGCATCGACCACCCGTGCGGCAAGCTATGAAGTCGAGCAGCAGTACCTTGTCGATTATATCCGGGAGATTGCACGTTTCAAAGGCGGCGGGGTTGAATGCCATATCGATTCTCCGGGCGAACCGATGCTCTATAAGGAGATTGCCGCACTCATCGCTGACATCCGGGCGATCAGGGATGTGAGCGTCATCTCAATGCAGACGAACGGCACCCTGCTCAACGACAGGTCGATTGCGGCTTTGGAGTCTGCAGGGCTCGACCGGATCAACCTCTCACTCCATGCACTCGACCCGGCGATCGCCCGGACTCTTGCGGGCACACCGTCTTTTGACATCAAACGCGTCATGGACGCTGCACGTGCGGTCGCGGCAGGCACCATCGACCTGCTCATCGCACCGGTCTATCTGCCAACGATCAACGATGCCGAGATCAAAAAGATTATCGCATTTGCACAGGAGATCGGCGCCGGAAAGCGCTTCCCGCCGCTCGGCATCCAGAAGTTCGAGCGGTACAGGTATGGAAGGACACCCAGGGGCATAAAGGTGCAGAGCTGGTGGCAGTTCTATAACCGGAGCATCAAGCCATGGGAGAAAGAATCCGGCTGTAGACTCATCATCACCCCGCAGGATTTCGGGGTCGAAAAACGGCCCATGCTCAAAAAGGTCTTTGCAAAGGGAGAGAAGACAACCGTGGATATCCGGGCGCCCGGCTGGCTCCATCGTGAGATGCTCGGCGTCGCCCGTGATCGCGTCGTCTCCGTGCTCAACTGCCAGAAGACCTCGGGAAACCGTCGGGTGAAAATCGTCAGCACCAAACACGGCATTTATGTCGCGGTGCCTGCCTGAACAGTACGGGTTTTTATAATCATATAATATCGTTAAAGACTCTGCTTTTGTTCCATAAGGGGTCTTCTTCTCTGTTGGGTTCCCGTCAAACGAGACCAACACGAGAAGAATCCAACAGATTCTTCGCTGTAGTGATGACGCACCCAATTCATGTCTCCGACCAAGTTCTGACTCTTTTTAAGTTGCCAATTGGTCGAGAATGTTGCGTCCAGCATTATAATCTGAAGAAAGGTTACTGACAAAAAGATACAAAATACGTCAGTAACGGGCATTTCCCGGGCTATTTGATGATGGTTCCAGGGGAACGAAGAGTCAATAATAAATGCTGAAGGTTGCCTGGACCCTGACATCTTTTTCCGCATGCACCCCGGATGTCGGGAGCGGAGTATTATCAAGGATACCATAGTATGTGCCATCGGCAGGAGCGGTGAAGATATAGTCGGTTTTGATAATTTTCAGACTGTTCCAGGCATCCCATGAACCCCCGTCAGTAAATGAGTTCTCGTATTTTTTGAAATTCTCCGCATCCGTGATCATGAGGTCAATCGCGGGTCCGCTTGTGGAAATCGCAATCTTTTTCCTGTTGCCCTGGTTCAAATTGAAGAAATAGTAGCGGTAAAAACCGCCCTGGATCTGCACGGTTTCGACCGGATTGTCATGCCATACGGGCGTTGAAGAGGGGGTATAACAGGCAGTGGTATCCGGTTCTTGCGCTGTTTCGGAAATAAAGCCGATTATTGCCAGGATAATAACAATCAAAAAGAGAATTGAGGCAAGCATGAGAACGATCGTGATTCCCGATCTTCCTTTCCTGACCTGTGCAGGTGCCGGGGGGGTTACCGGCTGCGGATATGCGGGAGGGGATACCTGTGTTCGTGGGCCATGGAGCGGTGTCCCACAGTGTTCACAGAATTTTCCTTCCGGGGTAATTTCCCCGCAATTCAGACAGCCCGGGATACCTATCACCGGTTGTTGTTAAAATCCGTTTCCCTGGGAATGATTTCCCACTTTTTAAGGGAGAGCTGAAGCTCTACAATCAACGTACAATGACCTTCGATCCCTTTACGGTTTCTTGGAGACGGATCAACGGGCGGAGACAGTGAAACGACGCGGGGGATTGCAGAAATCCACAGCGCTTGGCACAAAATTTGTATAGCATCGGTGGTGTATCTCCTGATGATGCATACCTGTTTCACAGATATCAGGCTGAAATATGCGATATGGTTGTATCCGCACGTCGCGGCATTTTCAAAACGAGGTGATACCTGATGGGCCGGTTTATGTCGGTAATTCTCTGGATTATCCTGATTCTCCGGGTCGCCATTGCGATCCTCCTTGCCTCACTGGGCATCTCATCCATCCTCGCAATGGGTTATCGCATGGTATTTCAACCACCACAGGGGGATCTCCTGACCATCGGTATCTGGATGGCAAAACCACTGGCAATCGGGATCATCCTTCTGGTTCTTACGTACTGGGGTTCAAATACTCTTACCCGGTTCCAAAAATTTATCATCGTAACGATTGTTTTCCTGGTCAGTGCCATGTCGTTATATTCACTGGCCAGTGGCATGGACTGGACCGCCCCGCTTCAGGCACAGAGTCCCGGGGTAATGGGCATCCCCATCGATATGCTGAAACAGGTTACTGCTATGCTGCAGAGTGTGACCGGGGTCTGAGATCTGGAAATAATTGACCAACAACATCTGGGTAACTCCACTGGTAGAAGAGGAGTGCTTTTATTAATTACCGGACTGTGATATGTAATCAGGAACATGATAAAACGTGACGCACTTCCATACCAGTTGGTGAACAATGCCTGAGCGAAGTACAGACTGGATGAAGCAGGCAAAGAGGGATCTGGAGATGGCACAGAAAGCCAAAGATTCGGCCTTTTTCGAATGGGCATGTTTTATCGCGCAGCAGGCGGCGGAAAAGGCGGTCAAGGCAATGTACCAGCGCCTTGGCGGATCTGCAATGGGTCATGGCATTCGTCCGCTCCTCCGGGGTCTTTCCGACAGGGTTCCGATTCCCGGTGAGATCCTGAAAGCCGCAAAAAAACTGGACAGTTATTACATTCCCACACGGTACCCGAACGGGATGGATCAGGGGGCGCCAACAGATTTTTTTGATCGGGAGGACGCAGATGGTGCGGTCAGCGGTGCTGGAGAAATCATTCGGTTCTGTGAAAACATTCTGGCTCGATAAGGACTACATCCGGCACCAGCTCAGCACAGCGGCGAATGCACTGAAAGCTGACAGGAACGTCCTGAGGATCGTTCTGTTCGGATCGTTTGCACAGGATCGTGCGGTACCGGGCAGCGACGTAGATATTTTAATTGTTCTTCAATCAGATTGCCGCAGGTTCATCGACCGGATCCCGGAGTATCTGGACGCATTTTCTGATCTTGGTATCGGCGTGGATGTGTTCCCCTACACCGTAAAGGAACTGGAGAACCCGGTGGCGAGGAATGCGATGGCAACGGGAAAGGTGTTGTTTGAAAGGGGTTCGTAACCGGCATATGGATTCTGCATCGCATGAAAATTTTTTTAAAATTTTTTATGTGCCGTAATTCTTAAAATTTTTCCATTATTGGGGAAATTGTACTAAAGATTTTTGCTCACATTCCCATTCCGGACCCCCCAATAAAACTATCGAATAATTATGGCGATTTGACCTGATACTGGAAAATACACCACACGTTGAATCACTCCCTGGTTCCTGAGCTCATGCAAAAAGACAATCATTTATGAAGAAACCCGACCGCATCCCGCCCTTGACCGATCGCATCAGCTCAAAAAGCCACCCGGATAGAGAAATGACACAGAGTAAACTCAGATAGGTCCGGAATAGGAATTAATAGACTCCGGTAGATAGTAATTCTTAACCCGACATCACGCAGTCCCGGACATACGGATGTGGTTGGCAGGGAATTTGATTGAACAGGGAGGCACCTTATGAAATTTTCGCATGTCAGTGAAATAGCAATTATCTTTGTTGTGATTGCAGTCTCGATTGCAGGATGTACCAGTTCCCGTCCGGCCACACCCGCAGCACCCGCAACCGGTGGTGCACCATCCGGTGGATCAGCGGGCCCGTCAGGTGGCTCAGCAGCTCCGGCAGAGCTTGTCGGAGGAAACCAGTTATTTGGGGGCCTTACCTACGATTGGGTAGAGTACAGGATGTCCGGAGGTACAGGAGCCGGCCAGATGACGATCTATTACAACTACAACCACAAGACCGGGAAATGTACCATGCGGTTCGAGGGTGCAATAACGGTGGAGGGTATGCCAAGCGAGATGGACTGCAGTGAGTCCGGCGCCAGCAGTGGCAGCCAGTCCGCAGGCAACCCCAACGACGTCAGTTCTGATGTCACGTTCGTTAAGGTCGGGACCGAGACCGTAACCGTTCCGGCAGGGACGTTTGATGCCGACAAGTACACCGCAACCATGGAAGGGACCACGACCACCTACTGGATTGCCTATGGCAAGCCACTCCTCAGGATGGAAAGCGGCAACAAGGAAGATAAAGTCGTCATGGAACTGAACGGCTGGGGTTAACCCGGCAAAAATCTTTTTGGTCATTGTAAGGGTAAAGAATCAACGTAGCCCCTGACGTTACCTTAACAATTGAATGAGTCGTTGAATGGTAATCCTTTCCTGATCGGTTCGATGATTGTACCTCCAGACGTACTACCCTGCGTAGAGAGGTGGTTTCTCTTGACGAATTCCACCTTTCGATGATAGCTTTCTTTTTAGATACCACCAAAATCCCTCAAGACTATTGATATGATTTCCTTTTCCATCGGAGTATTTTTTTTTCACCATGATTGACGAGACGATGAACGTATCCTCGTGCAGCGATACCCGTGGAAGCTTTCCAGGTATCTGAACAGACGATGGAACCGGTTGATACTTTTCGTGAGACAAGAGGGTGAAGGGTTCCAGCTTCACCATCATCAATAACCTCTGCCTGGACAGTATCATCACGACAAAGAATTCCGAACACCGGTTGTTTCTTTATATCTCGTCATCGTTTCGTGCCGTGATCCCGGATCATTTTCCGTTTGTTTTTCCATTGACCTCCGAGATAGGTTTCATCCAGTTCAACGGCGCCGGAGAAGATTTCGGGAACATCTTGTGTCATCACACGTCAAATTATGGTAATGCTCTCATGACCCTTTGTTTGCTGAATCCTGTCTGTTCTGCGATTGAATTCGAACTTTGTTCGATGAGAAACAGATGAAGGATCTCCTTCCATTTATGTCGTGAAAATGTCAATGGTAATTTGTGGGGAATGAACTCGTACTGACATCGCGCACTAAGTCTCTTAACTCATTTTGTATAACTTTTATAAATTGCATTTTGGACATGATATTTTTCCCATTTCTTTCTCGTAATTTTCCTTGACGGGTTGGTAGTTAAAATGATACAATACCCTTAATCTAAAATCATTTCGATACATTTTTAATGATGTATAAAATTGATTATTGTGTGCAATTACATCCAAGAGCGACATCATATAGTGCCGATGCGGAAGTTCTTGTGATGAGAATGAAAGGATCGGTTCTGCAAACCTGAAAGGTCTGGTGAACTGATCCCGTTCGAAGGTATACATTGAATCTACTCCTCTCTCATGACGTTATTTCCGATGCCTTCGACAGGATCGGGCGAGATGACGGAGGTAATGGAAGATGATTAGAGAACCGAAGAGAGATTACCGGATAGCCATACTATTGGCATTCCTTGCAGTGATCTGCTGTGTTCCGATAGCTGGCGCAAATGACAGCAACGGAACGGTTGCGCTGGACAACGCAACCGGGATTTCTGGCAACAGCACCCCTGTTGAAACGACAATGATAGTCCCGACAGATACTTCGGGAACCTCCCCAACGCCAACACCCATACCCACAGCCGACTTCACTGTACCCCTCACTTCAAAGTCCATTACTGCCCGATCTGCCGTGCAATCCCTTGATGCATCCACCAGCACGCCGACGTGGGTTCAGCAGACTGCTGCTCCCGGGTGGGTTTCAAGAAGCTATCATAGCAGCGTAGCCATGCCGGACGGCACTATCGTTCTGATGGGGGGTCTGCAAGGCAGCAACCTGAAGAACGACGTATGGCGGTCAATGGACAAAGGAGTAACGTGGACTCAGATGACGGGTGCTGCCGGGTGGTCGACAAGGTGGTTTCATCATAGCAGCGTAGCCATGTCGGACGGCACTATCGTTCTGATGGGAGGTTCTGGTTTTGGTTCAACATTCGTTAACGACGTATGGCGTTCAACAGATAACGGCGCAACGTGGACACAATTACCAGATGCCGGTTGGTCGGCAAGAGGCGGTCACACCAGTGTATCATTATCAGACGGCAGTATCGTCCTAATGGGCGCTTCTTCTGATGTATGGCGACTCCCAACGACGTCAACGCCTCCTCAAACCGGTTCTATCAGCATTAGTTCGGATCCGCTCGGGGCAAAAATTTACCTTAACGATGTTTATCAGGGACTAACGCCCCTATCTCTCGAAAATATACCGTTCGGTGTTCATGTCGTAAAATTAACTCTTGAGGGATATGAGGATTGGACGGATAATGTTGAACTAACTGCAGCGTCACGTGTTGCCAAACTCAATCCAACACTGAGCCCGGTTCCGCCGACATATTCGATAACGATTATCGAAGATTATTGGATTAAAGGATATTGTTCCAGTTCTCCATGGAATGCAGATCTTATTAATTGTAATACGAGTGAAAGATGGGGGACCGAGGTGTCGAATAAAGTCAAATATTGGCTAGGGCAACGTGCCAATTGGGGAGACCCAGTTTTTGAACATAAAGATGAAAACGTAACTCGCGAGGATTTCGGTACGCAGAATGGCGATTATGAAGGGCTTGACGAATCGACTATTCATTATTATATGGGACATGGATTCTGTAATGTATGTGTCCCGCCAGAAGAGAGAAATCCACTTCCCGCCACTTCTGGACTCGAGTTGTTCAATTGGGGCAACAGTAGCGGAGATCAACAATTTTATCATGAACATCTTGCAGTAACTGAAGTCAACGGAATGTGGGATAATAGGAATAAATGGGTTATATTCCAGACTTGTGAAGTTGTTGGAGATCCAGCATGGGGAAAAGCGCTTAAAAAATCTCATGGCATACTAGGATTTAAAACGGAAATTGTGGCGAATGACAAGTCAGAACAATTACCGGATAAATTCTTTAAGTATGCAATTGAGGATAAAATGACAATCGCAGAAGCATGGCGGCAGGCAACTGTAGATCAATATCAGGGTATTAGACCTGCAAGTGGAGTTGATATTGAAGCAGTTGTAATATTCAATAACGATGACCAATATTTAACCGATCATCTGCCCGGAATGGGATCGGTTGCACCTGATGAAAATCCAAATGACGGGGAAATAAAACGATACATTTGGAATTGCAGCAATCCTGAAAAGGGAGGATCATGATGAATGAACGCATTTTTTCATATTTATTGATAATTAGTGTAATTATTGGATTAGGGGGTATCTGCCCGTTAGTTACAGCCGAGGATAGGTTTTTAGATAATTCCTCTTTAAAAATCGGGAACTTTGTTTTCATTAATTCCGTTCCGGAATCGCCGGCATCGATACCCGCTTATAGGGGAATCCTTCAGAATAATGATCAGATTAATTATCATCCTACAGGAATTTTAACACCAAAACATTCCGTTCTTTCCGATCAAACTGCTCGAAATGCAGCAAAAAAGACTTTGGATATGTATGGGGGGGTTCCCTCTGATGCAATTTTTACAGGAACTGATACTGAGTACGTAGAAACGATAAATCTCTCAACAATGCAGGTTGTAAAAAAAGAACCGGTCTTAATTTCAGTGAATTACATACGAAAAATTGATGGAAAGCCAATAGTTGGACAACCAGATATGATCCGTCTTGATTTTGGTGAAACAGAGTATCCAATGAGCATTACCAAGCGCTGGCGAACTCTGGATTATACCGGATATAATCAGTCTATTATTACTGTTAACGAAGCGCTGGAAAAGCTTGAACATCAGGACGTAATGTTAAAACCGGTATGTAAAGATTGTTTTATGAATGCTGTAATTAAGAATATGACACTTGGGTTATATGAAGATACTTCAGATCATCAGGAAATTATTTTCCAACCAGTATGGATTTTTGAAGGAAATTCTGCATCTGGCCTGGAATTTTACAACTATGTATATGCCAAAAAATTTTGCAACTTCACTTCTAGAAAAAAAACAGGTAGTGCGCCATTGGAAGTGATACTCAATGATACATCAACGGACACTCCCTTACGCTGGAGATGGGACTTCGGAGATGGAACGAACTCCACTGAACAAAATCCCGTTCATATTTTTAAGTCGCCAGGGAGTTACACGGTATCCCTCTGGGTGTGGGATGGAATCGCTTCTGATACGACGGAAAAGACCGGTTACATCACCGTCCGCAACCCGGCACCCCCCATCGCCAGCTTCACCGCTACCCCCACAACCGGCAAGGTCCCGCTGACCGTCCAATTCACCGATACCTCCCTCAACACCCCGACCAGCTGGCTCTGGGACTTTGGTGACGGGACGACTGCAACCGCACAGAATCCCGACCATACATACCAGATTGCCGGTATATACACCATCACCCTGACGGCTATCAACGCGGATGGCAGTGAAAGTAAAACAATGCCGGAGTATATCACGGTCATCCCGCTGATCAAGCCAATCGCCAACTTCACCGCCACGCCAACCTCCGGCAAAGCCCCGCTCGCAGTGAAGTTCACCGATCTCTCGGCAAACGGGCCGCTGGCATGGGCGTGGAGGTTCGGTGACGGCTATGTATCAATGGAGCAGAACCCGGTCCACCGCTATGACGTCTCAGGTATGTACGCAGTTGCCCTGGACGCAACCAATGCCGATGGGAGCGATACTAAGACCCGAACCGACTATATCACGGTCATCAATCCTGACAACCCGACCGATCTCATCGACCAGCTCATCATCTACATCAACAACCAGAACAATGTCCCGAAGATGTTCCGGTTAATGTGGACCGGGCAGTTAAAAGAGGTGAAGCAATTCCTTGACAACAACAACCCGAGCGATGCAGTAGTACTGATGAAGTACTTCAAATTCAGCGTCGGGTTCTTCAAAGGCTGGATCATCACCAACGACCAGGCAGCCACCATGCAGAACTCTGCCGATGCCATCATCAGGGGAATCAACCTGCCCGTGAACCAGCAGGCAATTGATCAGATAAAATCCCTCTCGGCGGATGTGAAAAACCTCAAATTACCTGCATCCGTTGAGAACTCGCTTACCCTTGAACTGGAGGGCACACTCTTCACCCTTGAATGTGCAAAAGACCAGGCCGCGGTTTCGTACCTGAACCTGTTCATCAGTTCAGTAAAAGCCCAGGACGGGAAGAAGATCCCGCACGACATGGCGGTTCAGCTGATGGCAAAGGCCGAGGGGATTATAAAAACCATCAAACCTTAATCGGAATCCCTTTTTTTTCTGAATTCAATGGATATCGCGGTCCTAATCGATTGGTGGAGCACTCATTAAGAGGTAAATGATTGTATGAATGAAATTTTATCCGTCGAAGGGGAAGTATCCCGCAATGCCGGAGAGCAACACGATGAAGATCATTCCCCCCGTTACCGCAGTCACCAGTCCTGAACCGACAACGATAGTTGAGATGACTCCGGATGAACCGACTCCCCAAGAAACACCAACAATATCTTCCAATGAATCCCTGTGCAGCGAACGCCCGGGGATGACTACACAATCCTCCCTCAAGGCCCAATCGTTTGCAACAAATACTCTTGAAAGTATGAGCCCGGCTTCATCCTGGGATGTCGCTGTCAGGTTCGACAATGCTCCCGGGAATAGTTTCTATCCTTTCAGTCCATCGCCGGGTGTTGTGGGTACTCCCTATTACGCAGTACTTGGCTCAAGTGACAATCTCGTGAAATGGATTCCCTATTGTTACCGGGGATGCGGGTGGCAAACATGCAATTGGGCAATCATCGGCCGAAAACCCTGCGAACAGTTAAGCACATCATGCGAAAGTCTCGATCCTCTCACGAGCGGCTGCATCTGTTTTGGCGGATTGAAAAATGCGGCAAGGATGGACGGATGGTTTGTTGAACGAACGCGAATATCTGATACCAAATATCACGTAAAAATTGTGGGACAGTCGGTTTACAGAGCAGATCCCCGGGGTGCACTCTGGCTGAATCCTGATTCCGGATGGAAGTTCACGCACCTGGATTCATGTTATGTTCAGGCAGATCAAGGATCTCCCCCACGCCCTGTATCGTGTGCATTGACTTCCGATACCATGCTCCAGTTCCAGGCTGCCGGAGATTGTGCCGGTTCGTGTGCCTGTGAGGATGCGGGAAGCATCAATATTGATGTTATTGCGGAAAAGACGGCGACGCCACCAGAGCCACCGACATATTCGGCAACATTGGTCGGAAAATATAATCCACAGGACAATCGTGCTGATGCAAAGGCGTATCTTATCTGGTACCAACTCAACAACCTAAACAGCAATATGATAACTCGCGCGTTTACCCATTGCAATACGGATCTGCTGGGTTTTGCGGGACGTTGTGACGGGCCGGTAACCAAACCGGATTTTAGTACCGAAGGCGGTGGTCTCAGCAATGCTGTACTTCACTATCACTTTAGTCATGGAGAAAATGGAAAGATCAATCTGGGTGGTGACTTCCTCTTACCGGGAGAGGTTTCCGGAAAATGGAATAACAAGAACAAATGGGTGGTTATCGATGCCTGTGAAGTGTTGAGCGACAGATCCTGGGGGAATGCGCTGGGTACGTCCCATGGTGTCTTGGGATTTGAAACTGTGAAACCGTTGGATGACCAGCTGGCCAAGTATTTTGTTCAAAACCTGAATAGTGGTAAAACCGTTTACAATTCATATTTTGACGCAACAAGATCTGCATATGGTGGTGATCGCGATATTGAGGGTTATCCAATCAATTACGACATTCGGGCAATTGCAATTTTTAAGAATCCAACCCAGAGAG
This sequence comes from uncultured Methanomicrobiales archaeon, assembly GCA_903900025.1. Taxonomy (GTDB): domain Archaea; phylum Halobacteriota; class Methanomicrobia; order Methanomicrobiales; family Methanospirillaceae; genus MVRE01. The sequence goes on along the minus strand of CAIULN010000060.1, from coordinate 5,901 downwards.
ATCAGGACTCCCTATCAAATATTGCTCCGAATGCTCCATCCAATACACCAGTTGTGTATTGTTGGCATGTTAAAACAGGGGAGATGTGTTAATCATGAAGACAAAAGTTACATTTGGGACGATTGTGATTATCCTCGCCGTTCTTGGCGGGGCAGCGATCCTGACAGTACTATATTCCGGTGGCACTAATGAATGGATGTTCAGGGTTGTTCCGGAAGGGATAGTCCCTTCGCCGGTCCAGACCACCATTGGTACCATCACTATCCACGCGCCCCTGCCTCAGGGTCCGGCAACGGTGCCGCTCTACCATGGATATTACGGTCCTAATGGAAAAATAGAATTTTCTTCTCCAAATCGCCATACTCAAAACAGCATTCCTGAAGTTTCCGAAGTGCCTCAGCTTGCTGAACAGGCGCTCGCACCCTACGGGGGCATCCCATCGGATGCAGTTGTGGGTGGGATTGGGAAAATGGGTGGAAAGGCAACAAATCTAGCAACAGGTGAAGTTGTTGCAATATATTGGGAATCCACAAATATTGCTTATTATCGGGAGATAAACGGCATGCCTATGGTTGGCTCCGGCGGTCAGATGATATTGCTCGATTTTGGAGAAAACGGGGAGCTGCTCCATCTATATAAAAAATGGCTGACTCTGAACCAGATCGATCAGGTACCAATTATCAATGCGAGCCAGGCTGTTGACAAACTCCTGCGTGGGGATGTCCTGAACGCATACCAGGAGCCGGTCGATGTGATGATTACCAACATCTCTCTCGGGTATTACACCGGCTATCCGGACCGGGAGGAGGAGACGCTGGAGCCCGTCTGGATCCTCTCCGGCCCAACCAGCCACGGTGGCGGGCTATCATTCTATGTCGATGCCCGGGTATCGGGTAGTTCCCTCCAGTTTGGCAACTTCACAGCATCTCCCCTGTCTGGAACTGCCCCACTGACGGTATCCTTCAATGATACCTCGACTGGATCAATCCAAATTTGGCAGTGGGATTTCGGTGACGGGACAGGTAGTGGGACGCAGAACCCTGTTCATACCTACCTGAAAGAAGGGATGTATACCGTGAAATTGTTTGTAGTCGATGACGAACGGGACAATTCGATAACAAAGGTCGATTATATTACCGTCCGCAACCCGGCACCCCCCGTTGCCAACTTCACTGCAGCCCCAACCTCCGGCAAAGTCCCGCTCGCCGTCCAGTTCACGGATACCTCCCTCAACACCCCGACCGGCTGGAGCTGGGACTTCGGCGACGGGACGACTGCAACCGCACAGAATCCCGGCCATACCTACCAGAATGCCGGTATGTACACCGTCAACCTGACGGCTGCCAATGAGGATGGCAGTGCGATCAAAACCTGGCCCAACTATATCACGGTCATAAAACCCGGCACCCCGATAGATCTCATCGACCAGCTCATCATCTACATCAACAACCAGAACGATGTCCCGAAGATGTTCCGGTTGATGTGGACAGGGCAGTTAAAAGAGGTCAGGCGATTCCTTAACAACAACAACAACCCGAGCGATGCAGTATTACTGATGAAGTACTTCAGGATCAGCGTCGGGCTCTTCAAAGGCTGGATCATCACCGGCGACCAGGCAGCCACCATGCAGAACTCTGCCGATGCTATCATCAGGGAAATCAACCTGCCCGTGAATCAGGCCGCCATCGACCAGACAAAATCCCTGTCAGCGGATGTGAAAAACCTCAAATTACCTGCATCCGTTGAACACCCGCTTATCCTTGAACTGGAGGGCACACTCTTCTCCCTTGAATGTGCAAAAGATCAGGCCGCGGTTTCGTACCTGAATATGTTCATCAGTTCAGTAAAAGCTCAGGACGGGGAGAAGATCCCGCACGACAAGGCGGTTCAGCTGATTGCAAAGGCTGAGGGAATCAAAAAAATAATCTGATTTTTTTTATCCAGCTGTGTTCAAATCTCTTCGTAAATCCTTACCGTCACCGGCAGCACATCCGGCCGCATGTCGGTCGGGACATATGTATACAGCATCACGTGCACCTTGTATCCTAGTATCGCCTATCCTTTTTTGATAAATTCTGTGGACATGATGATCAAACTCCTCCGGGGTAAAGTAATGTGTAATGACGTGGGAGAACTTTTAAGAAAAAAGCCCATCACTCCCTTAAAATGCCAGAAATAGATTCATTCGTCAGCATACACAGCACCTCAACTGATCGAGCATAAGCGAGTCAGAGCACCATCCGGCATCATAAAAATCGATTGTTCTGGAACGGTTATCAAAATAATCGTCGAATAATATTTAATTATTGATAAAGCCTGGTGTTTTCGTTGTAATTTAAAAAAACGTAGCATATCGTTCATATTCGCGATATACCATGTCCGAACAGTGGGGCAATGAGAATGGATCGGTAAATCAGCAGAAGATACACTGATGGCCATGACAAAGACTGAAGAAAACAACATTTTCATATTAAAAAAACAATTCGCCACCATGAAGAAGGGAGTATCTGAAGCAATAATAATGTTAGTTTTCGTAATTATTGCTGCAATTTTACTTCAAGAATTGGTATTTGATTCAATATCGGTAGATCCGCTTATCCTGGGGGTAGTATTCATCTTCGCAATCATTGTCGAATACTACATCAGACTTACCTGTGAGCCATATGATCTTCAGCAGCAGGATTTGATCATAAATCTTCCTTATGACGACACTTTTGATCTTTGTATGCGATCATTGCAATTATTCTCGTTCACGGTTATTGTGAATTCAGATCGCCAATCCGGAGTCATTGAGGCACACCAGAAATCGAGGTTTGATGAGATTATTTCATGGCCGATTATTATTCGGTTTTCCATCAAGACGGTTGGCAGGGAAAAAACCCGCGTTATCGTAACAAGCAATTCGGTTTCGCGATGGATTTTAACTTTTGGACGGAATGCCAAAAATATCAGAAAAATCCATGCATTTTTACTCCAGCAATCTCAAGACCGTATGTCAGGAATCACGTAATCCGTTTATACTGGATTCTGCGGTTCGTTGAACGGGAAGCGGGAGATTGCCCAGCTCAACAGGGACTAGGATCATAAAAGAATGAAGGCGGCCGGTTTTTGGATCGTACAAACCTGCCTTCGTCACAATAGAGTGAAGAAGGTTATGTATTCCAAGAAGGGATTATGCCTGAAAACGTAACCTTCCTAACTGGTAATGTAGTGTTATTACCGGTATTGAGGGGTTCTTTATCCTCAAATCCAGTGTCAATGAAGACCCGGAAAAGATCCTTGAGACCAACAAGAACCGTGACCGTGCAGAGGAATTGATCCATGATCTGAAGGAAGGTGCGGAAATGCGACTCACACGATTTTTCGGGCATCATAATCTTGATGAATTAGTGATCCGGAAAGAACGAAAAGAGATCCTGATGGTCCTGATGTACTATGGATAAACCCCAATACACAATGAAAACAGAATTCGGCTGATAATGTTTACCGGAACAAGAAAAAAAAGAGAGGTTACCCGAACAGGGCACCGAGCCCTGCCATGCCGCTCTCTTCGTCTTCCTTCTTGTGGTCTTCCTTCTTCTCTTCCTTTGCCGGGGCGGCTGCATGTGCTGCCGCTGCTGCGGGTGCGACGGCGACTGCCACCGGAGCGATGGCTGCCTTGCTGATTGCTTCTTCGATGTTCACGCCATCGAGTGCGGCAACAAGCGCCTTTACACGGGATTCATCGATCTTTACACCTGCGGCGGTCAGGACAGCCTTCACGCCGTTCTCATCGACCTTCTTGCCTGCTTTGTGCAGGAGAAGTGCTGCATAGATATATTCCATTGTGTTTCACCTCGTTTTTCTCTTTTTATCTGACAATGCTTTTCAATGCAATGCTTTTCAATGCAATGCTTTCTTTCTGAGCTTTACCGATAATCGCATCAACCACGTCTTTCTCGTAGATTGCCGCCTCGACCGCAAGACCCCTCGCCTCCCTGATCGCCTTTATCAGTATCGGGGCAATGGTGTCCTTTGTCGGAATTGCTGCATTGACCGAGAGGTTGAATGCCTGTGCTGCGGCAAGCCTAACCTGTGCAAGGATTGCGGTCTCATCGATTGCGAGCACGGACGGTTCATATACGCCACCCTCATAGTACGCTGCCTGAAGGGCGAGCCCGACGTCCATCGGCTTGATGTCCAGCTTGATCATCACGTCCGCCACCTTGGCAGAGATGACCGCGCCTTTCTTGACAATCGTCTTGGTCTCGCGGATCTTTACTTTGCCGCCCTCGATCGCAGCGGGGATGCCCGCCTGCTGGAGCTCGCCGACAATCGGCCCGGGCTTGAAGCTTGTCGGACCCTTTTCGACCACGATGTCTTCCGGCGCAGTTTCGCCTGCCTTTGCCGCCATCTTGGTCTTGGTCTTTTCAAGCTGCTTGAAGAGCCTGAACGGGTTGTCGTTTGAAAAGATCATCGCGGAGTGGCCGGAGATGAATTTTGACAGCCCCGATACCTTCCCGCCGATCTCTTCGAGCGCGTGTTCGATGAGCGTGTTCCTCATCACCTTTATGACCGCTTTTCCCCGCAGGTTGCGGCGGATCTGCTGCACCTGTGCTGCGGGGATGCCATACATGTCGACAAGCCCAACGAGCGTATACTTCGCGGCGTTCATCTTGATCTCCTCGACCTCGGTCTTCTTCCAGGCCGGCAGGTGCCGCGTGTAGAGTGCCATTTACACCAGCCTCACAGCGGGACCCATCGTGGTCTTGACGTAGATCGAGCGGATGTTCAGCGGCCCCTGTTCAAGTACCGATTCGATACGTTTCACAATCGTTTCGATATTTTCTGCGACCTGTTCCGGTTTCATCGCCGTTGACCCGACCTTTGTTGAGAACACTGTCTTGTCCTTGGTACGGATCTTCACGGAGTTACGGAGACGCTCCACAATCGGGCGGATATCTGTCCCGCCGGTGATCGGCATCGGCATCCTGCCCCGCGGACCGAGCCGGGGGCCGAGGAACCTGCCGACCTGCGGCATGACTCCCGTCTCTGCAAGGAAAAACCGGTACTGTTCGGCGATTTTGCGTGCTTCCCGCGGTGCGCCGCCCAGCCGTTCAATCTCTTCAGGACCGAGAATCAGATTAACTTTCGCATCCTTTGCCTGGGTGACGATATCCCCCTTCCCCAGCACACAGATCCCGACGTTCTCGCCGGTACCGTTGGGGAGAAGAATCGTCTCGTCAATACGATTTTTCGGCTGCGCCATGTCGATATTCTTGAGATTGATGGTGATATCTATACTCTCAGAGAACTTCCGTTTTGGCGCCTTCTCAAGAGCCGTTTTCACGGCTTCCAGAATTTTGGCCCTTTCAACCATCAGTTACCTCCATAGTACGCGACCTTTCGATCTTCTATGGTTTTCTTAAATCGAGTTCGCAAGAGCGCTGTCGTACTTGCCCTCGTTGATCGCGGCAATGACCTCGTTTGGCTTCTTGCCGTCAACGGTGACTCCCATGCTCACGCACGTACCAAGGACCTCCTTTACTGCGGTCTTCAGCTCGTAGGAGAGCATGCCGTCAAGTTTCATTTTGGCAATCCTGACAGCGGCCTCAAAGGGTAAATTACCTGCCACAATGACGTTGGGCTCTTTGGATCCCTTCTCGATATTTGCCTCTTTTTTAATGAGCGCCGTGGTGGGCGGGACGCCTACCGTGACGGTGAATTGCTTCTTGTCATCGACTTCGACCCTGACGGGCACCTGCATTCCGTTGAATGTGCCGGTCTTCTTGTTGATCTCATCGACAACTGCCTTCACGTTGATACCGAGTGGTCCGAGCGATGGTCCCAATGGGGGACCAGCGGTTGCCTTTCCGCCGGGTACTAAAACCTCGACCACTTCTGTCATAGTATTTCCACCAT
>CAIULN010000059.1 GCA_903900025.1 uncultured Methanomicrobiales archaeon | reverse complement strand
TGCCTCGCCCTGCCGTTCCATCAGGGTGAAGACCTGGTCCGAGATACGACCTTCCGGATCTATGGTCGCCGTAATGCGCTGTTTCACGCCGATCCGCATCACCAGGTTCAGGATGATGGCAACAACCGTTGTTAAAGAGAGGGCCGAATCAAAGAGCGGGCTGAACAGCGGGGGAACACTGGCGTACGCTTTGGGGATAAGGTAGACGCTGATCCCGAAGATGAACGAGATCCCGATAACAAAGATCTTCCGGGAATCCAGCATCCGGGTCGTGATGGTCTGGAAACCCCCGACAATGATGAACCCGGCGACATAGATGAGCGTCCCGCCGATAACCGGGCCTGGCATGATAAGAAATACCGTGGCAAGGATCGGGAGGAATGCCAGCACGATCAGGATCCCGCCGGTCATAAATCCGATATACCTGCTTGTCGAGCGGGTGGCAATCGAGAGACCGATGTTCGACGATGACCCGGTCTGCCCCATTCCCCCGAACAGGCCACCAAGAAATGATGCAATCCCATCGGCAAAGAGCCCTGACTGGATATTTTTCATGTCCGGCCGTTTCCATTCCGTGTTGTTGATCCGCTGGCAGATCGAGAACTCGCCAACACTCTTCACAAACGTAACAATCGCTGCAATCCCGAACGGAATAAGGAGCACCGGCTGAAAAGAGAGTCCGAAATACCGTGGATCGGGCAGGGCCACCAGTGGCGATGCGGCGATCAGTCCCAGGGGGTCTGCACCCGCGAGCCCGGTTCCGATACAAAACGCGTACCCAACTACCATACCGACGATTACCGGAAAGAGCCTGAGCTGCCCCCTGCCCCAGACCGTAACTCCAACCGTTACCGAAAGGGTGATGATCGAGATTGCGGTTACCGTCAGGTCAGGGGCCGTAGCTGATCCAGTCATCCCAAAGAAGTTCGGCAGGGCATAGGGTACAACGGCAACCCCCAGCATCATGATCACAAGGCCCGTCACCTCAACCGGGAAGAGGACGCGGAGCCGCTGGACTACCCGCGAGAGCGCAACCTGCAATACCCCGGAAAAGGCTGTCATGCCGCAAAGGAGAGAGAGGCCCCCGGAATGGAGGGCAAGGATCGAGGCTGTGACATAATTGGGCCCGGCCACACGGGGAATAAGAAAACCTGAGCCGAACTCCGGGTGTTTTATCGCCTGGAAAATTGTGGCAATACCATTGGCGAGCATTGACATCGATACAAAGAATGCGGCAGCGCCGGCCTCGATGCCCGCAGCCCGGGCGACAAGGATCGGGAAGACGAATGCGGTCGCGACTATCCCCGTGTGCTGCAGGCCAAGTAAGAAAACCTGAGGTAGCGGGGGCTTGTCATCGACGGCATACTCGAGATCCGGGGGGCGCATTGTACACGAAAAGAAGTCGTTTTACTATTTAAAGCGGTTCGAAAAAGAGGTTCCTGGGAAAAAATCGGGCTGTTGCTATCACCCTGATGGTTTTTTAAAGAGTATCTTTTTTATTAACTGCCCACCAACACCACGGTACATGAAGATTGTTGCAGCACTCGCAGACCCGCTTCAGGCGTCCCTTGCAGAGGAGCAGGGGGCCGATATGATTGAGCTCAGGCTCGATCTGATGGAGGGTAACACAAAGAAGCTGGTGCTGCAGTGCAAAAAGATATGTTCACTACCAGTGATTGCGACCCTGCGCTCCGGGCGGGAAGGCGGACAGTTCTTTGGTGACGGCAAGGAATGGGAAAAAAAGATCCGTCCTATCATATCCCTTGTCGATTACGTGGACGTGGAACATCAGTTTGTAAAAAACGCTGTCTGTGTAAAGGATGCAGGTA
>CAIULN010000058.1 GCA_903900025.1 uncultured Methanomicrobiales archaeon | reverse complement strand
GACACCGGTTTGCCAGCTGCAGGATATACCGGAGCAACTTGGCATCCTTGGGAATCTCGCACTTGATGGATGCTTCCATTGCCTCGGTAGCTGCGAGTGTGTGGGCAATCGGACAGATACCACAGACGCGGGACGCGATTTTGGGAACCTGCTCGGGCGTTTTGCCTACGGCAAGCTTCTCGACGCCCCTCACCGGGGTAATGGAACACCAGTTACCCTTCTCGATGATACCTGCATCGTTAACCTTCAAGACAAGTTTTGAGTGTCCCTCATGTCTTGTGGTTGGGGAAATCTCTACAACTTTCGACAATACTATCGCCTCATTTGTTGTTGCTTGTTCACAGGGCTGTACAAAGTTTTCTTTGATCTCTCATCTCTAGAGATAATTGACCGTACAGAGTACGTTCAACTCTTGTATGTCCACTTCTTTAATAACCCTTTTTATGTCGATCTCGTGGAAAAAATTGAGGCGGAGAAATGGCGTTTAAACAAGAGGATCTCAAAAATATACGACCGTTCCTTTTTATTTCGATGATAATTTTTTTGTAAAATATATTTTCCCATACCAAAATCACTGAGCATCATAAAACAACGGCTCGGCATCAATCTCAATGTTTTCAACACCAAGAAGAATGGAGAGAAAGCCGATGGGTATTTTCTCCAGCCTGCTGTTCCTTTCAGGATCGGCAGTCTTCACCGTGAACATCAGCATGGTCTCTTACGGTTTCTCTGCAGGGCCAAAAATGTAACCACCGTGCCAGTTACGGGGTGTCGTGCAGCCGGTCGCCGTTCAGTTCATCGAACAGTTCTGCAATCGTCGCCCGCCGCTCGGCATAGGCGTCGTGCTGGTGGATGCTCTCTTCGTTGGTCTGCTTGATCGTGACGACGGAATCGCCGGAGAGGTACTCAAAACCGGCGAGCACCTTTTTTGCCATCTCCCGGACGCAGTCCTCGACAAACCTAGGGTTCTTGTGCGCCTCAAGCACCACGTGGCTCTCGTCGCCGCGCTTCAGGAGCTCGTAAATCCCCGAACTCATGGACTCCTTGAGGATCCCGATGATCTTTTCTAAGTCAACGGTCTGGTCGTCATCGGTCTCGATGCAGAGGAAGCCGCGCCCCCGTTGGTTGTGCGTTGCCATCGGGACCTCGGCAAAGAACCCTTCGATGATCCTCTCGTCGGCCCCGAGCGTGTGGAAGACGTGCATTGCCCGCTCCTTCATGATGTTCTGGGCGCACGGGCAGGCCGTCATGCCGGTGACTTCCGCGCCGATGCTCTTCCTCACGATCGGTGCCCGGAACGTGCGCCGGGCGACCGCCCGGGCGTGCACCTTTACCACCTCGTGGCAGGTGGTGTGGCTGACCGGCGTCTCACGCTTGACCATGAACTCGCTGCGCATCAGTACCTCGGTGCGGTCGGCGTACTCGTGCCGGTCGAGAAGCCTGCGGGCGACGGCACTGCAGAGGTTCTCGATCTCTTTTACGTCGCCATCGATCGCCTGCTGGAGTACCTCGTCGATGACCTCGAAGTTGCGCGAAAGGTTCGCACCCTTAAGGCTCCCGGGCAGGTCGACAAAGACGTCGAACGTGGAGATGAAGATGACCGGCCGCTTCTCGGTGCGGGAGACCTCGACAAGTTTCTTGACATTTTTCACCCCGACCCGTGTCAGGTTGATCCGGACATCGGGTGACGTTGCCTGGATGTCAGGCAGTTCGCGGGCAAACGAGTTCTCGGGTTTGTCGTGGGTGCGGGCAGGGGGAATAGGCAATCGCTCCCTTGTGGTTGATGAGCGTGTGCTGTTGAGTCTTTCTCATATAATATTTATGTGCTTTGTTGCTGATATCAAAGGGAAGTCCTATGGTACAGAAATATTACGAATCGGATGCCGATATCGGTGTCCTGAAAGGGAAAAAAATCGCCGTGATCGGGTATGGTTCGCAGGGCCGCGGGCAGTCGCTGAACGTAAAGGATTCCGGGCTCGACGTGGTCATCGGGCTCCGCCCCGGGAAGAGCTGGGACGCGGCAGAAAAAGACGGCATGAAGGTGATGAAGGTCGCCGAGGCCGTGAAAAAGTCCGACATCATCCAGATCCTCCTGCCCGATGAGCACCAGGCAGCCGTCTACCGTTCGGAGATCATGCCGAACCTTGCGGATAAGAAATGCCTGATGTTCTCGCACGGCTTTAATATCCACTTCGGGCAGATCGTCCCGCCGCCAACGGTCGATGTGATCATGGTCGCGCCCAAGGGGCCCGGTGCCATGGTGCGCCGGCAGTATGAGGAGGGGAAGGGTGTTCCCGCCCTTATTGCCATCTATCAGGATTACACCGGCACTGCGCACAAGATGGCGCTTGCCTATGCAAAAGCGATCGGGGCGACCCGTGCGGTCGTGCTCGAGACGACCTTCCGCGAGGAGACCGAGACCGACCTGTTCGGGGAACAGGCGGTGCTCTGCGGCGGGACGACCTCGCTTGTCAAGGCGGGATTCGAGACACTCGTCAATGCCGGGTATTCACCGGAGATGGCATACCTCGAAGTGCTCCACGAGCTCAAGCTCATTGTCGACCTGATCTACGAGGGCGGGCTCACCAACATGCGCAGATACATCAGCAACACCGCGCAGTACGGCGACCTGACCCGGGGGCCCCGCGTGATCGGGCCGGAAGCCCATGTCGCGATGCAGGAGATCCTTAAGGACATCCAGAGCGGGAAGTTTGCCCGGGAGTGGATGCTCGAGAACCTGGTGAACCGCCCGGTCTTCAACGCGCTCACAAAGGCGGACGAAGAGCACCTCATCGAGGACGTCGGGCGCGAAGTCCGCGCGATGATGCCCCAGTTCAAGAAATGATTTTATACGAAAAATCATTTCTCTCTCCACTCCGGAAAAATGATTTTTCCCTCGTGGTTCAAAAAATAGGTCTCTACTTTCGTCCAAAACCTATTTTTCTCACCGTTCGGGGACAACTGCGTTCCCCCTCACGGTTTAAGAAGTAGGTTTGGGGGCTCTGTGGAAATCATCAGGTCTCTTTTTTTTTAATTTATTCTGGAATAATGCAGGTGTACCATTGGACGCTCTACGGGGTTTTCGCCAAAGGCTTCACCCCCGCCGTGTGGGCGCCCCCCCATAGGACAGTCTGTGAGGAGGTTTTAAGCCATTGGAGGATTTCTTCGGAATCACATTGTCAGAATTTTTATTCATGCGGGTGATTTTTTTTAAAATTGCCGTGACCTGTCTCATGGATACAATATGCATGTCTTTCCACGTCCGGGAAATAACCCCCTGATCCGCCAACCTTTTTTTCCCGCACCACTGATATTCCTACCATGTCACGGTGTATCATTTATCATTCCTATTCCGGCATCACCCGCGGTGTTGCAAAGAAGGTGCGGGCTGCCTGCGGGGGGGATCTCATCGAAGTGAAACCCAAAAAGAACTACAACGCGCTGACGGTCTACCCGTTGGGCGGGTACCGCGCGATGAATGACAAAAAGGATCCCATCAACCCGGAGAAGATCGATGTCGCCGGGTATGACATGATGGTAATCGGGACGCCGGTCTGGGCATGGAAACCGACACCGGCCATCAATGCAGCCATCGCCGCGCTCAAAGACTGCAAGGGCAAAAAAGCGGTCATCTATGCAACCTGTGGTGGGCAGGCGGGTGAAACAATTGCGATCATGAGAAAGGCGCTGGAAAAAAAAGGGGTGGAGGTCGTCGGGGACATGGTCTTTGACAAGAAAACCGTCAGGGACGGCAGGAAGATCAACGAGCTGATCGTGATGGTAAATGCGGCGGCGATCGCGTAACATGATACACCCATGTTCAGGGCCACGCGATCGCTCCTGAGAAAGACAGCAGCTCCGTGGTATACACGAGAGCGTCGGGGACACCATTCTTTTTTGGCTATGAAAAACGTTCCCGGGCACCCTCTCAATGGTACGACTGTCGCATGAGCCGGGTCAGGGATGACAGCGCCGTCTCCATCTCCGTTCTGCTGATCGCAAACGAGCCCTTCCCTGCAGTGACCCTGAGTGAATCCCCGCCAACCTCGCCAATGACCGTGTAGTCCAGCCCTTTGAGGGCAGACTCGCGGGTGAACGCAGCGAGGAACCGTCCGTAGGTCTCCGAGAACAACTGCACGTACGGGTCGCCGCTGAGACGGACAGTCGCCTGCGGCGCGATCACCGAGAGGGCGGTGAGGAGGCCCCCCTGCGAAAGGTCGGTCACCGCTTCAAATGCATCCTTCTCAACTTTTGCACGGATGGCGTCCACGACTGCAGGATCTGCTTCGTCCGGCGCAGCGCCACCGCAGCCGGTCACCGCATCGAGCACCGAGCCGCCGAAGTGGGCGCCCGCCGTCCCGATCAGTGCCAGTTCGCAACCGTCCGCAGGTTGCTTCCATACCCTGACCTGCCCTTTGCCCACAATGCCGATCGTCGGCGTCGGCTTGATCTTTGTGTTGAACTCGTCACTCTCGTTGTAGAGCGAGACATTCCCGCCGACAACCGGGATGCCCATCCTGCGTGCCATGTCGCCCATGCCAAGGATGCTCTGCTCCAGCTGCCAGTAGATCTCGGGGTGAACCGGGCTTGCGAAGTTCAGGCAGTCAAGGATGCAGAGGGGCATTGCCCCCATGCAGGCGAGGTTTGCCGCGTTCTCGTAGACCGCGTTTGCGGTCCCAGCATACGGTTTGAGGTAGATCTGGCGCGGGTTGCAGCCGCAGGAGAGTACGAGCGCCGCATCCCCGAGCCGGAGCACAGCCGCATCGTGCGCAATGGAGACCGTCCGCGTCTGCACGTCATGGTCGTACTGCTCGGCCACCCAGTCCCTGCGGGCGACCTCGGGGTGTGAGAGCACCTGCAGCGCGAGCGCCTTCAACCCTTTCCTTGGTTTTTTAAACGGGGTCTTTGCATCGTAGGCTTTCTTCTCCCAGGTGCAGGGCGCGGTGTCGCCCGAGAGGAATTTGATGGGCAGGTCGCAGACGACCTTTCCATGGAATTTGACAATATACTTGGGTTCGGGGATCACCTCGCCAATGTCGCTCCACTTCAGGTCGTATTTCTCTGCGATTGCCCCCATGAGCGGGATGTCGGCGGGGTCGACCTCGATGAGCATCCGCTCCTGCGATTCGGCGACCATGATCTCGACCGCCCGCATGCCGGTCTCCCGCTGGTGCACCCGGTCCGCGTGGATCAGGCCGCCGAACGTGCTGCACATCTCGCTCGATGCACCGGCAAGCCCGGCAGCGCCCAGGTCCCGGCAGGCGACAATCTTTCCCGTTGCCGCCATCTCGAGGATCGCCTCGATCACCAGTTTCTCGGTGAACGGGTCGCCGATCTGCACACTGGGGCGGTCGTCCGCCTCCGCGCCCTCCGACAGGTCCCTTGAGGCAAACGATGCGCCACCAAGGCCGTCCCGTCCCGTTGATGCACCGACGAGCACAAGGTGGTTGCCCGGTTTTTTGACACGGGCGGTGATGAATTTGTCCGGGTCCACGATACCGACGCAGACCACGTTGACCAGGGGGTTCCCTGAAAAATCAGGATCAAAATAAAGGTCACCACGGACGACGGGGACACCGATGCAGTTGCCATACCCGCCGATCCCGGCGACCACATGCTCGAGCAAGTGCCGGTTTTTCTCCAAGTCAAGCGTGCCAAAGAAGAGCGGGTCCATCAGGGCAATGGGGCGCGACCCCATGGAGAGGACGTCGCGGACGATGCCCCCGACGCCGGTCGCCGCGCCGTCATGGGGGTCGACGTAACTGGGGTGGTTGTGGCTTTCCATGGAGATCGCAAGGGCGCAGGTATCAGAAAAGCGCACAATCGCAGAGTCGTCCCCCGGGCCAAGGAGCACATTTGGGCCGGTCACCGGAAGCGTGCGGAGCAGGGCCTTTGTGGACCGGTAGCTGCAGTGTTCGCTCCAGAGGTTCTCAAAACAGGCAGCCTCGACATCGGTCGGTTCGCGCCCGAGTTCCCGGCGGATGATGGCAAAATCCTCTGCGGACAACATGTGTGAAAACTTCTTTTTGTCAACCTTATTATACCATATCTCCGCGATTCGTGCGGGAGACGCCCGCTGCGGTGTGCCCTCGTCCAACTGCCGGATGCTCGAAAGCCTTTTGGCTGTACCGCCCCTCATTATGTACGATGACCGATCCCTACGAAAACCTGTTAAAGAAGGCGTATTCCAATATATCCGAAGTCAGTACGTCGTCAGAGCGTTTCGTGGTCCCGGAAGCCAAGGCGTACATCGAGGGCAAAACAACGGTCCTTGAAAATTTTATTGAGATCGCCGACAAGGTGCGGCGTGACCACGACCACCTGATGAAGTTCCTGTTAGGAGAGCTCGGGACTTCAGGCAAGATCGACGGCAACCGCGCCATCTTCAACGGGAAGTTCGAGATCTCCCTGATCAAGGCGATCATAAAAAATTACGTAGACGATTACGTCATCTGCTCTGAGTGCGGCAGGCCGGACACCCGGCTTGTCAAGGATGACCGGATCCTCCTCCTGCGCTGCGATGCGTGCGGCGGCCACCGCCCTGTACGGAAGCGCAAGGCGCGGACGGAGCCGGTCGAAAAGAACCTGGAGGAGGGGGCGATCCTCGACCTAGAGATCCAGTCGCTCTCCCGGCGCGGGGACGGGGTCGTGAAGATGGGGCGGTACATCATCTACGTCGCGAATGCAAAACCGGGCCAGCAGGTAAAAGTCAAGATCACCCGTGTTTCAGGCTCGATTGTCTTTACTGAACGGGCGTCGTAACCAAATGCCAATTGATCTTTTGTGTTTTTAAACCTGATAAGAGTGGGCTTCCACGGATAACCCTTTGTAACAGAGTTGGATGGTTCAAATACATTTTGGGATTTGTGGGTTTTGCGGTTTTAAAAAAATACGCGCACGAAATTCCGGAGTAAAAAAGGTTTGGGATTCGGGTACCGGTTATTTTCCCAGCCCTTTGATCAGTTTATCGCAGTTTTTGGAGAGCCGCTTGCAGGCATCGCGGATGACTACAAGGGGGTCTTTCCTTCCTTTGGTGGTGACGAGGAGTTCCGGATCCGAGAACTGGAATTCGATAATATATGTGGCAACATCCACAGACGGGTCACGGAGGATCTCATCGGTGAGGGCATTCATGAAGGTATGTCCCTCCCCCTGTAAGACAAGCCGTGCTTTGTTGCTTTCCAGCTCGAGTACTTTCACGATCATGCACCTATGTTTGGGGAGCTGAAAACTATTAATGTATGGGTGGATAAAGGCTGTTTGTTTTTTTTAAATTGAAAAATTTTCAGAATGAAAATGTTTCGCCATCCCTCCCGATATGGGGGAGGTCCCATGCGATCAGGTGGCTTGAGTGCACACAGCGGAAGTCATTAGGCTTAAGGTTATGGGCGAGTTTGCAGGCATCCAGATAATTCATGTGCTTGTGGATCCTGATATCCGACGGCACAAGTGCATCGATAAGCAGGAGGTCGAGGCCATCCAGAAGGTCAAGGCTCTTTTTTGGTATATCCGGGTTCGAATCAGAGGTAAATCCGACTCTTGCCCCATTGCATTCAATCAGCATCCCGCAGGTATATGCCGGCGGGTGTTTCACCATAAAGGGAGTGATGGAACACCCGAAAAGAGCGAATGGTTCATGGGGCTTTACCGCATGCTTTTCAAACGAGAGGAACCTGAAGATCTCCGCACAATACGAGAGCACCGGCGGTGGGGCATAGACCGGCGGCACATCCTGCACACGGTAAAATTCCCCGAACCCGATGAAGTGATCGTAGTGCCCGTGGGTCCAGATAACTGCATCAATGGTCGGAGAACCATTGAGGAGGAGCTGCTGACGGAGGTCGGGGGAAGAATCGATCAGGATGTGGTTGCCATCATGCTCGAGAAGGAGAGAAGTCCGCAGCCGCATCGCCCCGGTAGCCCGGGCGCGTGTGCACTGGGGGCAGGAGCACCCGATTTTTGGGGTGCCGATTGCGTCACCGGTGCCGAGCAGGGTGAGTTTCATGCTACAACCAGTTCATGCGGCGGATTGCATCCCGGTTCTTCACCATCATGATGCCCTTCTCGATATCACTGCGGTCGATCTCCTGACGCTGGTCCATAAGGGCAGAGAGTAGCGCCTCCTTGATCATCAGCCGCAGATCAGCGCCCGAGAATCCTTCGGTTTCTGCGGCAAGTTCTTGGAAATCGCAGGTGCAGTCGATGGATGCAGTGACTTTTTTTAAGATTTGTTCTCGCATCCCTTTTTCCGGGAGGGAGAACTCCACCACTTCGTCAAACCGCCGCCATGCCGCCTCATCAAGCAGTTGCGGGTGGTTGGTGGCACCGATCAGGAGTACCCTATCTTTAACAAGACTGACACGGTCGATATTCTTCAAGAGCGAATTAACTGCGCGTTTCATTGCACCATGGTCATCAGTGACACGGCTTTTTGCCACGAAGTCGAATTCGTCGATAAACAGGATTGACGGGGAAATCTTTTTTGCAAACTCAAAGATACGGTCGATGTTCTTGGAGGTCTCGCCAAGGTACTGGGAGGTGATCATGGAGATCCGGACCTCGAGCACCGGCATGTGCAGGGTGTGGGACATCGCAAGGGCAAGTGACGTTTTACCGGTTCCGGGTGGCCCGACAAAGAGTAGTTTGCCGACTTCATAAATGCGGTGGCGTTGCAAAAAGTCCTGGTGGTCGATTGCATGCCGGATTTTTGTGATGAGGCGCGTCTGGTCCGGAGTACAGACGAGGTCATCCATGCGCTGCTCCACCTCATCGGGGGCGCTGACGATCACAAGGTCGAGCGCGTTTCGCAGCTTTTCATCATCTGCGATAAGTTTTGAGATTTTAGTATCGAGATAGGCCTTGGTATCCTCAAATGGCGGGTTTGACTTCCTCACAGACTCATAAGAAATCCCGACCGAATCGAGGCTTTCGAAATAAAATGCAAGGGTAGGGTTTTTTTCAATGAATGGTTTACCACCCTGCTTGAGGAACCAGACGGCTGCCGGTTCAAGGGTCGTGAGTTTGAGGCGCTGTCCGAACTCCTCATAACTGACAAAGGGATTACTGCCCAGTATCTCGCGGGCGTTGGAAATTCCCAGTGAGCGCTTAAGCATCCCTTCACTGACAGAGACCGGACGCTTGATACCCGGTGTGTTCACCGAGGAAAAGATCTCGCGGCACGCAGGTGTCAGGTCGTTGATATCAAGTTCCGGGTGCCGGTTGAATATGTCGGCGGTCAGAATGATTTCCATCACATAAAGGTTGTCAGCATCGCCGGACATGGTTGTAACTATAAATATAATCCCCGTAACGGCATAAGGTTATCTCACCGTGTAGTGACAATACACCCATCAACGATTACGATGAGCGTATGCTCGTGCTGGGAGACCAGGGAGCCAGTGACGTCTGCAAGGACAGGATACACGTGGAGGTGCTGTGTCCGGACAAGTCCTGGGAGCGCAATATCAGTTTTTTTATCAGGCAGCCAGCGTCGGGCAAACGGGAGGCCGCGCCGGTCCCTGATATGTTCCATGATCAACCGTGCTGACGGGATGCGCACCGGTTTACTGGAGATCTGCTGGTAGATCTCCTTCCGTGTTTTTTCCCCGACCCGCCCGCTGCCCGTGGTCGCGAACGGCTCGATCGCAAAGACCATGCCCTCTTCAAGAATAACCCCCCCGGTAATCCCGACATTGGGGATGGTGGGAGGGCGGTGGATGACGAACCGGTCGAGGCCGTGCCCGGTCAGGTTTGCAACCGGGCGGTATCCCCGGCGCTCGATCTCATGCTGGATTGCAGCACCCACCTCACCGGCAGAAACCCCGGGGCGGACGGTCCTGATCGCGTGTTCGAGCGCCTCGTACGAAGCCTCGAGCAGGAGCGGATTGGTGCCGAGGTCGACCGTGGTCGCGGTATCGGCGATATAACCGTCGATGTGGACCCCGAGGTCGAGTTTTGCCACATCGCCTTTTGCAAACAGTCGTTCATCACCGCCCGACGCGGTGTCATGGGCGGCATCTTCGTTTAACGATAGGTTGAGCGGGAACGCGAGCCCGGCACCCTCCTCCGCGACCCGGGCTTCGACCGATTCAACGACGTCGAGGTACGAGGCACCGACCCGGATCGCCTGTGCGCCTTCGCGTAAAACCTTCGCGGCAATCCACCCCGATTCCCGGTATTTTTCAATGAGATCATCGTCCATTACAGCACCATACCTGTCGGGAATTTCGTGAAATTTGCGAACCCTTTTTTCGTGACTGCACCGATGTCTTCGAGCCTCACACCCCCAATGCCCGGACAGTAGAGGCCGGGTTCGATCGTGATCACATTGCCGGCCACGAGCTCTTTTCCGGCCACACCGAGCGACGGCAGTTCGTGCACCTGCAGGCCTATGCCGTGCCCGAGGTTGTGCAAAAACCCCGTCGTTGTCGTGCCGTAGCCCCGCTCCTTAAAAAAGCCGACGACCTCCTCGTGGATACCGGCTCCCGATACCCCCGCCCGGACGCGGCTGATTGCCAGCGCCTGGGCTTCACACACCGCGGCATGCATCTCCATGACATCGGCACCGGGCTTGCCCTTTGCAACCGTGCGCGTCATATCAGAAAAGTAGCCCGACTGGTCGTCCTGGGGGAAGATGTCGATAACGATGGGCTGGTGTGCTTCCAGAGGGCCACTTCCGAGGCAGTGAGGGATTGCCGAATCCTTGCCGCAGGACACGATCGTGTCTTTTGCAGTGCACCCGTGGGCGGTGAGGTGGTTGTGCATCGCTGCCCGTACCATTTCAGACGCGAGGGGTTGTGTGCCGGAAAAAAGGATGCCTTTTTTTTCTTTTGACCTTCTGATGAGCGATATCCCCAGATCGATTGCAGACCCGGTGACCCTCTGGACGTTTTGTATCTGTGCCATCTGCGCACGGGTTTTTACCGCCCGCATCGATTCAAGGCAGGTTTCGTCCACCAGAACATCAACCGAGTCCTGCAGCGCCCGGGCGAGCGCGAGCGGGAACCGGGGCGGCACGAGGATTGTTCCCTGCACCTGCCTGGTGATCATCTTTGCCGTAACGTTCCAGGGGTCCTGCACATGCTTCAGGATCTCAACCAGCCCTGCCTGCGCCCGTGTCATCACCGCCGCCTTCGATTCACGCACGGCACGCGCATGTTCCATCTGGGACACGATGATCACACCGCGCCGATGTGGTTTTCTGAAATAGATGAACGGATCGCTTGTTTTGAACCCGGAAAGATACCTCATATCAGCATCATCGGATGATGCATATGCCACGTAGGTATCGGCACCGCTCCTGACAATCGCATCGTCCAGTGCATCCATTGTACCTGATCTGAGCCCTGAAACGTCAAGTACTTTTATCATGGAGGTGACGTATGAGTAATGGACGCGGAGACAAAAGAGCTGTTACGACTGAAATTCTATAAACTGGCGCTCCAGCTCAATGCCGTCATCTTGCTGGCTGCGCTGACCGTGATGGCGTTGTTCATTGCCCCCGAACCGTACCGTTTCCCGGTCGTGCTGGCGATGATCTTGCTGGTGGCATACCTTGCGATCACATTTCCCAGAAAGTACCATGAAACCAAGGCATGGCTGTATGAACACGCGGACACGAAAAAAAGGGGACAAAAAACCGCCGTAAACAGGGGGTCTTTCACCGGCATGCTGAAAAAAATGAAGGATGAGATCGAGCTCATGAGCCGGCATATCGAGGTGGCACGCACTGTTGTCGACCACCAGCCGATCGGGATCATGAAACTGTCCGAGCTGCTTGCCCTGCCCTCCCACCGGATCCGCTATTCGTTGCATGTCCTTGAGCAGATGGGGTACATCCGCGCATCCCCCGATGGTGCCGTCGCCACCTCGCAGGCATCCCGGATGTTTGCCGACCTCGACAATGACCTCGAAGACCTCATCGGCATGTTGACCGCCATGAAAAAAACGAACCCGTAAATGCGGAAAATACTAGGGCAGAACACCACTCCCCTGCCGGGAGCGGACGGGTTTTTTCTATCGTCAGTTGCCGATAGCTACCTTTAAAAAGCGAAAAAAAGAATCATATAAGGCACAGCACGACTGCCGCCATAACTCAGTTGGTAGAGTGGCTGGCTGTTAACCAGCATGTCACAGGTTCGAGTCCTGTTGGCGGCGTTTATGGGCCCGTAGCTCAGTCCGGTCAGAGCGCCCGGCTCATAACCGGGCGGTCATGCGTTCGAATCGCATCGGGCCCATTTTTGTTTTTGTGGAGATTTTTACTTTATAAAAGGATGTTTTTGTAAGTTATGCGAAAATCGACATTTTTTTTAACGTTCTTGGGGGCTTCGCCCCCGCCACTGCGGCACAGCGAAGATACCTTGGGTATCTTCTCGTGTTCGCCATCTCTCACTAATGGCGAAAATCCCCCCTTGCGATATCTGTTGAAAACCGATTCATCATGATCAATGATAATGATGTTAGATCAAGGATTTCCACAGATCCATGGTTAGAACGCGATGCGGGAATTATCCGGAGTACACTTCTTAATTCTGTTTCGCAACCTTTTCAATGACACGCGACAACATCCACCATGATGAAGTGCCCCGTGTGCGGGATGGACTGTGTCAGGTCGGCAAAGGACATCCTTGCCACGCTGCCGACGATCTTTGAACCCTGTGCAGACTGCAGCGCCCGGTTTCTTGACAAACGGGCTCCCCTTTCTGACCTCACGTACGGGGTTGCCTGCTCCTGCGGAAAACGGTTCATCGACGACGTCTTTGCCCACATGTGGGTCATCATGACAGAACAGGGGGACCTTGAAAAGACCGCCCCGCTGGCTGCCGTCGGGTCGCCGCTTATCCACCCGGGCTTTGCGATGGACCGCCCCCCGTTCCTTCCGGACAAATCCCTTGTCCTGCT
>CAIULN010000057.1 GCA_903900025.1 uncultured Methanomicrobiales archaeon | reverse complement strand
TCGCAGAGCTTCACACCCGCCTGCCGGTCGATCCACGCCGCCTTCACCAGCCCGCAGACCGAGCACTTCCCGACCCCTGCCGTCACCCGCTCGCACCGGGAAACATCCACGGTGCCCGGTAAAGGAACAGAAGCCTCCTGCCCGGCCTTCACTGCCGCCTTGTAGCCCAAGCGGCACACCCGCCGGGCATGATCGAAAACAGGCCTTCTTATCCTTCCGGCATAGTACAGCCCGTTCCGCACTCATTGCCCCCTCCACTGTTTCACGGGCCTCCCCCACCACGCAGGGCGTGCGGTCACACAGGTAATAATCCTAAAAACTTCTTCTCCATCCTGAAAAATTATGTAACTTTCTGCAACTCCCCGAATTCTTCTGCAAAAATTTTCCGGATGCATTTTTTTGTTTTCTTCATGGAATATTTGCTGTCGATAAAGATTGCCGCAATGATTGCTTCGATCGTATCTGCACAAATTTTTCCCGAAGCTTCTTCTAACTTCTTCGGGTCCTTGATTGTATGATGAATTACATCATTTTCAAGAAGTTGAAGACGCTTCCCGACATCAGCCAACTTCAGGTTATTTTCAAGGTCCGCTTTTGATATGGTGATGTCTCCTTTGGTCTCCTTTTTTTTATCCATCAGCAGCAGGACCAGTCCTGTCTTGAGAACTGCATCTCCAAGCGTGCTGTAGGCTTGTTGATGGGGACATTCTCTGGGATTTACTTTTTTCTTTCTTTCCTCTTCAGAAAAAGTGGGATGCGTGAGCGCCTGGATCAAGTGCTTTTTCTTTTTGAATTTATATCCTAATTTTTTTTGCAGTTCGCGGATATTCAATGGTGTCATAACAGGATGATGATAGCATCTGGATATAAAAATTGATTGATTGAAATTATGTCACTAGACCACCCCAAAACCTTTATCGTCCCTGTCCCACAGCGATCTGATCGTATGTGCACAAGCCCCCCCTGCCCAAACGACTGCCGGGCTGTCGCACGGGATGCAATGACACGGCGCCGGCATATGTTCAGGGCGTATATCCGCATCTACGATGCGCAACGCCGACAGCACTCCGTCCCGGTCTGGGGGTGGTGCCCGGACTGCCACGCGTTCGTGGATGACTTGCGGTGAGTTTAGTACAGGATATGTGTCGTATCGCTGTCCCGGGAGTATCCGTTGGCTCCGTTACCCTCTCCTATCATCCAAAATCACGGCAGCGCCCGGGCCGGTTGCCGGACACCATGGCGCCGGGCGACGTGCCGGGAACCTCGCCGTGGTAGTGCAGTCTTTCCCGGAATGCACAAACATTATTGGTCACCGGGATGCTACGTATTGTAAGGGATAACCCATGACCACCATAAAAGCCAAAGTCATTGACAGCCACCACCTTGAGCTTGAGCGGGGGCTCAAAGGGAAAACCGGTGAGGTTTTTGTCAAGATCATTGAGAGAAAACCCGTCGAATCACTGCGTGGTGCATGGGGATATGACATTGACAGCGCAGATTTCGTAGAGAAGCTGCGCACGTCAAAAAAGATAAAGCCCCTATGAACATTTTTCTGGATACCAGCATCTGTGTTGATGTCTTAAGGACGCACGGTGCGCAGAAGTCCCTTGACCTGTTCAAAATTTTGGAGAGGATAATGTGGGATATGTCTCGGTCATCACGGTGGCAGAGCTCAGTGCCGGCGCTTCCCTCTCCCCGCAGCGCAATGCGATGGAGAAGACCGGGGAGCTCCTTGAACATGTCCGGATCATTGATCTTACCGAGCCGATAGCAATTGAAGCCGGGAGGATCTACGCGGGTCTCTCCCGCACCGGGAACAGGATCGAGTTCAACGACTGCCTGATTGCAGCAACTGCACGATCACTGGGGATGAACCGGATTGTGACACGGAACTGCGATCATTTTAACAGGATTGAAGGATTTGCAGCAGTACTCCCCGAAGAGATCGAATTCTGATTCCTGCGCCGGATTTTGCACATCATCCCACGGTACCGGGGCGATACCGATCATCCACGCGGCGGGATCCGGGGCGTGATACCAAAGAAAAAGGATTACTAAAGAATGACCTCCCGCCCCGGCCACAGGACTGCACACAAAGCCCAAAACCTTTATCGTCCCTGTCCCACAGCGATCTGATCGTATGTGCACAAGCCCTCCCTGCCCGAACGACTGCCGGACTGTCTCGCGGAACGCGAAGACACGGCGCCGGCATATGTTCAGGGCGTATATCCGGGCCTGCGATACACGACGCCGACAGCACGCCGTCCCGGTCGGGTGGTGGTGCCCGGACTGCCACGCGTCCCTGGATGATATGCGCTGAGTTTAGTACAGGATACGTATCGTATCACGGTTCCAGGAGGATCCTTTCGCCCCACTACCACGTACTCCCATCCAGAGACATCACAATATTTTATAACGGCAGATATGCATCTCTCTCTGAGATGTGATACCACATGGTTACGATGCCTCAAGAACTGATAACGATGCTGCGGGAATGGCATACGGTTCCTGTAGCAACCGTTGGATCGGATGGAAAGCCCAATGTTGCCGGCAAATCAGTCATGGTCAGGGATCCTGAAACAATTGTCTGGGGGGAACTATATTTTATGCAAACCTATGAAAATCTCAGACAAAATCCCAGTGCATCAATCTGTGTCTGGCAAAGAAGCCCTCCGTTTAAGGCATACAAAGTGAACGGGAGGGTAACAATTCATGAAAATGATGAGATCGCAGCTCAACTCGATGAACGTGTGCGGGCCGGGCATGGAATGGATTTTAAGGCCCGCAGGGAAAAACTGGCTGCTGTATTTTTTACCGTCGAGGAAGTCTATGACCAGACTCCGGGTCCCGGGTCTGCCGGAAAACGGATTTCTTAGACAGGCTGCACCCTTTTTTCCCTTACATGTTCCTGAATTCCAGCTACAACTTCACACCCTCGCCAGTTCCGCAAGGACCTCACGGTCATCCAGATCGTACCACCGCTGGTACGCTTCGGCAACCGCAAACCGTGCACTGCTCCGGATGTTTGCGCAGACCAGCTCGTCTGCCTGCCGTGCGACAAGCTCTGCCGATGATGCCGATGCGGTGGGCACGGCGACGACAATCCGGGCCGGGTGCAGCGCCCGGATGCTCCCGATCGCCGCAAGCATCGTGAAGCCGGACGCAAGCCCGTCATCGGTGAGGACGGCGGATTTTCCGGCAAGCGTGGGAAACGGCCTGCCGGTAGTGTACCGGGCGATCCGCTCCTGTACATTCCGGCGGGTGGCAGCGACTGCGACATCGACCTCTGCCTGCGAGAGCCCGAGGCTAGCACGCAGCCGCTCGTTGATCAGCACCCGCCCGTCCCAGGTCACGGCCCCAAAGCCCGCCTCGGTGTTGCCCGGGACCTGGACCTTGCGCACGATGGCAAGCGAGAAGGGGGCACCGAGCGCCAGCGCGACCTCCACCCCGACCGGCACCCCGCCTGCCGGGATTGCCAGCACCACCGGGTCCGCAAGGGCCGGGCGTGAGCGGATGAGTGCGCAAAGCTTTCTTCCTGCATCATGCCGGTCAGAAAAGACGAACCGTCGCTCCCGGAGCGAGGGGTCATCGGTGATGGTGCCCATACACAGGTGGTGTTGGCAGTGCAGGGCATAAGGGTTGCGGGCTGGCGGAGAGAGGGAAATTGAATGGTTTTTAAAAAACCCAGTACCCGGTGATCCAGGGAGATATCGTCTTGATAGTCCCGCAGATCATTCAATTGATCGGAGATGATGCATAGAATTATTGGTACGTCCTTCATGCAAGACCGTGAAGCACTGCCACCTCCCCGTCATCCCGCGGTACCGCGGAGATTCCGAGAATCCACGCGGCGGAGTACGTGGCGTGATTCCGGGGAAAAAGGGATTACGAAAGAATAACCTCCCCCCCTGCCACAGGACCGCACACCAGCCCAAAGGTTTATCGTGCCGGTACCACACGGATTTGATCGTATGTGCACAAGCCCTCCCTGCCCCAATGACTGCCGGACAGTTACACGGAATGCCAGGACCCGGCGCCGGCATATGTTCAGGGCGTATATCCGGATCTACGATGCGCACCGCAGGCAGCACGCCGTCCCGGTCGGGTGGTGGTGCCCGGACTGCCACGCGTTCCTGGATGATATGCGGTGAGCATAGCCCGGATGAAACCGTGCCGGGTACCGGGCAGTAAGGTGCCATTGATGGCACCCGCTCGCTGGCGCGAGTGGCTCTTTTTTTCCAATACCGTTAAACCTATGTGAAATCCCCGTCCCTGAATCCTTCGCTTGTCGTTCTTACTCAGCTTTCAGAATATGTTGCATTATGATCATGCAACGAGGGTAAAAGCGGGGATTGACAATAAGACGTATGATTAATAGGGATACAGGTGGTATAGATCATCAGCGATGGAACCCTATATCCTCCGTTCCCTTCCCCTCAATGACATTAACTGGGTCCGACACATTGAGTTGATAGGCAAAGCGAACAGGGCTCTTGCCAAATACGACGGGATTCTGCGGGGTATCGTCAACCAGGATGTTCTTCTTTCTCCACTGACAACCCAGGAAGCCGTTCTCTCATCCAGAATTGAAGGAACAACAGTTACCTTGAAAGATGTGCTTGAGTATAACGGCGATGTAAAACGGGATTTCGATTCCCGGCAAACCCAGGATATTATCGAAGTTGAAAACTATCGTAAAGCAATGAAAAAGGCTGTCGAGCTGACACAATATCATCCATTGACTGTCGATACCATCCGGGAATTGCACCTGATTTTACTGGCGGGAGCACGGGGGCAACATAAGGAGCCCGGGAAGATCAGGACATCACAGAATTACATCGGGCATCATGGAGCAACCCTTGAATCTGTCATATTCATCCCTCCAAAACCGGAAGATGTCCAGCCCGCATTACATAACTGGGAAATGTACCTGAGAATGGAAGAAAAAGATCCCCTTGTCCAGTTGGCTGTCCTCAAGGCGCAATTCGAGCTCATCCACCCGTTCCTTGACGGGAACGGGCGTATCGGGAGAATGCTCGTACCATTAATCCTTTATTATAAGAAAATTCTCTCAAGTCCATTATTCTATATCAGTGCCTATTTTGAAGGGCACCAGCTCAACTATTACACAAGACTGAACGCACTATCCGGAGAAAATGACTGGGATGGCTGGATTTCTTTCTTTTTACAGGCGACATTTGAACAAGCTGAACATAATTGTGAAAAGGCAACAGAGATTTTACATCTCTATAACGTGATGAAACAGAAGATCAATGAATCTCTCAAATCAAAATATTCAATTCAGGTTCTGGATTTCCTCTTTTCATGCCCCACGTTCACATCGACAAAATTTATCAAAGAGATCCATATCCCCAAACAATCTGCCATCACGATCATCGATCAACTGGAAAAACAGGAAATTATTATTGTCCGTAAAAAGGGCAGGGGCCAGACACCAACCTCATACAGATTTGAGCGGCTTTTACAGATCTCTGAATGAAGTAATTACCACAATGAACCGCCTGTTACCTCATTTGAATGTGTCATTTATGTACTATCAGCCGTCGGGCCGTTGTACACAAAACCCGTAGCGTACCATTTTCGTACTGCAATCCCAATTGTGTACTGTAAAACCCAGTATTGCAGTACGCAAACAGCTTAGCGTACCATTTTCGTACTGCAGTCTCCATTGAGTACTGTCAAACCCAGCCGGTCAGGCATCGGCCTCCCGATGGACGAACAGCCACTCGTATATCCCCCGCGAATAATGAAACGACCGGGCCGACAGCGGCAGCAGGCCGATGAGGACAAACGTATCTTTTACCAGGCACCTGACAAAAACCCCCAAAACAGCCCAAAAGTTTATCGTGCCGATCCCACAGGAATCTGATCGTATGTGCACAAGCCCTCCCTGCCCCAATGACTGCCGGACTGTTTCGCGGAATGCGAAGACACGGCGCCGGCACATGTTCAGGGCGTATATCCGGGCCTGCGATGCACACCGCAGGCAGCACGCCGTCCCGGTCGGGTGGTGGTGCCCGGACTGCCACGCGTTCAAACTCCGGGCCGATGAAATCCGGGACCCGCATTGCATCCGATCCGGCTCAAAGCCCTCTCCCCTCACACCTTCCCCCGGCACCCCCGGTACATCCTTTCCAGCTCACCGAGATCAGTGATGGGCGTCGGGATCACCCGCGAATCGTTCTCCATGATCGCTTGTGCAAGCTCCCTGAAGATCCCCGCTTCCTTTGATTGTGGGGAGTGATCCACGACTGCCCCGCCCTCCAGCTCGCAGGCCTGGATGACGGGACTCCGGGGGACGAACCGGACGAAACCGGTGCCGAGCCTTTTTGCAAACTCCGGGATGACGGCGTGCTCGAACGCTTCGTCGCCGTTGCTGTTGCAGATGATGCCGGCAAGTCCCGTGTCGCCGCGCCTCGCGAGCCGCTGGATCGCCCGTGCGATGTTGTTGGCCGCGTAGATGCTCATGAAGCCGCCGGAGCAGACGAGGTAGATCTCCTTTGCGAACCCCTCGCGGATGGGCATGGCAAAGCCGCCGCAGACAACGTCGCCGAGCACGTCGTAGATGGCGACGTCGATGTGGTAGGTGTCAAAGGCTTTCAGGTCTTTGAGGATCTGGAGCGCCGTCAGCACCCCGCGCCCGGCGCAGCCGACGCCCGGCTCCGGCCCCCCTGCCTCGACAAGGTAAATTCCCTGGGGGGATTTATAGACGATATTCTCAAGTTTGATTGCGTATTCATCCTTTCCCACCCTCAGCTGCTCCCGGTGCTCCTCGAGGACTGCAGGAATAAACTGCCCCCCGGCAAGGATCCTCGTCGAGTCCCGCTTGGGGTCGCAGCCGACCTGCATGACAAAGAGCCCGGTCCCGTTCAGTGCCGCCGACAGGTTCGAGGCGATCGTGCTCTTCCCGATGCCCCCCTTCCCGTAGATTGCGATCTGTCTCATACGATTCTTCACCACTTCGCCTCGTACCGCTTCTCTTTTGAACGCCATCCCATCACCCATTCATTCTGGACGCACTCGAACAGGTTCAGGATCCCGGTATACCCGAAGTATTCCCGGTTGATGAACCTGAACTGGCGCATCATTCTCACCACCTCGACCACATATGCCACCGAGAGCCCCTCGCTGGCATGCCGTTCGATTGTGCTCCCGAATATGACCTTCGGCTTTACCTCACGCAAGCTCATTCTCGTTTTGTACACGTCCGTACCGTACACAACTTTCGGGTAGAGTTTGAGACTTTTCAGTTCCTGTTCCAGCAGTTCCCGCACGGGGCGCTGGGACGTGTAGAGGGCAACGAGTTCCGGGGTCATCTCCATCTCTTCAGTGACAAACCGGACCAGCGGAATACCGATGGTCGCATCGGCCACGATCGCAGCGGGGCTCCGGTACAGGAACCGGGCCATCGGCATTTTGCG
>CAIULN010000056.1 GCA_903900025.1 uncultured Methanomicrobiales archaeon | reverse complement strand
GGGGATGTCTTAAAAGAGAACAAGGTTGCATCCGAGATCCCCGAAGATCTCCGCGATCTCATGATCAAGGCACTCGGGCTGCGCAAGCACCTGGATGATAACAAGAAAGACCTGCACAACAAGCGGCAGCTGAACCTGATGGAGTCAAAGATCCGGCGCCTCGTGCGGTACTACCGGGGAACCAAGAAGCTCCCAAAAGAGTTCATCTACAAACCAGAGACCACAGAAATTCTGTTGTCCAGATAAGTAACAATCATCGTCTGAGATACCCATGCCCCTTGAATCCATCGCAGAAACGGTTGCAGAACAGATCCGGCGCCAGGAGTTTGTCGAGGTCTACGCACACCATGATGCAGACGGCATAGCAGCCGGCTCGATCCTCTGCCACGCGATGGAGCGGGCGGGTATCCGGTTCCGCTTAAGGATCCGGCAGGAAATCAATCCTGCTGAGCTGAAAGGAGACGCTGCTCACCTGCTCTGCGATCTTGGGGCGGGAATAGCTGACCTCCCCGCTGCAACAATGGTGGTCGATCACCATCTCCCGAAGTTTGAGGGGACGTTCCACGCAAACCCGAGGCTGGCAGGAATTGACGGCGATCGTGAACTGTCCGCAGCGGGGATGGCGTATATTGTCGCCCAGAAGATGGGGGACAACCGCGATCTGTCGGGGCTCGTAATACCCGGCATCATCGGTGACGGCCAGGAGATAACGGGCAAAAACCTCGAGATCTTCAATGATGGCATTACCGACGGCATCATCGTTCCGGACCGCGGGCTTACCCTCCCGGGCAGGGACATGACCGAACGGTGGTATACGGCCACCAGCCCGTACCTTGACGGGATCAGCGGCGGGGAACAGCTCATCGCCGATCTCATCGACCTGGCACATGACCAGGCAAAAGGTGAGAACGTGAGCCGGCTCGACACGCTGCTCTCACGGGTAGTACTGGAAGCCGCACCAAACACGACACGGGCAAGCATCGAGATGATCTACGGTGATACCTACCATCTCCAGCGCGAGGTGATTGAGGATGCCCATGCACTCACTGCGGTGATTGATGCCTGCGGGAAAACCGGTCGTGGCGATATCGGCGCAACCCTCTGCCTTCGCTCCTCCCATTATCTCGACCAGGCATGGGAGATTGCCCGGAAGCACCGCATGAACGTGATCGATGCGATCAGGCATTTACACCCCGCTGAAGGTCCGGCCGGTGTCTACGAAGTGCAGGACGTCCCCCTGGCAAGCGATGTCGCAGATATCCTAGCACGTGACCTTATCAACATGTGGCCGGTGCTCGTGTATGCACCTGCCGGTGACTCCTGTAAAATCTCGGCACGCTGTCCTGCAGGAATCGTACGGGAACTCGGACCGCTGGTCAGCACGCTTGCAGCTGCATGCGGGGGCACCGGCGGCGGGCACATCCGCAGGGCAGGGGCAACCATTCCCTGCGGGAAGATGGGTATGTTTACCAAGGGCTGGCAGGAGGCACTTGCCTCATGATGCAGATCAA
This sequence comes from uncultured Methanomicrobiales archaeon, assembly GCA_903900025.1. Taxonomy (GTDB): domain Archaea; phylum Halobacteriota; class Methanomicrobia; order Methanomicrobiales; family Methanospirillaceae; genus MVRE01. Next base: position 180 of record CAIULN010000056.1, on the reverse strand, counting down.
CGGCAGGATTACTACCGTGCACGGGAATGCAGGATGTGTTGCCCCGGCATTAGCGCCCGACAACCTCACCAGCATGACCACAACCGCTGAGGGGGATCACGTAACGACGGTAATTAAGGGCACACAGCTCCGGTCGGTCATCGCGTCAGTGGACGACTATCTCATGAATCTGGCAATTGC
>CAIULN010000055.1 GCA_903900025.1 uncultured Methanomicrobiales archaeon | reverse complement strand
ATGCAGCCATTGCGGTGATGTAGGTTGGCAACATGGAGTGCACCGGGCAAGGTATTTTTGTTCGGTGAGCATGCGGTGGTATACGGAAAGCCCGGCATAGCGATGGCGATAAAACCCCGCGTGTTTGTTACTGTCAGAAACACCAAACACCCTCAGCGCGCAAAGTCTCCCTATATTGACGGATGTTTTGAGGCAATGGGTGTGCTGGGCAGTGTCTACATTAACTCCCAGATACCGAGCTCATCGGGGCTTGGCTCGTCCGCAGCAGTCACGGTCGCGACGCTCTCGGCGATCAACGATGAGTTTTCCCTCCATAAAACCCGTGAAGATATTGCTGATATGGCATTTGAGATAGAAAAAAAGGTGCAGAAGGGGAGGGCGAGTCCCACGGATACTACGGTCTCCATGTATGGCGGGATTGTACTTATCACGGGGGGCTCCCGCAGGAGGCTGCCCCCGCAGAATATGCACCTTGTTATTGGTGATTCGCTTGTCTCACACAGTACCGCAAAGATGGTGGAACAGGTGGGAGACTTAAAAAAGAAACATCCCGAGATCGTGGACCCGATACTCGATGCCATCCAGGCAGTGAGTATGAACGCGATCCATCATCTCAACAACCCCAAGGAACTGGGGCGGTATATGGACATGAACCACGCGCTGCTCGAAGCACTGGGGGTTGGTCATCCGCAACTCTCAAAGATCGTGCTTGTTGCCCGGGCGGAAGGAGCATTTGGAGCCAAAATCACGGGTGCTGGTGGAGGGGGGTGCATGGTTGCACTCTGCCCAAAGCATCTGAAGATGCGGGTTGCCGGTGCGATTGAAGCGTGCGAAGCCCGTGCTATTGTGACCGGTATTGACACTGAAGGTGCAAGGAAGGAAAAGGATGTCTGAAAGGATCCTGGTAAAGCTCGGCGGGAGCGTGATCACTGATAAGAAAGCTGACTGTGCCATTAACCGCGATCAGCTATCATTCGTTGCATCAGCGATCTCCCGTGCCGGTACCAGAGATATTGTTATCATTCACGGGGCCGGTTCATGTGGGCACCCGGAGGCAAAACGCTTCCGGCTTGATAAGGGTGCCGTGGCAGGAGAGACCGAGGGAATCTATGTTACCCATCGTGCCGTAAGCAGGTTGAACGATGCGGTTGTTGAGACTCTACGAAAAAAAGGTGTAGCGGCAGTAGGTGTTCACCCGCTTCACACTGCGGTAGCGGATAACGGCAGACTCGTTGCCTTTGAATACCGGCATCTGGAAAAGATGCTTATGCTTAAGATGGTTCCTGTGATCCACGGTGACGTGGTGATGGACCTCTCGCGTGGGGCCTGCATCGTATCGGGCGACCAGCTCGTGCGGTATCTCGCGGTTGGACTTACCATCAACCGCGTGGGGCTCGCCACCGATGTACCGGGAGTGCTGGATGGAGGGCACGTGGTGCCGGAAATTACAAAAAAAATGGCGCCATCCCTCCAGATCGGCAACTCGATGCATACCGATGTCACCGGTGGAATGAGAGGAAAGATCAATGAGCTGCTCGGCCTTGCAGGTGCGGGAATCGGATCAGATATATTCCATTTCTCGCGGATCAGTGACTTCCTTGCAGGAACCGACCATGGCGGGACAAAAATTAAGGGGGACTAACTAGTATGGGAGATAAAAAAAGGTTCACATCGTCGCGCAAGCTTGACCACCTGCGGATCTGCGCAGAGAAAGCAGTTGAGAGCGGCGATGCCGGGTTTGGCGACATCCGATTTGTGCATAATGCCCTGCCGGAATGTGATATGGGCACTATCGATCTCACTGCCCGGTTCCTGAACCGTACGTTCTCTTCTCCCCTGTTCATCTCGGCAATGACCGGGGGTCACCCCGGAACAAAAGAAGTGAATTCCCGTCTTGCCCGGGCTGCGGAACGCTTTGGGATTGGTATGGGTGTCGGTTCACAACGGGCTGCACTCGAAAATCCTTCTCTTGCAGACACCTTCTCGGTAGTCCGCGACCAGGCACCCCATGCGTTCCTGGTGGCAAATCTCGGCGCTGTCCAGCTCCGTGACCACGGGATTGAGTGGGCGGAGCGGGCCGTTGAGATGATTAGGGCAGATGCAATTGCGATCCACCTGAATTTCCTGCAGGAGGCGATCCAGCCTGAGGGCGACCATAATGCTCTTGGTTGTCTTGCCGCCATTGGAGAGCTCTGCCGGGAAGTAAGGACACCGGTCATCATTAAAGAGACCGGCTGTGGCATTTCTGCAGCAACAGCGAGACAATGCTGGGGAGCGGGAGTCAGCGCAATTGATATCGGTGGCTGGGGCGGAACCTCTTGGGCGGCAGTAGAGAGCGTCCGGGCAGATGAAAGCGGAAATGAACACGACAAGCGACTGAAAACTCTCGGCGAAGATTTTATCGAATGGGGAATCCCGACGGTTGTAAGTCTTGCCGAAGTGCTTGCATCCGGTGGCCCGGTTATCGCATCCGGGGGCGTCAGGTCAGGACTTGACATTGCGAAGGGTCTTGCACTCGGTGCTGATCTCTGCGGGATGGCACTACCTTTCCTGAAACCCGCGATGGAAAGTGATGAGGCACTGGATCGCACGATTGGCGTGATCCACCAGGAACTGACCGCTGCGATGTTCCTGACCGGATCAGCAAATCTTGCCGATCTTAGGAAGACAAGAATGTTTATCATGGCCAGAACCCGGCAAATGATAGAAAAGGACAATCCGGCACGCATCAGGCGATAACATAAAAACCGGCAAATAATACTCTAAACACGAACAACAGGAGATAAAACATGGATATTGAGATTATAGCAGTGGGCGGATATGACGAGGTCGGGCGAAATATGACCGCTGTCCGCTGCGGAAAGGAAATTGTCATATTTGATATGGGACTCCGCCTGGACCAGGTAATGATCCACGAAGATGCGGAGATTGAGAATATGCACTCCCTTGATCTGATAAAGATTAAGGCGATACCAGATGATACGTTGATGAATTCGGTCGAAGGGACCGTAAAGGCGATTGTCTGTTCACACGGGCACCTTGACCATATTGGGGCTATCCCGAAACTGGCGCACCGGTACAACGCACCCATCATCGCAACCCCCTATGCAACAGAATTGATCCGGCAACAGATATCCGGTGAACAGAAGTTTGGTGTGAACAACAAGCTCTTCGCGCTTAAGGCAGGTCAGCGGTACACACTTTCCCAGAACCTCGTTCTGGAGTTTGTTCACACGCAGCATTCAATTATTGATACCGTCACACCTGTACTTCATACCCCGCAGGGTGCAATCGTCTATGCCTGTGATTTTAAACTTGACCGGACACCGGTGATCGGGCAACCCCCGGATTTTGCCCGGTTCCGTCAGATCGGGAAAGAAGGTGTACTCGTACTGATTGTGGAAAGTACCTATATCGATCGCCCGGGACGGTGTCCCAGCGAACGGATCGCCAAGGATCTAGTGCGGGACACCATCACCAGTTTCGAGGATGACAAGAATGCAATTCTCGTATCCACGTTCTCATCGCATATCGCCCGCGTCAAGACGATAGCAGAATGCGCACATGAGATCGGGAGAAAACCCGTGCTTCTGGGACGCTCCATGGAGAAATACTCGGTAACTGCCGAACAGATGAAACTCGTCTCGTTCCCCGAGACTACCAGTGTGTTCGGGAACCGCCGGACAGTCGACCGGACGATGCGCCGGATGATGAAAGCTGGCAAGGATAAGTTTCTGCCGATTATCACAGGACACCAGGGTGAACCTGGATCTATCCTCACCCGTCTTGCACTCGGT
>CAIULN010000054.1 GCA_903900025.1 uncultured Methanomicrobiales archaeon | reverse complement strand
TGCTTGGTCCGGATGCAGATATCGAAGATGTTCTGGCACTCAAGGTCCAGGCTCAGCTCGAGCGCCGGCTCCAGAGCATTGTATACCGGAAAGGGCTTGCCCGTTCGCCAAAACAGGCACGGCAGCTCATCACCCATGGGCACATCGCAATTGGCGGCAGGCGCGTCAGTATTCCGGGTTACCGGGTAAACCGGAACGAAGAGATGCAGATCACCTATTACGGTAAATCACCTTTTTTAAGTGACTCACATCCCGAGAAGTCCCGGATCACCAAACCAGCAGGAGTGAGATGAGATGGCGGTAAATGATAAGGAAAAGTGGGGCGTTGCACATATTTTTGCATCGTTCAACAACACCATCATCACCATCACTGATCTTTCTGGCGCAGAGACTGTCACAAAAAGCAGCGGTGGCATGGTGGTCAAGCAGGACCGGAACGAGGGCTCGCCCTATGCAGCAATGCAGATGGCAGGAAACGTTGCCCAGAATGCCCGTGAGAAGGGAATTGTGGGGGTCCACGTCAAGGTACGTGCACCTGGCCAGGGTAAACAACGCAGCCCCGGGCCCGGTGCCCAGGCAGCAATTCGTGCACTCGCCCGTGCCGGGATGCGGATCGGGCGTATTGAAGATGTCACACCTATCCCCCACGACTCGTGTCGCGCGAAGGGCGGCAGGCGAGGAAGGAGAGTGTGATGGAGATCGAATTCAGCAGTCTTGACGATTCCCTGGCACGATTCATTCTTACGGGAGCGAGACCGGCATTTGCCAACGCGTTCCGGCGGGCAATGATCGGTGAAGTGCCGACCCTTGCAATCGAAGATGTGCGTATCTATGACAACACAAGTGCGTTCTTCGATGAGATGCTGGCACACCGGCTCGGGCTCATTCCCATAAAAACCGATCTTTCAACCTATTCGACAAAGGAAAAATGCTCCTGCGGTGGAGCGGGATGCCCGGGCTGTATGGTTACGTTCACGTTGAGCGTCGAAGGTCCTAAGACAGTCCTGTCAAGCGACCTCATTCCCCAGGATCCCAATGCGACTCCGGTGTACGATAATATACCAATCGTGAAGCTTACGAAAGGTCAGAAACTCGTCATTGAAGCACATGCCATCCTCAATACGGGCAGAGAACATGCAAAATGGCAGCCGACGCTCGTATGCGGATTCAAGAACTATCCTGTGGTATCCATAAGTGAAGTCTGCGATGCATGCGCTATGTGCGTGGATGAATGTCCCCGTGGTATCCTTACGGTACGAGGCAAGAAAGTCGAAGTTGTTGACGGAAAACTCGCCGACTGCTCCATGTGCAAGCTCTGTGAGCGGGCATGCCTGTCGAGCGGTATCGGGGACGAACCGGCAATTACCATATCTGCCGAAGCAGACCGGTATATTTTCGTGGTCGAGAGCGACGGGTCATTGCCGGTAAAGGAGATCATGCACCATGCACTGAACTATATCAGGGATCAGTCAAACGAGCTGGAGAGACAAATAGGTGAGATATCAGGGGATGAGAAGAAATGACAAGAATTGTGGAAAAGACGAACCCCCGT
>CAIULN010000053.1 GCA_903900025.1 uncultured Methanomicrobiales archaeon | reverse complement strand
ATCTCTGACCCACCTTCCTGTGCATACGGCGTATCGCACCAGCGGCAGCGGAGGTTGCAGCCGGCAAGCCGGATAAACAGGCAGGGTCTGCCCTGATTTTTTCCTTCCCCCTGGAGGCTTCTGAAAATTTCAGCGATCTTCATTGAGCAATCTCTGCAAAGCAGCCGGGTGATTCCCAGACACGGATCCGTGTCACTTTCGCTGCGATCTTGTGCGAGCGGCAATAACGGGTCAGGTCTTTTCGTATCAGATCTGCGAGGAGCTCGCTCGTCGGATCGCCGGCGGTGGTGATCACATGCTGGAATTTTTCAATGCAGGCTGCCATCGGGTCGGCGCCGTTCAGGATGATCTGGTGGTCGAACTTTTCAACGATCTCCCGGATCACGTTATAATCGACCAGGATGCCGGTAGTCGCGTCAGGCTCGCCCTCGATCCACACCTCCACCTTCCAGCGGTGCCCGTGGAGGTTGGCGCACTTGCCCTTGTAGTGGAGCAGCCGGTGGCTCGCATCGAACTGCACCTCCTTGTAAATCGCGACGTTCATCGTATCATATTGGCGGGGTTGCATATTATATTATTATGAGTGCGGGTGAATAGTATACGACAGGCAGGTGGGATGCCACAATTTATAAATCGGTTCCCCGCTTTAGTATATATCTCAGCGTGGATTATCGATAACCACAAAAACAATCTTAATGAGGACATTTAATGGGACAGGGTAAATTTGCAGCCAGAAAATTGGTGCGGGACTCAAATAAGTTCCGGTGGAGCGATAAAAACTACGCCCGCCGCGAACTCAACCTCGATGTGAAGTCAGACCCGTGTGAGGGCGCTCCGCAGGCGAGAGGAATCGTGCTGGAGAAGATCGGGGTAGAAGCAAAACAGCCGAACTCCGCAATCCGCAAGTGCGTGCGCGTCCAGCTGATCAAGAACGGGCGCCAGGTCACGGCGTTTGCAGTGGGCGACGGTGCGATCAACTTCATCGATGAGCACGACGAAGTCGAGATCGAGGGCATCGGCGGCCGTCTCGGGCGTTCGATGGGGGATATCCCCGGCGTCAGGTATGTCGTCACGAAGGTGAACAATGTCTGCCTCCATGAAATGGTCATCGGCAGGAAGGAGAAACCGCGCAGGTGATTTCATGGCAGGAGCAGAAGAAAAGGCAGCAGGGAAAAAGCTGCTGTTCAACCTGTGGGACGCGAGCGAAGTAACGGTGAACGATCCCGGCCTTATCAGGTATATCAACCTCACCCCCACCATCATCCCCCAGTCCTGCGGCAAGAACTCCCAGCAGGACTTCAATAAGAGCAATATCATGATCGTCGAGCGGCTGATTAACAAACTGATGCAGACCGAGAATAACACCGGAAAAAAACAGCTGGCAACCCGGATTGTCCGCGATGCCTTTGATATTGTCTACAAAAAGACCAAACAGAACCCGATCCAAGTCCTCGTAGATGCCATTGCAAATACCGGTCCCCGGGAAGAGACAGTCCGCTTAAAATACGGCGGCATCAACGTCCCGAAATCCGTCGATACCGCTCCCCTGCGACGGGTTGATTCCGCAATCGGTTTTATCGCTGAAGCAACCCTGAAGGGCTCCCGCTCAAGCAAGAAGCGAGTGAGTGCCGTACTTGCCGATGAACTGATTGCCGCTGCAAAGGGTGATGGGAAGTGTTATTCGGTGAATAAGAAGGAAGAACGCGAGCGCATCGCAAAGTCCGCCCGGTAAATCCGTCATCTTTTTTGAGGTTATTTCATGTCACGCGGCAAAAAAACCGTTGAGCGCGTAACCGAGCTCATGAAGGATCCCAAGCACATCCGGAACATCGGTATCGTGGCGCATATCGACCACGGCAAGACCACCCTGTCCGACAACCTGCTCGCAAATGCAGGGATTATCTCTGAAGAGCTGGCAGGCAAGCAGCTTTTCATGGACTCTGACGAAGAGGAGCAGGCACGGGGGATCACCATTGATGCTTCGAACGTCTCGATGGTGCATGAGTTTGAGGGACAGGAGTTCCTCATCAATATGATCGACACACCGGGCCATGTCGACTTCGGGGGCGACGTAACGCGTGCGATGCGTGCGGTTGACGGCGCTGTGGTGCTTGTCGATGCGGTTGAGGGTACGATGCCCCAGACCGAGACCGTGCTCCGTCAGGCGCTCAAAGAGCAGGTGCGCCCGGTCCTTTTCATTAACAAGGTCGACCGGCTCATCAACGAGCTGAAAGTCGATGAGATGGAGATGCAGATCCGGCTTGGGAAAGTGATCGACAAGGTCAACAAGCTGATCAAGGGCATGAATGAGGAGGCGTACAACAACGGCTGGAAACTTGATGCCGGAAAAGGTACTGTTGCATTCGGTTCCGCCCTCTACAACTGGGCGGTTTCTGCGCCGTTCATGAAGAAGAGCGGGATCTCATTTAAGGATGTCTACGAGAAGTGCCGTTCAGGAGATATGAAATATCTGGCGAAGAACAGTCCGCTCTCCGAGGTCCTGCTCGATATGGTCGTGCACCACCTTCCCAATCCGCTTGAATCCCAGCCGCGCCGTATCAGGGTCATCTGGCACGGGGACAAGGAATCAAAAGAAGGGAAGGCGATGCTCTCCTGTGATCCGAACGGTCCGGTTGCATTGATGGTCACCGACATTTCTTTCGATCCCCATGCGGGTGAAGTGGCGACCGGGCGTCTCTTTTCCGGAAGGCTCAAACGCGGTGACGGGCTCTATGTGATGGGCACGGCAAAGAAGGAGAACCGTCTCCAGCAGGTCGGCATCTTTATGGGACCAAAGCGTGTCGAGGTTGAGGAGATTGTCGCCGGCAATATTGCCGCGGTCACCGGTCTCAGGGACGCAATCGTGGGGTCCACCGTCACAAATCTTATGGAGATGACTTCATTCGAGTCACTCAAGCACTACAGCGAACCGGTCATGACGGTCGCGGTCGAGGCAAAGAACATGAAAGACTTGCCAAAGCTCGTCGAAGTGCTGAGGCAGGTGGCAAAGGAAGACCCGACGCTCTCTATTTCCATCAACGAGGAGACCGGTGAGCACCTCATCTCCGGTATGGGAGAGTTACATCTCGAAATCATCACCGGACGTATTAAACGTGACAAGGGTGTTGAGATCATCACATCAGAGCCGATTGTGGTGTATCGTGAGACGGTTACGTCCAAGATAGAATCCGTCGAGGGCAAGTCCCCGAACCGTCACAACCGCTTCTACTTTGACCTTGAAACTTTGCCCGATGCAATCGTAAACCTTATCAAAAGCGGCGAAGTTTCAATGAACCAGCAGATGCTCGAGCGCCGGGACGTCCTGATGAAAGCAGGCATGGAAAAGGACGAGGCAAAGAACATCAAGGATATCAAAGGCACCAACATGCTCATCGATATGACCAAAGGTGTCCAGTACCTCAACGAGACGATGGAACTGATCATCGAAGGTATCCATGAGGCGCTTGCCGGGGGTCCGCTTGCCGATGAACCGGTCCAGAACCTCAAGATGCGCTTGGTGGATGTGAAGCTTCACGAGGACGCAATCCACCGTGGCCCGGCTCAGGTCATCCCGGCAGTCCGGAGTGCGATCAAGGCAGGCATGCTGATCGCCGGGGATTCGCTCCTTGAGCCGGTCCAGAAGATCCAGATTACGGTTCCCATGGACCAGATGGGTGCCGCAACCTCCCAGATCCAGGGGCGGCGTGGGCAGGTCTTTGATATGCAGAGTGAAGGTGACACCATCACGGTCATCGGCAAGGCACCGGTCGCCGAACTCTTCGGGTTTGCCGGTGACATCAGGTCGGCAACAGAAGGCCGTGCGATGTGGAACACCGAGTTTGCAGGATTTGAACTGGTCCCAAACAGCATGGTCAAGGAAGTCGTGCTGTCGATCCGCAAGCGCAAAGGCTTAAAAGAGCAGCTCCCGACGCCAGGTGATTATCTCTCGGCGTAATCATCCCCCGTCAATTTTAGATTTTATTCTGCACGTTCCCTGATGGCTGCATTGTTCGTGTACAACCGAAATTGTAAACATCACCCAGACCGATTTTTAATCTGATGGCAGAGGACAAACTGAAAATCGTCGTATTTGGTGCGTTCGGTGCGGGGAAAACGACGCTTATCAAGACCCTTGATCCCCAGTCAAAACACGTGGAAGCGGATGGTGTTGGGGGGAGTACAACAATAGCACTCGATTTTGGCAAGGTAGAGGTGAACGGACGGCACGTCTACCTTTTCGGGACGCCAGGCCAGGAGCGGTTTGAGTTTGCCCGCGAGATCATCGGTAAGGGTATGGACGGAGCGATCCTGCTTGTTGACGCGACATGCCCATTCGATGAATTTGTCCGGCACCTCTACGACTCACTCACCGGCTCACACATCCCGTTTGTCGTGATGATCAACAAATATGAGGAGGTTGGGGCGCAGCCGGCTGCACTTAAAAAGCACATGGGCGGGGTCCCGGTGCATACAATATCGGCAAAGAACCGGCAGGTTGCTTTTAATACCCTGTGCACATTCGTCGCAACCCTTCCACACGGGCACGGGCACGTGGACCACACTATCTGAAGATTTTCTTTAAAAGATCACCCTTGTTTTGTATGTCGATCGGTCCGGGTCAATGACTGATGCCCCGTTTTACGGACATGGTGAACGAAAGCATCTGTCAGACATGACCTGTGATGTCCGAAACCAAACAGACACTGTCAACGCAAGGAAAAAACGTTCCTTACAACGATAAGATATCACGGAAAAATGAGGATGGTCAGACCATCACCGCGCGGATGATCGTCACGTTCTGGAGCGGGCGGTCGCCGGGACCGGTCTTTACCTTGCCGATCGCATCGACCACATCCATCCCGCCGGTCACGGTGCCGAAGACACGGTGTTTGCTGTCGAGGAAGTTGTTGTCGACAAGGTTGATGAAGAACTGGCTCCCGCCGGTGTTGGGCCCCGCATTTGCCATGGAGATGGTTCCGCGGTTGTTCCGGTTGTGGCTTGTGAACTCGTCTTTGATCGAGTACCCCGGACCGCCCCGCCCGGTGCCGGTCGGGTCACCGCTTTGGATCATGAAGCCGTCGATGACCCGGTGGAAAATCACACCGTCATAGTAGCCTTTTTTTGTGAGCGATTCAAAGTTGCCTGCGGTGACCGGCATATCGGCTGCAAGTGTGATGGTGATATTGCCCATGTTCGTCTCGAGCCGCACCGTCTTCTGGGGTTGTTCTGGTGTTGTCATGGCTGGTGCACCGGCCGGACTGGTGACCGTTGTTTCCTGAGTATGTTGGGTGCACCCTGCTGATAAAATGAGGGCGGCAAGGAGCAATGCGGTGATGATGAGCGGATGTCGCATCAACATGGATATCAGGAAGGGCATCATGGAGCATAGAGATTGCGGGACGGGACGATAATGGCATTTTTTAACTGTTTGGTCTCCGTGTTTTTTTATGGTAATAGATCATGACAGATGTGGGGGAAAAGATCAGGCAAACCTCAGGGACCGGGTGCACGCGACCTGGGACTGATGCGTAGGTGTCAGGATCAATGGTCCGGTGGTGCCCCGGTCTTTTTTCGCAGGATACGGAAAGGAGGGACGCACGTTCACCATGAACAAAGAAGCAGAGGACTGGTACCTGCGTGGGACCGCGCTCCAATGCGTTGGCAGGTACGCAGAAGCGATTACGTGTTTTGACCGGGCTCTCGAACGTGACCCGGACAACCCGGCAGCGCTGGTCGCTCTCGGAGCAGGTATCGACAGGCTTGGGCTGTTTCATGAAACGATCGTCTGCTGCGAGAGCGCACTGAAGATCAATCCTGAAATGACCGATGCGTGGTTCATGAAAGGGATTGCATTGTTCCGGCTCGCGCAGTACGCCGACGCAGTCACGTGTTTTGAACATGTTATCCAGCTCGAACGGGACCATGCCGAGGCATGGTTCATGAAGGGGAACAACCACTACCAGAACGGGGAACTTGAGGAGGCGATCCGGTGTTTTGGCGAGACGATCCGCATTCGCCCGAAATACCCGAAAGCGCTCTACAACAAAGGTGTTGCGCTTGCCGATCTCGGCGAGTTTGAAGAAGCAATCCGTTGGTATGACAAGTGTCTTGCAATCAACCCCGGCGTTGCTATCGTCATGACCAACAAAGGCGTCGCGCTCGCGCAGCTTCGCCGCTATAATGAAGCGGAAGAACTGTTGCGCAACGCGCTGGAGATCGATCCCCGTGACATGATTGCGTGGAGTAACCTTGGTCTCTGTATGAGCAAGCTCGGGCGCGACCAGGAAGCAATGCAGTGTTTCAGCCGGTCACGGGCGCTTGCTGGAATGGGGGACCAGCGCGAGATCGTCCGATGATACCCCCGTTCGTGCACCCACGACCCCCAATGTACCATGCTCCATCGTCCTTTGTCAGTCGGAAAGCGACCGTCTTAAAAAACGATAACCATTAACCCTTTGCCCGTCTCCGTCCAACCCTTCCGGCATGACACGATCACGTGCCGATGAGGCAGAGGCACTCTTCCGTGGCGGATTTTCCTGTTCACAGGCCGTGCTTGCGGTCTTTGCAAAGGACTTCGGGCTGGACCGGGACATCGCGATGAAGATTGCGCAGGGGTTTGGTGGCGGTATCTCACATACGGACAATATCTGTGGCGCCGTTTCCGGTGCGGTCATGGTAATCGGGCTGCGCTACGGGAGGACGAAAGCAGAGGATCTTGCAGCAAAGGAAAGGACCTATGCGGCAGTCCGGAAATTCCTGCAGCAGTTCAAAGAACGCAACAACGGGGAACCGGGCTGCACCCGGCTTCTGGGGTACAACCTTTCGGACCCGGTACAATTTGCTGCAGCAAAAGAGCAGAAGGTTGTGCAGGAACGATGCCCGGTCTTTGTCCGGGATGCGGTTGAACTGGTGGAAAAATTAGTGTAACTGATACCGGGACGCAGGGAGATGATGCTTCCCGGGCACGCCAGTCCTGCTCTGAAGCAGAACGTCCGTCAGAATCCTGGTGCAGGTCTCTCCCCCCCGGCACCAGCTGATCCACATTCCGGTGCTGTCAGCAGCAGGGAGGGGCCTTTTCCTTTTTTTGTCCGCAGCAGGAGTTCTCACTATCGCCGCAGCTGCACTCACCGCTGTCCATATCCTTTCCACTCAGCGCTGCCGAGATCATTGCCCACGCACACCCGACGCCGCTCTGCACCTCAATTGCCTGTGCCGGGCAGTTCCGTGCACAGGCACCGCACTCCATGCAGGCCTCCGGCCGTGCAAGGAGCGCACGGTCTTCCCCTTCTTCAAACACCGCGTGAGGACAGACCTGTGTGCAGCGCCTGCAGTTGAAGCACCGCTCCGGGTGGTATTTCAGGGTATTTCTGGTGTAGGAGTCGAAGAATCCTGATGGATTCTTCTTCTTGTCGGGGTTCTGATGTACCCCTCCAAAATTGAACATCAGATCACCCCAGTGAGCCGCAGGATCGCCAGAAGGATGGCAAGAGCACTTCCAGACCCTGCCATGCCTGCCATGAGCGGCACATACCGGAAGATCTCGGTTTTTACGCCACTGCGGGAGGTGAATGGGGTCGAACCCGTGAAGTTGAGGGCAAGGTATGCGGTAACTACCGGCATAAGGAGAAGCGCTGCGATCGCTGCCATTACATTCATGACTGATGGACTGGAGGGATTCACTGCGAAGGAGAATGCAAAGGGGAGCGCAGCAATCACTCCAAGGATTAGTCCTTTTGTACTAAAGTCGTGCGTGGGAATGAACGGAAGGAGCGCAGGGAAGAGCACCGTGCCCGCGAGAACAGCTGTGATCGCAGAGAGCGCAGCGAGAGGGCATGCGAGGAGATAGATGAGGATCGCAGCAGCGAGGGTAGGCAGCGCAGCGTGGATAAGTTCGATTGGGGCCAGGACTAGCCGGTCCCTCAACGGGAATATGACCCGGCGCATTTCCGGCGTCGCTGTGCGGGTCGCAAGATACCGGGGGAGGTCGCGTGCACGCACCGGGCTGTACTCCACCCGGAAGCCCGACCGGCGCAGGACTTCATGGGCAGCGATGCCCGGCGCCCCGAGCTGGGGCAGCACCAGGGTCCTGTGACGGACGACGGAGGCAAGGCCAGTCACTGCGATACGGTGCACGAGTTCATCCGTGCCAAATGTCCCCTTGCCCGCGGCGCACCAGACATTGATGCCATTTGTATCAAGGACAAGGATGTAACAATCAGTCCCTTGTAAAGCGGACCGCACTGCATCAAAGCTGAGCGTGTAATTTGCCGTCACAACAACCGGGGAGTCCGGCGTTGGATTTCCAAGCCGGTAGAGCCCCGGTTCGACCCGGTGACCCGATCGGTTCACGCCCCAGCGGGCGAGGAAATGATCGAGCCGGTTGATGAACGTGATGGTGCCCGTGACCTCACCGATTTCGACTGTGGGCGGGGTATACCCGTTACAGGTGCATGACGGTGTAGCACGATCTGGAGTACCCGGGCAGCACGTGGATCGTGAGGTGTCCTTCCCCTGGCTGCAGGTATCCTGATGTTCGTTCCGTCCGTTGGGGGTTTTCTTCGTCATCCGGCGGCAAACCAGCCCTTTGTTCTCAGACATATCTTAACCAGCAAAAGCATCGTGGGCACTTCTATCAGAACTCCTACCACTGTCGCAAGGGCAGCCCCTGAAGAGAGCCCGAACAGGATTGTCGCGGTTGCGATCGCCACCTCAAAATGGTTCGATGCTCCGATCATCGCCGAGGGTGCCGCATCCTCATAGCTGAGGTGAATTCCTTTCGAAAGGACGTATCCGATGGAAAAGATGAGGATTGTCTGGATGAAGAGCGGGATCGCAATCCAGAGGATGGTGAGCGGTTGTGTGAGGATCACCTCCCCCTTGAAGCTGAAGAGGAGGGCGAGCGTGATCAGGAGTGCTGTAATGGTTATTGGCGTGAGGTAGTGGACGAACTTTGTATCGAACCATTCCTTTCCCTTGGCACGGACGATCAGCTTCCGCGAGATATAGCCTGCCACGAGCGGGAGTGCGACGTAGATCGCGATGGAAAGGGCGAGTGCCTCCCACGGGACGGGGAGCTTGCCCACACCGAGCAGGAAGCCGCCCAGCGGGCCGTAGAGGAAGAGCATGGAAAGCGAGTTGATTGCCACCATGACCAGAGTATGGCCGTCGTTTCCCTTTGCCAGGTACCCCCAGACAAGCACCATGGCGGTGCAGGGTGCAATCCCGAGCAGGATACATCCCGCAAGGTAGCTCCGCCAGAGGGGAACCTCGAGCATCTTTACGCCACCTTCAAGGACAACAGTCCCGACCCCGTATGTAGCACCCAAAGGTAGGTCGAGCCCGAACGGCATCTTCACAAGGTCGACCGCATCCGGGCCGATAAATGCCAGAAAAAGCGTCCCCAGGAAAAAAAGGGCGATCGCATACATGGTGAAGGGTTTGATTGCCCAGTTGACAAAGAGTGTAAGGCTGACAGGTTTAATGTTTGCGCCTGCCTTGAGGACCTCGGCAAAATCGATCTTCACCATAATGGGGTACATCATGAAAAAAAGGCAGACGGCTATAGGGATCGAGACAACCGGCGCCTCGCCGATATAGATGGAGAGGCTGTCAAGATATGTTGCCGCCTCCGGGGCAAACCGCCCAAGCAGGATACCAAGACCGATGCAGAGGGCTACCCACACGGTCAGGTACTTCTCGAAGGACCCCAGCCCCTTTGGCTCTTTTGTTACACAGGATTCGAGAGTCATTCTGCCTCCTTTTGACAATAGTTCCTTTTTTTCATTATCTCAATGGTGTCTGGTATGATCGTTTTCCTGATTGATGCGGTATGATACGGAAATGTCATATTCGCCCCTCATCACACCATATTCCAAACTTTTTGAATCGCAAGCGAAGATACATCATAAGGATGAGACCGATCGCGATTTGGATCGAGGAATTCCCGATCGGAAAGTTTGTGATCATCATCGGTACTGCGGGGGAGTAATACCCGATTGCGATACCTGCTGCCATGGCAAGGAATAATCCACAGCGTCAGGTATTGGTCAATGAGTGAAAGCAGTTGTTTTGGTTCTTTTTTTGGTTCTTTCCTTCTCATCATATTCTTATTCCTCTTTTTATCCCAGAATCGCATTAAACAGGTATCCAGTCAGCGTGAAGGATACAAACAGGATTCCTGCAAAGATCACAATGAGTTTGATACTGATGACTTTGCGCAGGATGATCATCTCGGGGAGCGAGAGCCCGATGACCGCCATCATGAATGCAAGTGCGGTTCCCATGGCCATGCCTTTTGATGTGAGGACTTCAAGGATCGGGATAATGCCAGCCGCGTTCGAGTAGAGCGGGATGCCGATCAGGACGGCGATGGGGACGGCGAGCGGATTGTCTTCACCGGCAATATTGACAAGGAAATCCGCAGGGGCGTACCCATGGATAACCGCACCGATCCCGATGCCGAGAAGGATATAGGGCAGTACCTTTAACGTAATGCCCCGCGACTCGTTTATCGCAAAGGCCAGCCGGTCCTTCCACGTCATCGCCTTCTCCGCAAGGTCGTGCAGTTTTATTTTGTACACAAAGCCCTCAACCTCTTTTTCAAGGTGGAGGCGCCCGATGATGATACCGGCAATGATCGCGATGACGAGCCCGGAGATGATGTAGATCGCGGCGATCTGCCACCCGAACATCGCAAGCAGCATGGCAGCGGCGACCTCGTTGATCAACGGCGATGCGATGAGAAACGAGAACGTGATGCCGAGCGGCACGCCGGACTCAACAAAACCGATGAAGAGCGGGACCGCCGAGCACGAGCAGAATGGTGTCGGGATTCCTAAGACCGCTGCAACAACGTTGCCCACCCCTTCTGTGCGGCCGGCCACCCACTTCTTCACTTTCTGCGGTGTGATAAATGTGCGGACAATGGCAACGAGAAACACGATCACCGCCAGCATTACCGTAACCTTGATCGAATCGTAGACAAAGAAGTTCACGGTCGATGCGAGCGGGGTACCCTCCACCAGCCCCAGCAGTGTATACGTTACCCAGTCTGCAAATTCCTGGAGCATCAGCGGACCTCAGCAAGCAGTTCCAGAATTTCCTGAACACTGGTGACTCTGCCCATCGTCACAACATCACCGTTGATGGCGAGGGCCGGTGTCATCATGATGCCTGCATCCGCGATTTTCACCGGATCCGTCACCATCTCGACCTCCGCAGTAATGCCGCTCTTTGCGACTGCCTGCTTTACATTTGCCTCTAGCTGGTGACAGTTCCTGCATCCCATACCGAATACCTGGATTTTCATCATCATTCCCCGCTCTTCATTCGGTTACTTTCCTGCTCGACTGCAGCGAGCACCTTTTCAACATCGCCCCACTGCACGTCCGCCATCCCGTCCTTTTCGACACCGAGTCCGGTCACAACAATGTGAAGGTCCGGATTGATGCCCCCCAGGGTACATCTCTTTGCGGCGCAGTGATCAGAACACCCGTCAATGACGATGATCTGGTCAGCATCCGTCGTGACATCAGCGATCAGGTGCTCTCCCTTATGCGCCTGAACCCATGCAATCGTCCCGCGACTGCGGGATACCAGTATCATTGCCACCTGCGCAGTGAGCCGTCCGGTGTTCGAGAGCCCCGAGCAGGTGACCAGCGCCTTCATTGGATCTGCCTTGTCGCAACAGCGGAATATATCATGGCAAAACGTTTTTGACAGCATCGATGACGGTCTGCAGATCGCTCTCACTGAATACCGGCCCCGAAGTTTTCCCGATCCCGAGCTCCGTGATCATGACATAGCGGTTGATGGGCAGTCTCCTGTCATCCATGATCTTCTTTGCGCACGCGACCGGGCAGCCGTCAATGACGACCCGTTCGTCAGCCTCTCTTCCCGTACCGATGAGCTTGTCGACATTTCCGCCAAGTCCGGCGAGGCATGACCCGCTCCCGAACCCTTCAAGGGTCAGCCGGCACGCCGCCGCGTTCGCGAGTTGTCCGACATTTGATCCAATGCCGGAACAGGAATAGATGATTCGAGTCGTTTTCCCGTTCCCGCAGGTGCATGATGGCTGCTGCTGTTCCATGGGTCTCATCTCATTTCAAATTTTGTTGAAATATCGTGGTCAGGGCATTGTTATATATCTTTTCATTTCATAATATTTTGAAATGCTTGGTAAAAAAGAGTCCTGCTGCAGCAATCGAGGCAATCGCCTTCCGAAAATAAAAGAGATGGAAATTCCCGACTCAATCAGGCA
The DNA here is from genome assembly GCA_903900025.1 of uncultured Methanomicrobiales archaeon. Classification (GTDB taxonomy): domain Archaea; phylum Halobacteriota; class Methanomicrobia; order Methanomicrobiales; family Methanospirillaceae; genus MVRE01. The sequence continues at coordinate 18,034 of CAIULN010000053.1, read as the reverse complement.
GGAACTCGAACAGCTTGGGGGATTTGACGCACTCGCCGATCGAATACCGCAACGGGAAGATCTTGAAGAAAAAAGCCGGATCTATCATGCACTCTCCGATCCGCTGCGGCTCACCATACTTCATCTGCTCAAAGACCAGCCGCTCTGCGTCTGCGTTATCAAAAAGTTTGTCCGGATTGCCGACTCCAAGCTGTCATATCATCTTGCTATCCTCAAAGAGAGAGGGCTGATCACTGGGGAGTATCAGGGGAACTGGGTCATCTACTCGCTGACTGCAGATGGCAGATCATTTGTCCGATGATCATCAGGCTGCCTTTTAAAGCGGCACCATCAGCAATGAGCAGGAGGAAGAAAATTGAAGAAAGGGAAAAGGAATCGTGATCCCAACCTGATAACCCGGACAGATAAGCAAAAACAAAAAAATACCTGAAACACAAGAGAGAGATACAAGGTAAAACCGGTGAGCTTTGATGACACAATTCAATAAAAAGGCTGTCAAGCCCGTCCTTATTGCCGCAGTCCTCTTCACCCTTACATCTCAGCTCGTCATCATGTTCGAGTCGGCAGCAACGATGGACATCTACCTGATGCCGGAGTATTTCCCGGTCTGGAGCAAACTGATGATGCCGGACATGGGCCCGCCCCCTCTGACATTTTTCGTAATAAGCGTTCTTGTCTCGTTTGCACTCGCCCTCATCTATGCCGTGATATTCCGGATCGTGGCGCCCGGCATTCCGGGAAAGGGAATCGTGAGGGGATTGTCATACGGCCTGATCCTCTTTTTTCTATCGGGTGTCCCCTCACTCCTCGGCATGTTTCTGCTCATCAACCTGCCCGCAAAATTCTTTATTGCAGGGACAGTATCGGCGCTGGCCAGTTCCCTCATCGGCGGCATCATCATCGCGTGGTCTGTGGAGAAATTCGGGGTTTGAGTTCTCATCTCACCCCATTCCTGTATTGTATGGGAACGGATGGTGAATCTCACAGATCGAAGGTCTTTTACCATCACAATCGTAACCTACGTAGAATTATGAAATATCCTGTATGCCAGATTGAGCTGTTGATGGCACAGCAACATAATAGCCGGAATAACTACAGGATTTATGACAGTGCATTGCGATTTTTGGAAGGAACAAATTAATGCCGGTCATTGATTTCGATTCTGTTGCCGGGCTCACCAATAAAGAAGCGCAGGAAAAACTCCGGAATGAGGGGTATAATGAACTTCCTTCACAGAAACAACGAAGCACATTCTGGATCATTTTTGAAGTGATCCACGAACCGATGTTCCTCCTGCTTGTCGCAAGTGGCCTGATCTATTTCGTGCTGGGGGATGTTTCCGAGGGCATGATGCTGATGAGTTTTGTACTCGTCATCATCGCGATCACCGTGTATCAGGAGCAGAAGACCGAACGGGCACTCGAGGCGCTGCGGAACCTCTCCAGTCCGCGGGCGCTGGTTATCCGGGAGGGCGAGCAGAAAAGGATTCCGGGGCGCGAGGTAGTAACCGGTGACATGCTCGTCCTCTCTGAAGGGGATCGTGTCCCGGCCGATGGTGTTGTGCTCTCGTCCGGTAATGTGTCGGTTGACGAGTCTCTCCTGACGGGTGAATCGGTGCCGGTCCGTAAAATACCATGGAAAGATGGGATACAGGCTGATCGCGCCGGCGGCGATGATCAGCCCTTTGTCTACTCCGGCACACTTGTCGTCCAGGGGCAGGGGCTGGTTGAGGTCAGGTCAACCGGCATGAAGACCGAGATGGGGAAGATCGGGGCAGTCCTGCAGGCGGTTGAACGCGGTGAGACCCGGCTGAAAACGGAGATCACACGGATCGTCCGGACGATTGCACTGGTCGGGCTCTCTTTGTGTGCCATCATCGTGATCGTCTATGGTCTCACGCGTTTCAACTGGATCGAGGGTTTTTTGGCCGGGATCACCCTTGCGATGGCGATCCTTCCCGAGGAGTTTCCTGTCGTCCTGACAATCTTCCTTGCACTTGGAGCGTGGAGGATCTCGCAAAAGAACGTGCTCACGCGGCAGGTACCAGCGATCGAGACGCTCGGTTCAGCAACGGTTCTCTGCGTGGATAAGACCGGCACCCTTACACAGAATAGGATGGTGGTCAAAAAATTTTTTGCAGGTGGACAGATATGCGGGTACGATACCACGGGGACAAATTCTGTCCCGGACATCTGCCATGAAGTTGCCGAGTTCAGCATTCTCGCCTGTAAAAAAGACCCGTTTGACCCGATGGAAAAAGCACTCCTCCGGCTTTCATCAGGTGATTTTGGAAAAACCGAGCACATCCATTCCAACTGGCAGCTTGTGCTGGAATACCCTCTTTCGCCGGATCTCCTTGCGATGTCAAACGTATGGAGATCCCTTGACGGCAACGAGTATATCATCGCGGCAAAAGGGGCGCCGGAAGCAATTGCCGACCTCTGCCATTTTGATGCAGGGATGATGCAGGAGCTTGCCCTGCACATTAACGCGATGGCAGAAGAAGGCCTTCGTGTACTGGGAATTGCCAAAGCCTCGTTCACAAAGACTGAACTTCCCGGTGAACAACATGATTTCACCTTTCAATTCCTGGGACTGGTGGGATTTTCTGACCCTGTCCGTCCGCAGGTCGATGAAGCGGTCCGTGAATGTTACTCGGCGGGCATCAGGGTGATCATGATCACCGGGGACTATCCCCTGACGGCACAGAATATTGCCCGACAGATCAGTCTATCCAATGCTGATCACTGCATCACGGGTGCCGAACTTGAGGCAATGGACGACAAAGAACTGAGGCAGCGAATCGGTACTGTCACCATCTTTGCACGGGTTGTCCCTGAACAGAAGCTCAGAATTGTGGAAGCCCTGAAAGCAAACGGGGAAGTTGTTGCCATGACCGGTGACGGGGTGAACGATGCCCCGGCACTGAAGTCTGCGGATATCGGCATTGCCATGGGTGAAAGGGGAACCGATGTTGCACGGGAAGCCTCATCACTCGTCCTTCTCGATGACAATTTCACCTCGATTGTGTCTGCAGTGAGAATGGGCAGGAGAATTTTTGATAATTTGAAAAAGGCAATCGCGTATATTTTCTCCATCCATGTCCCGATTGCCGGCATATCGCTCATTCCGGTGCTGTTCAACCTGCCACTTGTCCTGCTCCCGGTGCATATCGTCTTTCTTGAACTGATCATCGATCCGGCGTGTTCGATCGTATTCGAGTCAGAGAAAGAAGAGCTGGATGTCATGAACCGCCCGCCCCGCAAAACGGATGAAGGGCTGTTTACCCGGCGGACCCTTGCCCTCAGTCTTCTCCAGGGAGCGGTGGTATTAGGCGTTGTCCTGATCGTCTATGTCAGTGCACTTGCACGGGGACTGGGTGAAACAGAAGCCAGGACCCTGACGTTCACAACAATCGTGATCGCGAACCTCGGTTTGATCCTGACAAACCGATCATGGTCGGAGACCATTATCACCACATTGCGTTCACCGAATAAGGCGCTTCGCTGGGTCTTTGCCGGGACCCTCGGTTGCCTGCTCCTCGTCCTGTATCTCCCGACACTCCAGGATCTCTTCAGGTTTGGCAACGTGCCACTCCTTGATCTCGTGGCATGTACCGGCGCCGGTGTGCTCAGCATTGTCTGGTTTGAGCTGTTCAAGTACTGGAGCAAAGGAAAGGGCGTGCGATAAACCGGGCGTACAGGAAAGCATTGTGTTTGTATCCGGACTTCCTGCAAGGGTATGAATTCATTTATCGTCCCCAGCATCCCAGATTACCGGAATGGATCCGTTCTTTTTCTTCATCGATCTCCTCATTCATTTCGACAAATACCTGCCCGGAATTATTGAGACCTACGGTTTCTGGACCTACCTGGTCCTTTTTGCGATCATCTTCTGTGAGACCGGGCTCGTTGTGATGCCCTACCTGCCCGGCGACTCGCTCCTCTTTGTTGCCGGGGCGCTCGCGGGGAGCGGCTACCTCACCATCGAAGTGTTAATTGTATCGCTCATCATCGCCGCGGTGCTCGGTGATACCGTAAACTACTGGATCGGGCACACGTTTGGGATGAAGGTGCTGGCGAAAAAATACTGCATGATCCGCCGCGATCACGTTGATAAGACAGAGGAATTCTTCACACGGTATGGGGGTCTGACGATCGTGATCGCACGCTTCGTACCTTTTATCCGCACGTTCGCGCCCTTCCTTGCCGGGGTCGGGAAGATGAGCTACCGCTGGTTCATCACCTATAACGTGGTCGGTGGTATGTTGTGGATCCTCGCGTTTGTCCTTGCCGGCTATTTCTTCGGAAGCATCCCGGTTGTACAGCAGAATTTCAGTTACGTCATTTATGCAATCATTGTGCTCTCGCTGCTTGTTGTCGGGTCGATTGTGATCGGGATCTTCAGGTCTGTCCGTCCGTGCCCTGTGGAAGAACCGGAGAGTGCAGGTGAGATGAAGTGATCCTCCTCCCGTAGTATGGATGAAAACCGGGGCCTCATTTCGTATTTCAATCACGCTGCATTCCGGCTGGTGCGACAGTTAGCCTCCCGCGATCCGGCAGGCATCCGGAAGGTCTGTCGGATGATGCCAATAAAACAGGTTATCATTCAGGAACCTGCATACTGTATCTGCAGATCAGGAGCGTTCCGGTCAGTCGCGGGATTCTGGACCTATGCTGACATTTGATGAGATTGTGAATCTTGCGGGGGATTCCGGCCTGCTCTCATCGCAGGTCTCCGGTTTCCGCACGATGTTTGGCACCAATGCGATGACCCCGCCGGTGCGGGAACCGCTCTGGAAACAATACCTGAAGAACTTTGATAACCCGATCATCAAAATCCTGGTCATCGCTGTCGCCATATCAGCCATCGTCTCCATCATTCAGGGAGGCGGTTTTCTGGAGACCGCCGGGATCATCATCGCGATCCTGCTTGCGACCGGCATCTCCTTTTTCAATGAATACCGGAGCAGCAGGGAATTTGACATCCTGAATGCACACCGGGAAGAAATGGCAGTCAAGGTGATCCGCGACGGGCACCCCGCATCCATCCCGTCCCGGGAAATTGTCGTTGGCGACCTGATCCTCATCGAAGCAGGAGATGCTGTACCGGCAGACGGCTGGATCTCATCATTTGATGCCCTATTCACCGATGACTCTGCGTTTACCGGGGAGAGCGAACCTGCACAAAAAGAAGTGCGCGCAGGTGTTCTGAAAGGGACATTTGTCACCGCAGGGAAAGGGCGGATGATTGCTGAAGCGGTTGGCGACTCCGCGCAGATGGGCGTGATTGCTGCATCCCTTGGAATCGACCATACCACAACGACGCCTCTCGAACATAAGCTGGAGGAGCTCGCGCATCTCATCAGCACATTCGGGTACAGCATGGCAGTGCTTATCTCGGGTGCGCTGTTTGTCCGGGGGATTATCCTTGGCGAGCTGACCGGTTTTAACCTGGCAACTGCAAACCACATCCTCAACTATATCATGGTGGCTGTCGTGATCATCGTCGTTGCCGTACCGGAGGGGTTGCCGATGAGCGTCACGCTCTCGCTCTCACTTGCCATGCGCAAGATGACCCGTGTAAACTGTCTTGTAAGACGGCTTATTGCCTGCGAGACCATCGGCTCAGCGACAACGATCTGCACTGACAAGACCGGGACGCTCACAAAAAACCAGATGGAGGTCGTGGTCTCACCGGCCGGTGATCCCATCCGTCCGGGGAGCCCTCCGCAGAAACCGGCAGAATGGATCACCCTCAACGCCGCCGTAAATGATACCGCACATCTCGAGGAGAGGGATGGCAGGATCATCGTGATCGGGAACTCGACCGAAGGTGCATTGCTCCGTTGGCTCCGCGATCACTCGCTCGATTATATGCAGATCCGGGCAGAAACTACGGTGAACCGGCAGTGCCTCTTTGACGGTCAGCGGAAGCGGATGTCAACGGTCGTGCGCATCGAAGGCAGACCGTACCTTCTTGTCAAGGGTGCTCCTGAGGTCCTGTCGTTGCTCTGCACACAGAACCCCGATCTTTCCGGGGTCAGCGAACTCGCATCACAAGCGATGAGAACCCTTGCATTTGCCCATAAAGAGATCGTGGACGGTGACGATAGCGAATCGGGTCTGATCTGGGATGGCTATATCGGGATACGCGACCCCCTCCGGGATAATATCAGGGAGTCGGTGACACGCTGCCAGAACGCGGGCATCAGGGTCAGGATGGTCACCGGGGACAATCCTGACACGGCAAAAGCCATAGCACAAGAGTCAGGCATTCACACAAAAGGCACGGTCATGACAGGCAAAGAGTTCCGGTCGCTTGGGGATGAGGACCGGGTCGACGTTGTTGCGCATCTTGATGTGCTGGCGCGGGCCGAACCGATGGACAAACTGCTTCTTGTACAGGCGCTCCAGAAAAAAGGGGCCGTCGTTGCGGTTACCGGGGATGGGACGAACGACGCCCCTGCCCTCAAGCATGCGGACGTGGGGCTTGCGATGGGGATTGCCGGGACGGAAGTGGCACGGGAGGCAAGCGATATCATCCTGCTCGATGATTCCTTTTCCTCCATCACAAATGCCGTCTGGTGGGGCAGGTCACTCTATGAGAACATCCAGCGGTTCCTCCTCTTCCAGGTCACGATCAACTTCTCTGCCTGTATCCTCACCTTCATCGCACCGCTGCTGGGCTACCCGGAGCCGTTTACAATCCTCCAGATCCTCTGGATCAACCTGATCATGGACACGCTTGCGGCATTCGCGCTCTGTTCGGAAGCCCCCCATACCGGCCTGATGACCCGCCCGCCTGTCCCGCGGGATGAGCACATCATCACCCCGTTCATGTGGACATCCATACTCGTGACCGGTGTGTTCCTTATCATCGCTGGACTCCTCCATATGGCAACCGGGCTGTTGGGAGGGACAAAACCCGCGGAAGTCAGCACGGTCCTGTTTGCGGCGTTTGTCATTGCCCAGGTCTGGAACGGCATCAACTGCCGGGCGATGGATGGGACCATGCCGCCGTTTTTCCGGGGCAACCCAACGTTCTTTATCGTCATGGGTGTGATTGTCGCTACCCAGGTTCTGATCGTGCAGTACGGCGGAGCGGTGTTCAACACCGTACCACTCTCACCTGCCCAGTGGGTAAAGATTGTTGTCATGTCGGCATCCGTTCTGGTTATCGGGTTTGTGATCCGCGCCGTGTTCCGGCGCTTCAAATCAGGTCATGCCCGGCTACCAGCATAACCCGTGGGATCTCTTTTTATACCGGTCGTTGGTTATTCCGGAATCCGGATCGTCATTTTTTGGCTTCCCGTATCTAACCTAAAAATGAAAACTGTATAAACAGTGTCGTCAATCAAAAGTTATGGGATCTTTTATGGTCAAATGGGGTCTGATACTGCAATCTCTTGCGATAACCGCGGTTCTTCTGGTTGTCAGGTTGATGATTGATTATTTTAATCTCGATATCCTTTCCGTCACCACTCTTATCACTGCATTTGTGGGAGGAGCAATGTTCACGATCGCGATTATCCTGACAGGGACGCTTACTGATTATAAGGAAAGTGAACGGATACCCGGTGAGATGGCGACATCGGTCTCTGCCCTGTACGCAGACAGTGACCTGATCCGGGTACCGAATACTGCAATCGCTGGGGAACTGAAGAAACATGTGCGTGAACTTCTGTCCACCATTAATACCAGTTTTAAAAATAATGTTTGGAATTCTAACGAAATCAAAAAGGGGATCAGGAGTATCAACGAAAATATCTATCACCTTGCGGATAACAATGTGGCACCCCAGTTCCTCGTGAAGCTGCGCACCGAGCTTACGAATATTGAGAGAATGTCAAACCGGGTCCAGGTCATCAAAAACACCTCGTTCATTCCGGCAGCGTATGCAATTGCAGAACTTGCGGCAGCCGGTGTAATCCTCATTCTGTTCTTTGTAAAACTTGACCTGTTTTACGAGGGGCTGGTGCTCTTTACAGTACTATCATCGCTACTGATATCCCTGCTGCTGCTCATCAAGGATATGGACGATCCCTTTGAAGTCGGGAAAAAATCCTATGCAGATGTCGATCTTACCATTCTCTTTGATCTTGAGAAAGAAATAGGAAATAATTGAAAAATGCAACTTGGGAATATACACAGGACATAACCTGCAATCGAGTGAAGAAGGACGGTTATCAGAAACAGTACATGGATGTACCACCACTCCATTATCCCATGGGGTGTGGGTGGGGGTGATTCGGCATGAGTGGTATGAACCTTGACATCTTTGATACAATGACCGGCACAGAAAAACACCAGTATCTCGAATTTCTCCTCTGGCATTATCGCGTGGTGGATGCGTTCTGGTATATCGATGTATCAGAAAAGTACGGCAGTGCCATTGCCGACACATTCAACGAACAGGTATGGGGGCGGGTCGCTTCAATGGCGGCAAAAGACATCATGAGACGCTTCCGCATACCAGACAAGGGACTTGCAGGCTTTGTACAAGCGCTGCGGTATTATCCCTGGACGATGCTTGTGGATTACCGGATCGATGAACGGGACGACGAGGTGATCATCACGGTGCCATACTGTCCGACACAGGGGGCACGGCTGAGGCAGGGCGATGGGGAATACCACTGCAAGGAGATGCACCGGGCGGAGTTTACGAGCTTTGCAAAGGTAATCGATGACAGGATTTGTGTTGAATGCATCTTTGCACCTCCCGATCCGCACCCGAAGGAACTGTTCTGTACATGGCGGTTTTACCTTAAATCATGACGAGGAAATACGACCTTGTCGTGCAATGATTGTGGAGTCTGCCGCAAACCTTCACTGAAGAACCGGGGCAGGCCTCTGTTGCAGGTGGCGGTACGATACAAGGTACCTGCAGTCTCTAAATTCTGGGCAGGTACGCCAGCCCGAGGATGATTATTGCTCCGGCAACAAAGACCGGGAGCGCCATAAACTGCCATTCCTCAAGGAATCTCCTGAAAATGATATTTACCGCTGCCAGCAACAGCCCGAGCCCGGCGCCGACCATGACGGCGGTGAATTTTTGCCTTCCCGTGATATGAGGGTTATATTCCCATTCTTTCATTTCTTATTTCAAAATTCGCGTGTAAGGTCTTAAAACCCCCGGTTCGCCTTCAACGATGAGGAACGGTGCGAATTCACGGTACCGGCTCACCTAAATCAACTGCAACCTTGAATTGATGGAAAGATTGCAATGGAATGAAGGGGTCTGTGGCTTGCCATCCTGTCGCGAATTTTTGCCCCACCATACGTCAGGATTGCACGCGATTGTATACCAATGGCAGACAGATATCACAGGTGCATCATTATCCCTGACATTGTCGTGGGGGCATCTGTCCTTCTGTTCCGTGGCAGTCCTTCAGGTGTGTCTTAGGGGCATCCCCTTGATCAGGATTTTTTCAAAGGAGAGGATAGAATGTACTGAACCACGCTTCTTTATTACGGGGCTCTGCAATAATTTCATGAATGCGGACCAACAGGCACCACTATTTCCTTGACCTTGCACTGCGGTGTGCCCACCAGGGTACCTGCCTTCGGCGCAACTTCGGCGCCATCATTGTCGACGAGTACAATACAATCGTCTCCACAGGGTATACCGGCGCCCCCCGCAAGCAGATGGACTGCACCGAGCTGAAGACCTGCTGGCGAAAGGAGCACCACATCCCGTCGGGCTCCAACTACGAGCGGTGCCGGAGCGTGCACGCGGAGATGAACGCGCTCATCCAGGCGGGCAAGCAGGCGCGGGGGTGCACGCTCTACCTTGCGGGATTTGATGTTAAAACCGATGAGCTGACCCAGATCTGGCCGTGTTTTCTGTGCTCCAAGATGATCGTGAACTCCGGCGTCACAAACGTCATCATGCGCACGGCAAAGGATGCGTACCGCGAGATGGACCCGATGGTGCTGTACCAGGTGCGGAGCCGGGAAGCGCTCGGTGACAACGCAAAATAACAACGTCCCGGGCTGTAGTTGGTTGCGACGTTTTTTTTATATCTTTTGCATCTATCCATACCTATATCGTCCCGGGTGCGATATGAGATTTCATGCCTCAACAGCACCCCATGTCATACATTCTGTTTGTCATCCTCTCCATCCCTGCACTCTGGTTGCTCTATGTCGGGTTGAGTGGTGCAGTCCAGGTGATCCCCCATCTGGCAGCGGTTGCCTGGTTCATTGGTGCGGCTATAATCGCCGCATCGCTCAGGATCGCCGACCAGTGGGAACGGGCAGTGGTGTTACGCCTCGGGAAATTCACCGAACTGAAAGGGCCGGGGTTGTTTTTTATCATACCCGTTGCCGAGAAGATCGCATACTGGATCGATAACCGGGTCATCACCACCTCCTTTAAAGCCGAAAAGACCCTGACCAAGGATACCGTGCCGGTCGATGTCGAGGCGGTGCTTTTCTGGAAAGTACTCGACCCCCGGAAAGCGGCGCTTGAGGTCGAGGACTACCGGTCCGCGATCAGCTGGGCATCGCAGACCGCACTCCGTGAGGTCATCGGCAAGTCGTTTCTGTCCGATATGCTGGAAGGGCGGGAAAAAATCGATATTGAACTCCAGAAGATCATCGATAAGCGGACGATCGAATGGGGCGTCCACGTCAGTTCGGTTGAGATCCGTGATGTGCTGATCCCCAGCGAACTGCAGGATGCGATGTCCATGCAGGCGCAGGCGGAACGCGAACGGCAGGCCCGCGTGATACTGGGGGACTCGGAGCGTCAGGTTGCGTCAAAGTTTGAGGAGGCGGCAAAGACCTACCAGAACAATCCTATTGCCCTGCATTTGAGGGCGATGAACATGCTCTATGAAGGACTGAAGCAAAACGCGACCATTGTCATCGTCCCTTCCACCGTTCTAAATACCATGACCCTTGGGGACATGACCGGCACCGTGTCGCTGGCAAAGATCCTTTCAGAACCCGCATCAGGAAAAAAACCGGACGAGAGCGTCCAAAGCAAAGAAAGGAGGTTTTAAAACCCCCTAAAAAGACGGGTCCCTCCTAGGAAGGAGGCGCCCTGTAATCCGGGCGGGGTGGTTGAATGGGTCAGCGGATTCCTGTTCAACTCCCCATGCGTATTCCCTGTCCCACAGGCATCCATTGCGATCCCGCCATCGTGAATGGTGAAGAAAAACTACCAATCCTGATCCGGCATTCCGTCTCACCATGCAGTATATAACGGTAAAGGGGGGAATTTCTCCCGCCTTGGCCGGCACCAAGGGATCAGGCCCCCGATTGTCCCGGTACTCCTGCAATGGTTCAAAGAACGGCAAAGGAACATGTGATGGGCATCGCTTTCACATCGCAGGAACTGTGGCGATCCCCTGCGGGAATCGTTCAGATTAACACCGGGACAAGGGAGAACTCCGAAAGAGATCACCCGTCGGCCGGTCAGCGCTGGTGCCGTATGAGCATTTCGCTTTGCTGCCAGTTGATGAATGCCCGGAATCCTTTCAGCACACCAGCCGGAACGCCCCGTACTTTTTCAGGATCGATTCGAGTTGGCGTTGCACCATGGATTCGTCCATTTGCGGTAAAAACCGGCTCCCGTACTTTTCCCTGCCCCAGAACACGATCCGCGAGTAATCGGGAGATGGGGGTTTCTGCGACGGTCTGCCGAAAAGGGCCTCTATAAATCCCTGATTGGGATGATTTGCTGCCGGCGATGAGGCTCCGTCCGTGGGGGAGTCCTAACAGGTTTTCCGCACTGCTCACAAAACCGCGAATCGTCAGGTATTTTTGGCCGCACTCTTCGCAATACATGGTACCCTATACAGGAATTATGACCATCATACTATTTACATATAATACTTGGGGACTCCTTTTTTGCAGACTGGCAGGGATTCAGAGTGGGTCTATAACAACGAGGGAATAAGAGGGGGCAACCGACTACTCCTGCAATACTACCTGCCCTTATACCTTCCTGATCTCATTGTAAAGCGAGACGAGCGAGAGGCTGATCAGGTTCAGGGTTGTTGCAGCATACCACAGATAAGATTCGGGTTGTGTGAGATGCATGATCCATCCCGACCAGAGCATGAAACAGATGATGACAAAGGATATCATGGTGTCAATCGCGAGGAAGACCATTGGCATGTGGACGATCCGCCCGGCCTTTGCAATCGTGCAATACTCAAACCGACTAGGCTGCAGTAGAAGGTCGAGGAGTACCCTGCCGGTGTTCATCAGAAGATCAAGGCCCGCCCATGCGATGATGAGCCAGCCAAAGAGGGTAAGGTAAATTCCCGTCGTGGAACCGATACGGACCGTGGTCAATCCGAAAAGCATCTTGTAGATACAGAAGGGAATCCCGATGGTGAGGGAGAGGAAAAAGGGACGGACAAAAAATTTCTGGATTCTGTCAGACTCTCTCTTGCATCTGGTCTGTTCGTTCGCTCTGGTGTCTTGAGACATGATAACAGAAAAACTGTGTTCCGGTAAAGGAATAGCGTGGATTTCCTATATCAATCGACCGGAGAACAAAAAATACAACTTGACCTGCCATAGAGGGTTTCATTACCCATGAGGAGTGAAATTATGACTATGTCACCCAGGCGCGTGCCCGCATCCCCGCCGCGTACCCGCCAGCCCCACACCGGGCCCGGCCAAGACAGAGCGCGGGAACTGGAGGATGACCGTCACCATCCCTTTGACCATCCCCACCCCCGTCCTAGGCACCATCCCCAGAAGAAACCAATACTCCCCCCAAAACACACACCCCACCCAGAGCCGGTGAGCCCAAACCAAGACCCGGGACCTTTTGCGGACCGGCCCCGTCCGGGGAAGATCTCCAAAAAAGTACCCCGGACCGGGTCAAAATCCTGACCATTCGAACTCTTATCTTTTTTTTTTATCGTGAATGCGAAGTGCTGTACGAGCATCGGCATATGTACCGCCTTTGCGACGGGGGGATTTGGAGTATTGTATCATGACTATACATCAACATGGAGGTCAACCGTACCTTTGGGGGTCTTTGTGGTGCTCCGTCTGACCAGTGAACCGTCTTTATAGACCTCGACTGCGAGCTCATCCCCTGTCCCTTCCTGCTTCTGGACGGATACATCCACTATGTCGTCACGCGTTGGTATCTGGTAGAACTGTTCTCCTGTTGCATTCACCTGCCGCAATAACTTGCTCGTACCGACCGATCCGACAAACGTCCCGGAGTACAGCACCCGTACCCAGATACCCGTTTTAGGAATGGTCAACTGCGGTGGAGAGGAGGGGGGTGATGTCACGTCGGACACGGGTGTCTGCTGGATGGTCTGCGTGCCAGTTGCTTCGGGGACCGTGGCCGCAAGCGTGGTGGCTGCAGGAATGGTCGCATTACCACTATGCTCCACCGGTTTTCCCTTCGTCAATTGCCCGTATACGATCGCTCCGAAGACGATCGCAACGATGACGATGATGATGACCGTGATCGCATTGAACTTTAACCGTACTATGGGATCCGGTGGTGGAGCCCTGGTACGATATTGTGGAAGTACGGGGCTCCATTCCTGTGCCGGCGGATGGTTGGCAGGGGGTGATCTTGGTACCATACCGGGTCCCTCTCCTGCAACCTGATTGGAAGAATGAGATATGCCAATCTGGGCGGCATGCACCAGCGACGGGGAGACATGCTCCTTGAGTTTTGCCAGCAGCTGGTCACGCTCCCCCGTCTTTTCGATGCCAGGCCGCCGGAAAAATATAATCTCTGTTGTTTTCTCCTCGCCAGAAAAGGCGGAGGTGGAGAGGGTCAGGGTCGGCTCCCGGAGGGCATTTTCTCCAGCCACGACCGAACGGATGGATTCAAACGGGATTTCGTCATGCCGGATCTGGTCTTTGCCGCTCGTCACGAAAAGAAGGCGTTTGCTTGTGAGGATCACTTCGATTCTTTCGCCACTGACAATAACATCATGCAACGTCAGAATAATTGACTCATCGCTGCCCAGATATGGAGCGTCCATAGTACCTCATTCTTTTTATATTCCCTTTGTTATCCGTAGCAATAAGGGTTTATAGGGATATGAATCTTTTTTTAGCGGCTCTCACTCCTCCTTCTTAACCTCTTATACCCTCAACCTCACACTCTTTTTTTTCATCGGGCAAAAAGTGCAGGGCACCACCCCGTCACTATCTGTGCCCACATTGTTTCAGCACAGGAGGTTTTTGTGTAAAAGTATCTGAAATTTGTCAACGAACCTCCCTATTTCACGACTGAAGATCAGGTGAAGTTCCTGCGGGTGCCAAGACGGTGGCGCTTGTATCCCCCAGTCCGGGAACATTTGCATATCATTGTTCAGTCCACCGCTCGATCAAAGGTACTATTATTATTCAGTCCAGAATCCCCTCCCCTTTTTTCCCATCCTTTTCTTGTTGAAAGGAATTATCACCGCTGACCGCCAACACTACCGGAATTCATGGATCTGCTGGTTCCTGTTCTCATCGGCATTGGGCTGTCGATGGACTGCTATGCCGTTTCGCTTGCCATCGGGACAACAACAAAGGCAAAACTCCTGAACGCAGCCATCGTCATCGCCCTCTTTTTTGGGGTATTCCAGACCGGCATGACGCTCCTTGGATGGGCAACCGGGACACATCTGGCGGAAATGATTGCGGATTATGACCATTGGGTCGCGTTCCTCCTCCTTGCGGTTATCGGTGTGAAGATGGTTGTTGAGGGGTGTGAGGGCGGGGATGATGAAGAGTCCGTCGATGTGATGCAGCCGGGCCCTGTGATGATCCTGTCTATTGCCACCAGCATCGATGCACTTGCCGTGGGCGTGTCATTTGCATTCCTGCAGGTTGAAATTCTCGTGCCGGCCCTTATCATCGGGATCGTTGCGTTTTTATTTTCGTTTTTTGGCGTAATGTCGGGTAGGTATCTGGCATCGATTCTTGGTAAAAAGGTTGAGATCATTGGAGGTCTTATCCTTGTCGCGATAGGATTGAAGATCGTTATTGAATATCTGCTTAATGTGTGATTCTTGTGTAATGATCTCTCTTCCAGTGCATCCCGTCATGATAATTGGTTGCGGAAACGTTGTAGGAAAGGGATCCGAAGGGGTGATACATCCTCATTGTTGTCCCAGAAATTGATTGGCGTGTAGAGCAGGTCTTCGCGGACCCGTATTCCTGCGGCGTGCTTGACCGATTATATCTTTCACGGTGTTTTTTAGTCTTTTCCGGATCCTTTGCGCCAGCAAAGGCTGCCTCAGCAGCACAATATGGGGGTCAGCCTTCGCTCTCCCCAGTCTTTGACATTTCCAATCAACAGAAACCAGATCTGAACGCGGAACGGTACCGGAGTGTCCTGCCATACTGTGCGTTCAACCGCACGCTATTGTAGTGATTGGTAAGGGGAGGGTAGCCAAGAATACGCCGGTGAATCCAGTACAGGATTACATCGTAACCGTAAATCAGCCAGCGGTTTATCGCCTTTGATTCTGACACTTTTTATTGTAACGATCCGTGGCGATAGATGTTTGCGGTCTGATGGTGGTCGCCAGTTTTTCCCGCTCCTTATTTTGCCATCTTATACATCTGTTCGTCATGCGTTCGCAGTTCCCGCCATCACAGAGATCCCGTTTTGCTATCCGATGTGATGACTGATGGTGGAGATCGGCCGGTTGAACCGTATGGCACACAGCCTTTTTTTGGACACCTGAAAACCGGCCACTTTCCTGCACATACAATGCGTCACCGGAAAACCGCTTTTTTGATTTAACCGGGATACTGTGCCAGACAAGCCAATCCGGCAAATTGATCATCTTTTTATACCCCTTTAGTTCCACTGGAGTACACGGTAAATAATCCTTCAATTTTGTTAAAACGGATAAATTTACGTTCTTTCTATCAACCGGGAGGACAGGAAACGGCTCCTGTGATGTCCACGGGAAATTGTGCCATCTCCTCCTCATAAAAGACCATGCTGTCCGCTTTCCCGATGCGCCCTGTGATGTAATTTACGGCATCGATATGCGCATCCAAAGAACTATGGCGATACACGCCGGAACGTAAACCTATGGATACCAACAGCGTGCTGCAGGTCCTGGCGGTCGCGATCGAATGCATCGTGGCACTCGCCGGCGTCCGGCTTGCCACAAAGGGAAAGAAGGTGTACGGATGGTGGATCGCGCTGACGTTTGCGCTCTACGTGGTTTTTGACCTCTCGCGGCTCGGGTTTCTCCCGAAGGATGAAGGGGTCATCTCACCCCTGTTTCTCGTTGCCAGCCTTTCGATCCTGTATGCGGTCTGGCTCCTCGGGTGCGAGATCATCCCAAGCCGCAGGTATGACCTGTGAGGATAGGAATGCAGCAAACCATGCAGTCCCGCAATCCCAGCAACGCTTATCATGGTGGATGGGGGAATCTCTCCTGAGAGCATGACACAGGCTGAGACATTTCACGGAGTTCCGGGCATCCTGCGCCCGTTTAAGGAATATATTGAGACAAAGGGATTGAAAAAAGGTGAGCAGATCGTATACTACGGTGTCCCGGGCACCTGCACGCCATTTGTCGAGCTGCTCGGGTTTGCGATCCGGTCAATCGATGCGGAGCAGGTCTTTGTCCCGATGGTGGACGAGACCAAGGCAAAGAAGATCCACCCGGTGCCCGATGTCGGCATGCAGGTAGGCAGTGCCTCTGCCACGCTGAAACCAAAAGTGATCGTGATAATGGGCGGGCTCTCGATGCCCAACGTGCCGGTGGAGGCAGAACATGTCAAAGCGGTGATCAACCGGCACCCCGGCGCCATCGTGATCGGCGTCTGCTTCATGAATATGTTCGAGAAGGCGGGGTGGCTGAAGGTGATGCAATTCGACCTGATGATCGATGCGACGATCGATCCTGTGCTGGTAATGAAAAAAACTGCATGAATGCGGCACCCGCACCAAGTATTTTTTCAGTATCAGGAATGTTCACACTCTCTAAAGAGGGAATATCAAACATGTGATTATCAGAGCCATTACGAGGAATACTGAAATCTCATGGATCTTGCAGTTGGAACAATCGGAGAACTCACTGAACTGACCAATCGAAAACAATGAAATTGATCATTATATCCAAGGATAATAACTAATTTTTTACTCTCAAAGCAGGATCAGAAGAAAAGAAAAAAATTTAGATGTAGGGGTTGCGGAGCGCCTTGCCTACACCGAATGTCTTGCGCTCCTCGAGGGTTGCCTTGTTCTTGGTGATCTTTTCGTTTGCCAGCTTGGAAACGAGCTCAAGGCCGGGCTTGACCTTGTCGATCGGCTGGATCTCAAAGGCGCCTGCTGCGACTGCCTTTGCCCAGACCGACTCACCGATCTTGCTCCTCACAAAGACCGTGCTCCAACCGTCGGGGCTGCCCACGGACCCTGTCGAGATGTCAGCGAGGTTTGCGACATAGTCAAGGCAGACGTGGCAGCCGGGCTGCTCGTACTTGTGGGTCACTTTGAGCGGCAGCTGGACGACCTGTCCGCGCTTGCCGTAGACCCAGAACTTGCCCTTGCCGATCTCCATCTTCTTGACCGATTCCATCTTCATCGCCGCGTGGTCCTCGACCAGCTGCAGGATGCTCTGGTACGGGAAGTTCTCCATGCAGAAGATGCCGAGTGCAAGGGCGATGCTTGCGCCGACATCACGAAGGCCGATCGGGTAGAGCTGGCCCTTGCGGATTGCCTGCATCTGGCAGGGAGTGCCGACGATACCGACCTTGTCGAGGCCGAAGCTGCGGGTCGCTTCCTTGATTAAGGAAACGTTCGGGCTGATGTTGTACTTGGTGCCCGCTGCCGCAAGCAGCTCTGCCCGTGTGGTCACAACGGCCGGGATGGGCCTCCATGGCTCAACCATGTCCCAGTTCGTGTTGTCCATCATGACTTTTGACGGGTTTGCCTTTGCAAATTCCTTGGTCGCCGCGACAATCGCACCGTCAATGATCCCTTCACCGAGTGCAAACGCGAACAGGTGGGTGACAATCCCGCCATCCTGCGAGTGCTTCAGAAGGTGCTTGTTGGTGCTCCGTGCTGAGACGCATGT
>CAIULN010000052.1 GCA_903900025.1 uncultured Methanomicrobiales archaeon | reverse complement strand
GTCTGGATGAACAGGCCATGCCGGAGCTTGACCGGGGTATCGGTGAGGAATGCAACCCCCCTCTCTTTCTGGATGGCGGCATACTCCCGGATGTCTGGTGTTGTAAAGACCAGCGTTTCGAGCCGGGTGTTTGGGAGGGTTCCTGCGACCGGGGCGGTGTTGAACCGTTCAAACGGGTTATACCCCCTGTTCCGCGAGCGGAGAATCAGAGAGGCTGATCCTGCGCACGAGAGTATGAACGTGGATGCGGCTGGATCAGAGAATGCTTCATCGCATGTATGCCCGGTATATCGCAGGAGTTCCCTTGTTGCGGGAAGCAGCCGGTCCCGCTCACCATTGATGATGACTGCATCGAGTCCGCCCACGAGCCCCTCAAGCCCGGCATCCCTGCGTCTGTCAAGGAGAAGCGGCACCGCTTCGAGAAGCTCTGTTTCCTGAAGGGAACGATCATCCCCGGCCTGCTGTGCCATATGCCCTGATACTCCTGGTACAGAATAATACAGCCTCCCTGTAATAATTCTGGCGTACGCCATACGCCAAAAGATAAACAATATTTATAAAACCGTGTAAGAGTGGAGTAAGGTGAATGTATGAAAATCGCGCATAAACCCACCTATTCCTTCCTGCTCCTGCTTATCGCACTCATCATCATCAACACGCTGCTTGCCCGTTTTGCCGTACTTGTACTTCCATTTGGGGGAGCACCGGGAGTATCCAGCCTGTATGTTGCCATTGCTTTCATGATCCTCTTTACGCTCTGGTTTGGGGGCTACGGGGCGATCGCAGCGTATGTCGGGTGCTTCATCGGGTCGGGGGTTCTTTCTGGCTTCCCCGCTGGTGTCAACTGGTACTGGTCGCTCTCCGGACTATGGCAGGTGTTGATCCCCCTTGTTGCGTTCCGCATGCTCAGTGTTGATCTTAGCCTCGGTAAACGCCGAGATATTATTATTTTTGTCGTCTTTGGTCTCATTATCAACAACGCGTTTGGCGCACTCTGGGGCACCGTCACGCTCGCGATTGGCAACATGATTGCATGGGCAGACGTCACACCGGCATTTTTTGCCTGGTTTATCGGAAATGTCATCGTGACTGCACTCATTGTCCCGCTTGCGCTCCGCCACGGGACACCCCATATCCAGAAGACAAAGGTCTTTGTCCGGAACTACTGGGACTAAAACAATTTTCTCTCTTTGATTTTTTATCTTCAGGTCACAATTCAGGCTGTGAAGTATCTCCGGTTGATGAAGAACAAGGGAGGTATCAGCAGGTAGATTGCCATTGACCACGACGGGGATGCAAACGAACAGGCGATTCCCAAAAACGACACGAACGGCACCACCATGGCGCGGCGCATCCCGTTTACCGCGTCCTGTTTACTGATCTCAACAGATGTGAGGCCGGGGTTATTGACCAGGTGCTTCCAGTGGATAAAAAAGAGCAGCCCGAGTATGAACATGTTGGCATGGAACAGGTCAACGGCAACCTGCACCTCGGAATAATCCCCGCTGACATTTGTGGTAAATGGCATCAGCACGGTAAAGGCAAGGATGAACAGGGTGATCTGCACCAGTGCCGGATCGATGGTGCGGACAAAGGAGAACTGGCGGTGGTGGACGAGCCAGAACGAGGCGAGCACAAAGAATGCGATCAAAAAAGAGAAGAATTCCGGGTGCATCGCGGCAACGAGGGACGGGAGCTCTGCTGCGGCCTCGGAATATGAGGGCGGCTGGATAACAAGCCCGGTTACCAGCAGTGTCATTGCAAACGCAAAGATGCCATCGAAAAGCGCCTCCAGCCTGTTCTTGGAGATCCGGTACTCCCCCTCATCTTCCTGTCCAGTCAAAGACCACACCCCGGCAGATTAATAACGTCCCTGTTGCCTCTCATGAAACTAGGAATGGCTACGGTTTATTCGTTTCCTGCCCATCACTATCCTATTGATATGGTTCATCGAAGCATGATGTGCACGCCGGCAAGGATGTTCGGGCGCACGAATGCGGGCGCTGGACGATGACGGGCTGGCACCATTCTGACCGTTTTTTGACCTTGTTCCCTTATGATGAATGGGCAACCGTGCATTACCGCCTGCTCTTTATAATAATGTTACCGGATAACCCGCAGTCTCCAGCGAGGTAGCGATTGCAATGGCGTGCTCCTTTCCCCGCGTCTCGATCTCGACGATAACACGGGCTGCAAGGACCGGCAGATCATATGCCGCCTGCTCATGGTGGATGTGAAGGATGTTTCCATTCTCTTTTGCCACGGCGGCGAGGAACCGCGCAAGGGTTCCCGGATGGTCATCCAGCACGACCGAGCATCGCATGATCCTCCCTTGCCGGATGAGTGCGTGGTGGGGGGTCCGTTCAAGCTGCGGGCTGTCAATATTGCCCCCGCTGATCACAAGGACGACGGTGCTGTCCGGTTCGACCGGGATCGATCCGCCGAGGAGAGCGGCAAGGGGGGTGGCGCCGGCACCCTCAGCGATCACTTTTTTACGTTCGATCAGCTGGAGCATTGCTTGTGCGATGGCATCCTCATCGGCAAGCACAATCCGGTCAACAAACCTGCGGATCACCGGGAGCGTAAGTGTACCGGTCCGGGCGACCCATATCCCGTCGGCAAGCGATGGATGCGTCGCAACACACGCCGAGTCACTGGTGCGGAGCGCCTTGTATGCTGATGGACAACCAGCTGCCTGTACCCCGATGACCCGCAGTGACGGTCGCAGCGTCTTTGCCGCGGTCGCAATGCCGGCGATCAGCCCCCCCCTCCCACCGGGACAACAATCATGTCGGTTTTCGGGAGGCCATCCATGATTTCCAGCCCGGTTGTGCCCTGCCCTGCAATGACATCTTCGTCATCGTAGGGGTGGATGAAGAGCATTCCCTGATCAGCAAGGGTTTGTGCATGTGCAACGCTCTCTTCCAGTGTTTGCCCCGCAATAATGACATGGGCGCCACCCCCGCGTCGCTTCCTGTTTTGCAATCGACGCCCATTCCGGCATAACAATGGTTGCCTGGACACCGGCAGAGCGTGCTGCGACAGCGACCCCCTGTGCATGGTTTCCTGCAGACCCCGCGACCACGCCATGGTCTTTTGCTGCATCCAGGTTCCTGAGGATCTTGTTTGCTGCCCCGCGGACCTTGAACGAACCCGCCCTCTGGAGCGTCTCCAGCTTGAGGTACACACGTGCACCGCTCAATTCCGAGAATGTGGGTGAAAAAACAAGCGGAGTCCTGATAATGTACTCTTCAATCCGGCGCTGTGCAGCACGGATCTTTTCCAGCGTGGTCACACAAGAATTCCCTATCTGTGAGGATAACAGCATTGCGGCACAACGACAGCTGGTACGATCCAGAGCCCTTCGGGATCCCGTTCCAGACCGGCCCCCACAAGGAAAGTCCCTGTCAGCAGGCTCCAAAAAAAAAAAGATCCGGTGTGGTATGGTTTGAGAATTTTTTGTGCAACCGGGTATTTTATGCGGCGCCCCTCTTTTTGATCATTTCGAGGGCTTCGAACGCCTCCCTTCGGACAGCGACATTTTCATTCGTGAGCAGAGAGGTTAAATGATCGATTGCCTTCGCATCGCCGATCTCACCGAGCAGGAGTGCTGCACGTTTGCGGACGTCGCTCTGGTTGTCCTTGAGTACCATGATGAGTGGTGTCGTCGCCGGCTGACCGATCATCCAGAGCGCTTCCATGGCCCCGGTCCTTCTCATCAGGTCACCCTCGCGGAAGATCTGCATGAGAGGTGCGATGGTTGGCACACCAATGCTTGCCAGTGCCTTGACAACCTCGATGCGGACGGCACGGTCAGGATCGTTCAGGGCCTCGATAATCACCGGCACCGCTCTTGTATTCCCGATCTGCCCGAGTACCTCAGCGGCACCCTTCCGGATACCGGCATTGGCGTCCCCCATTGCCCGAATGAGCGGGTCGACCGATAGTTCACCGATCGTGACGAGTGCAAGTGCTGACCTGCGCTGTACATCTTCATTCGTGTCGATAAGAGCTTTGATGAGCGGTTCTATCGACAGTTCTCCAAGGGCACACAGCGTTGCCATCGCTGCCATACGGACGGGTTCCTTGGCATCGTTGAGGCTCTCGATAAGAGGTCCGACTGCATGTGCATCTCCAATCCTGCCAAGTGCCATTGCCGCTTCGCGGCGGACACCGGCATCGGGATCCTTGAGCGCTTCGACGAGCGGCTGCACTGCACGCGCATCTCCCATATTACCGAGTGCCTCGACTGAACCGCGGCGGATGAGGGGATGGTTATGTTTTGTTGCCGCCACGAGTGGACCAAAAGACAGCTCCCCGATAAGCAGGAGTCCGCGGATTGTCTCCTGACGGATGTCATCGCCCGGCTCACTCAGGCCTTCGATAAGGGGGGCGACTGCAGGAGCGCCGATTTTGCCCAGAGTGTCAGCAGAGCCCCTCCGGATGACCCAGTATTCATCCCGCAACCCTTGGATGAGCGGTTCAATGAACGGTTCACCCAGGTCCCCCACAGATCGCACTGCATTCCAGCGGGTGTCAAGGTCACCATCGGTGAGGGCTTTGAGGAAATTTTCATATCGCTCTTTTTGAGTGCGGAGCCGTTCCTCCTCATCTTCGCGCTTGCCTGACCTGAAAAGGTTCAGGAATGACTTGATAATCCCCATACATTCCACTCCCGTATTCCGGTATGGAGTGTTTGTATAAAATCATTCAAATAGGTATCGGGTACCTTTACCGAATCATTTTAATCCAGAATCCAATTTACCCGGGTTAAATTTCTATCCGGGTTTATTGCGGGCGTATTGAAACGGTTTTGACAACCCGGGAATGTGGTTTTCATGTCGCCATTGGAACTGATCGAAGAGACAAAAAAAGGATCGTTCCGCTCGGGGCCCGCAAATCCTACCATGCAGTACCTGCCGCATACCGTGCAGCACTCTCAGATGTGAGGATATTGACAATTTTGTAGTGATGGCCTGGTAACAATGGTGCAGGAATACCGGGTATAAAAAGGTCTATAAATTTTTTTTGTTCTATGATGAGACAAAGCCAACCGTGAACTGCATAAAATCTGAGGTTGTTTTTGGGACGTCATACACATACATGGTATAATACCCTGTCGGCATGGTATTCCCGAGGGCATACCCGAAGTTCCATGTTTTATCCCCCATGACAGACAGCGTGCCCAGTTCGACCCCGCTGGAATACCGTTCAGGCCCGTATAAAACCAGCAAAACATTCTGGGCGCCTGTTGTGCACCGGCCTGAAAACCTGAGCGTATCCCCTTTTGACGCCGAATAACTATTCGCTGCAATGGAGACTTCTCCTCCCCCGACCACCGAGAATGCAACCCTGTCGGATGTAATTTTTTGGGCGTCATTTACCACCATGGTATAGGAACCGGACTGGATCGACGTTCCCGGGTTCCATGTATAGCTCCATAAACCGGCAGAATTGGTTTTTGGTTCAGCTAAAAGCACGCCTTTTGCATAATATCCCGGCCCGTACAATGTCAATACAACGCTCCTGCTGCCAACACCCGAGCCTGAAAATGAAATTGAGTCTCCTACGATCATCGGGTCTTTGCTGGTCTGGATAGAAACCAAGGTCTGCGCGGGGGTTTGTTGAGATTTGTCTTCGGGGATTTTGGTGGTTGGCTGGGCAACCGGCGTTAATGACGCATAGTATAGTGCGGTATCTGACTGTACCGTAATAGTTGCTGACCAGCCCGTATAGCCAGGATAACGGAATTCAAGGGTGTGCTCCCCTGCTTCCACACCGGAAATAGTGCTCGGGGTAGTCCCCCGGTATTGGTTGTCAAGGTAGACCCCGGCTCCGGAAGGTGATGATGTGAATTGAAGGGTGCCTTTGCCTGTACCCTGGCCTGAAATGCATCCTGAAATAAACACGCAACATATCAGGATTGAAATAACTATCTCCTCTTTCATTATTACCCCCTATCTCTCACGATAACCGTTATTGCGGAGCATTATATAGGTTTGCAAAATTCAGGGCAGAGGGAGTCAGCTCACCTCTACAAGGTGGAGGATCTCCTCTGCAAGGGCGATGCTTTTTTCTTCATCAGTCATGAGAGTGTCGAACCGTACCGAGCCGGATACCTCCACCGGATCCCGTATGTCCTGGACAAAGATGTCCAGCAGGTCCTCGTAACACGAGAACGTACCCTGCGATGAGGGCTCAAAGCCAAACGCCCGCATCAATGCCGCCGCCGGGCCGCTGACGGGGGTGTTCCCGATAAACGGACTGATCGCAATAACCAACTTTTCCTCCAGTCCGGAACGCACGCCTTCACACTCAAGGACAGGGAGGATACTGGTGATGGGGTTGCTGGGGCCGATGACAACCGCATCACTTGCCCCAATCGTGGCCATCACCTCTTCAGTGGCGACGGGTGGTTCGGTAAAACTCCGCACGACCGCCTGGATCTCCAGCGCCCCTTTCGCCCGCACCCAGTACTCCTGGAAGTGGATCAGGCCGAGGTCGGTTTTTATGTGTGTGGTCACCTCGGTGTCCGTCATCGGGAGCACGTTCTCCCGGACACCGAACCGGTCCAAGAGAATTTTGGTGGCATTGGTCAGGCGCATCCCCTTTCGCAGCATCTCCCCGCGGGCGATCTGGACGGCCCGGTCGTTATCACCGATCCTGATAAACTCATCAACGCCCAGCCTTGTTACCTCCTCGTGGGTGGTGAACGAGTCGTTCCTGATCCCCCACCATGTATCGGTGTTCAGGATGCCTGCAAAGAGATACATCACCGTATCAAAGTCGGGCGAGATATGGTTTCCCGATATCCAGATATCCTCGGCAGTATTCACCACAACTGAAATCTCGTGAGGGCCGGTTACCTTCCGCATGCCACGGAGCAACTTCGGAGTCCCTGTGCCGCCCGAGAGAAACGTAATCATTACTCAATACTTTTATGCCATGTATATGAAGATTCTTTTAGTGATCTCTTGAAAATCATCAAAGACCCGGTCCATGGCTATGTCGAACTTGAGGACTTTGCTCTTGCCATACTCGATTCGCCGGCACTGCAGCGGCTCCGGTATATCCGTCAGCTGGGGTTTTCCTACCTTGTCTATCCGGGTGCAAACCATACCCGGTTCGAGCATTCACTGGGTACGATGTACCTCGCCGATATCGCCTGCCGGAAGTTTGGGCTTTCTGATGCGGAGCGGATGCTTGTCGATGCAGCCGCCCTCCTCCACGACATCGGGCATGGCCCCTTCTCGCATGCCAGCGAGCCGCTGTTAGAGGAATACCTGCAACGGACCCATGATGCGATTGATATATTTGTGCAGGGGAACACAGGGGAAATTCTCCAGCAGCATGGCCTCGATCCCGGCGATCTCTGTTCTCTGGTGAACGGCCACCACCCGCTCTCGGGCCTCATCCACGGTGACCTTGATGTCGACCGGATGGACTACCTGCTCCGCGACGCCTACTACACAGGCGCCCCGTACGGGGCGGTCGATGCACAAAGGCTCATCAGGAATATGGTGCAGACCGATGACGGGATCGTCCTCGATGAGAACGGGATCAATGCAGCGGAGTCGCTGCTCATCGCCCGCACCCTGATGCGCCCCGCTGTCTATTTCCATCATGTGAGCCGGATCGGGGAGAGCATGTTCCAGCTCGCCATGGCGGAGCACCTCGGGGGCGGGAACCGTGACGCGGCAGAGGGATTGCTGCATATGGACGACGCGGCGTGCATCCAGGCACTCAGGAGTTCGCACAGCCCTGCCGCTAGGATGATTATTGAGCGGATCTACCAGCGCCGGCTCTATAAACGGGCGATCTATATCGGGCGGGAACAGGTGAACGCAACCGCCTTTTTCACCGAGATGAACCTTGGGAAAAACCGGGCACTTGCAGAAGCGATCGCGCAAGGCGCGGGTGTTGAACCGGATACCG
Organism: uncultured Methanomicrobiales archaeon; assembly: GCA_903900025.1. Lineage (GTDB taxonomy): Archaea > Halobacteriota > Methanomicrobia > Methanomicrobiales > Methanospirillaceae > MVRE01. The sequence goes on along the minus strand of CAIULN010000052.1, from coordinate 6,518 downwards.
TTCTGATCGACATCCCCCCATTTCCCCGCGAGATGTCGATGGGGGTGCGCGTAAAGAACCAGCACGCCACCGTCAATTTTGAGGAGATCTCCCCCCGCATCAGGACACTGAACGAGACCCGGCGGGAACAGTGGCGGCTTGGTGTCTACACCCTGCCTGAACAGCGTGAAGCGGTTGCTGAAGTGGCAGCAGACGTGCTCCACATCAAGAAGCCTACGTGGCAGGACACCCTGTTTTGATCCCTGACAACCTGAAACAATCCTTTCGATAAGCGAGATCAGATAAAAACATAATATAACCCCGCGACCAAACACTCACTTGTATGAAGGCGTTTGTTCCACTGGCTCTATGCCTGATAATTGCCGGGATGCTCGCTGCAGGATGCGCCAGCAATCAGAATCCGGCCACCCCGGTGCCGACTCTGATTGTACCGACCACGGTTCTTGCAACGCAGCAGCAGCTATCATTTACGTTAGGAGAGAAATACCTTGAAAAAAAATACTCATTCACGAGCGAGAAAGATCAATTTACTGAACCAGTCCGGGTTACCAATGAACCGTGGGGAATTGAATTTACGGTGATTCCTACCAATGAGGATCCCCAGTACACCTGGTTCGAGATTAAGGTCACACAAATGGATACCGGTCAGACCTCAACGTATGGATACGGGCGCACGAATAGTTACGAAAAACATCAGCTCATACCGATGTATAACGGTGGTCCGTATACATTTGAGATGAAAGGCAATCGTGTCAGTGTCACGGTAAATATAGCCAAGAGAAACCCGTAACAGAGGCGGTTATCGTGCTCGAAGACTGGATTGTGGTAACATGCGGAGTCATTGTTGTTATCTGTGTCTTCTGTATCACACTCATTGTGATCAGGAACCAGGAACACAGGAGTATTGAGAACCGGTACAAGATGCGAATCTACAGTGATCTGCTCCATGCAGTCACCGAGCTGAACCTTGCCGGAAACGATCCCTACAAGCTCGATATCGCAAAGAAGAATCTCGCCTATACGGTCAACCGGCTCAACCTTGTGGCAAGTGCACGGGTGTTAAGGAGCACCAATGACCTGCTGGACTTTTTGAACGAGCATGCCGGAAAGGACTTTGATGCGCTCAGGCTCCATAATATCCTCAATACCCTTGTTATCGCAGCGCGGCGCGACCTGAACCCCGGGCATGCCAGCGGGGTCGAGGAGGCGCAGGTACGGTTCCGGTTCTTCTCTCCCCAGAAAAAGTGATCCGGCATAAAAAAAAACGGGATAAACTCTTTTTGGTTATGGCTCCGACATTGGTATGAAAGGGGAGCGGGAACAGGATGAAGAAGGAATTTGTTGTCGGGGTGACGGGTGCGAGCGGGATCTGCTATGCACGACGGTTGCTGGAAGTGCTCTGCACCGATGCAACGGTGCACATTATCGTATCGGACGTGGCAGAGAGGATCGCCGCCCACGAGGCTGTCAGGATCTCCGGGTTCAATGCAAAGTACCATGACAACAACCACATGTTTTCTGACATCGCAAGCGGGTCGTACCGGTATGACGGGATGGTGGTGATCCCCTGCAGCCAGAAGACGCTTGCCGCGATTGCCCACGGGTATGCCGACAACCTGATCACGCGGACGGCCGATGTCTGCCTAAAAGAGCGCCGGAAGTGCATCCTTGTCACCCGCGAGACCCCGCTGTCCGGGGTCCACCTGACCAACATGGTCTCTGCCCACCATGCAGGAGCAACGATCATGCCTGCCTGCCCGGGGTTCTACCACCATCCAAAAACGATCGATGACCTTGTCGACATGGTCGTCTCCCGCGTGCTCGACCACTTGGGCGTCGAACATACGCTTACCGAACGGTGGAGCGGTGCCGATGCGTGAGTTTATCGAGACGATGCGGAACCACGGGCTCCTCACCGATGTCCACGAGCCCTGCTCAACCGATATGCAGGCTGCACGGATGGCAGGCACGACCGACAGGATGCTCTTCTTTCACAACCTTGACGGCGCCCGGGCTGTCATGAACGTGACCGCGAACCGGCAGGCGCTCTCCCTCGCGCTTGGCATCGATGAACGCGAGATTGTCAGGACGTTGTCCGGTGCCACGTACCAGGGAACGGTGGTTGAAGATGGCAGAATGACGATGAAAAAGCCAGACCTTGCAAAAATTCCGGTCATACACCATTTCCCGAACGATGCGGGGAAGTACATCACTGCAGGCATTGTCTTTGCCAACTATGGTGGTGTCGGGAACGCAGCCATCCACCGCATGCTCGTGCTGGACGATCACCGGGTTGCCGCCCGCCTCGTTGAGGGCAGGCATACGCACGTCATGCTGGGAAAGGCACTGGCAGACGGGCAACACCTTCCCATTGCAGTCACCATCGGCACGCACCCCGCGGTCACATTCGCGAGCTGCACACGGGTGCCCGTGGGGATGGAGCTCCCGTATGCGGCCGAGCTGCTGGGCGGCGAAATTGCGGTGAAACGGTGCAGGAACGGCGTGCTTGTCCCTGACGCAGAGATTGTTCTTGAGGGATATATCGGTGCTGACCGCACCGACGAAGGGCCGTTTGTCGATATTACGGGCACGTACGATCCCGTGCGCCGCGAACCGGTTATCGAGTTCACCGGCATGCACCTCAAACGCGATTTCATCTACCACGGCATCCTGCCCGGGGGCAATGAGCACAAGGTACTGATGGGTGCGCCCTTTGAGCCGAAGATCTACCTGGCAGTTGCCGGCGTGACGCAGGTCAGAAATGTCGTCCTGACACGCGGCGGGTGCGGGTACCTCCATGCCGTCATCCAGATCAAAAAGAGCACGCAGGGTGACGCAAAGAATGCCATCATGGCTGCATTCGCCGCCCATACCTCGCTGAAGCATGTCGTCGTTGTCGATGAGGACATCAACCCTGAAGACCCACAGGACGTGGAATACGCGATTGCAACCCGGGTGAGCGGGGACAGGGACGTCATGGTGATCAGCGGGGTCCGGGGATCCTCGCTGGACCCGTGCCAGCTCGAGGACGGGACCAATGTCAAGGTCGGGGTTGACGCGACGATGGTGCTGGGCAGGGAGGATGACTTCCGGCGTGCAACGTGGTGAAGCCCGTGGAGCTTGAGCCCAGGGATGAACGGATCCTTGCCGGCGAGCAGGGTGAGACCCGGCAGAAAATGCTGGAGATCCTTGTCGCACTTGGCACGGTGTTCGGTGCACAGCGCCTGGTGCCGGTACACAGTGTGCAGGTGAGCGGAGCTTCCTATAAGACGATCGGGAAGTACGGGCTCGAATGGCTCGAACAGCTCGATGCACGGGCAGTTGTGCCGGCGGTACTGAACCCGATCGGGATGCCACGGGGGCGCTGGCAGGAGATGGGGATCGATCGCGATTTTGCAGACAAACAGATGGCAGTGATTGCCGCCTATGAGCGTCTCGGTATCCGGCTGGAATGCACGTGCACGCCGTACTACCTCTCTCCCATTCACTATAGTGACCACCTTGCATGGTCGGAGTCGTCGGCGGTCAGCTATGCAAATTCGGTGATCGGGGCGCGGACCAACCGCGAGGGCGGGCCCGCGGCGCTCGCCGCCGCGATCATCGGGAAGACCCCCTGTTACGGGCTGCACCTTGCCGTCAACCGCACGCCTCACCTGGTGGTTGACGTGGCAACGGGAGGCAGGGATCTCTCCATCGCACACCACGGGGCCCTTGGGTACCTCGCCGGCAAACGTGTCGGCAACCGGATCCCGTATTTCCGCAACATCCGCCCAAATGCAGACGGGCTCAAGGCACTCGGTGCAGCAATGGCTGCAACCGGGGCGGTAGCGCTGTACCATGTTGAACGGGTAACACCTGAAGCATCCAGACTCCACTTCGATACATCCGGTCTGGAGATGATCAGGATCGATATGCGTGAAATTGAGGAGGTTTTTTCACAGGTTGCGGTGGATGCCGTTGCCGTGGGGTGCCCGCACTGTTCCCCCGATGAACTGACGACAACCGCCCTCCTGCTTTCGGGGAAAAAAGTGAAAATCCCCTTCTATGTTTTTGCCGCTCAGGTCGTGATCGATGCGAACAGAGATACCGTTGCATCGATCGAGAAGAGCGGGGCACGGGTCTATGCCGATACCTGTATGGTGGTTTCGCCTGTCATGGAGCGGTATCCTGCAATCATGGTGAACAGCGGCAAGGCGCTCGCGTACGTGCCCGACATGTGTGGTGCGGTGGTGCGGATGGGGACGCTCGAGGAATGCGTTGCTGTGGCGACCTCCTGACCGTGGACAGTCCATTTTTTGATTCCGGTAAAAAATCCCCGGACCAGAAAAAAATTCCCAAAAAGGTTCAGTTATCCGAGGGCCAACAGGATCTTTTTAATTTCCTCGACCACGGATTTATCCGGGCTTTTGTCCGGCCCGACCCCTTCCCCGAGGGAAAGTATCTTCTGGACATCCCCTTTTTTCAGTGTGCCAAAGGGGATATCATCCCAGACCTTCTGGTCGATGACATTCCAGGTACACTGGAGCAGGTGGCCCAGAACCTGGATCTCATCCTGGGTGAATGATCTCCATTCAGGTCCCATGCCCTGCTGCATTTTCTTGATTGCACGCTCCACCCTTTTTTCGCGGTGGATATGGTACAACCGCCTTCCGACTTCCGTCTGTGATACATCCGGCACCCTGCGTCCCCTCCTTCCCCTCCACGTATGTGGTCAGTTGTTTCATGTCGTTCTTACGTGAAAAGCTTTGCGATACGGAAACAAAGAGCAACAAAAGAAGTGGGAATTGGATTCGCCATACCCTTTTGGATCAGGCATAATCCCCCGGAATACCGGTTTTTGAATCGATAATAAGGCAAGGATAATCGTACCTGGAAAAACCCAAAAAAAAAATATGAATGGAAGCATGCTGAAATGCCCACGTTCAGAACTGCCAGCCTGAACATCGGAACGCTGACAGAACCCCGGCACGTTTGCTTCAGATCGACTTCTTCAGGATCATGCTGACCCTATTGATCGCCGTCTCCTCCCGCATCCTCTCGCTTTTCACATCGTTTCCGATACTGATAATCTCATTCAGGTCCTTTCTGGTAAGGCGGGAAAAGGAACACTGTTCCCAGGTACTCCTCTCGACTGAGACCCAGGTCTCCCCAAGCATGGTGGTCAGTGACTTGATATCCTGTTGGGAGAACGTTGCCCAGTCGGATTTTGGATTCAGACGAATTTTCTCCAGTGCTGCTTCAACTGCCCTCTCTTTGTGGAGCTGAAAGATCCTTCTCCCCCGCTCATCATTGGTCACATCAGGCATACATTCCACCCTCACCATACTATATGACCCTATACGAAATAGTTTTCCTCAGAAACCGGGCCGGATAAAAACCCGGTTGTCGTGCAGGGAGGTCAGGGGAACGGCAACGCCGGTGTCAGGAGCAACAGGTATGGGTGTCGCCTGAGCGGGCGGTGTGCCATCCGGAGCGTGGAGCCATTTCAACACTGACCTGGCAGAGTATGGCAGTATGGGATCAGAGCTGCAGATCACTGCATCCCCCGTCTTTTTTTCACCGTGCATTGGCAGGAGTCCGGATGCTTATTGCAGGTCTTCTTTTCCTGCTGTCCTCAATGAACCACTGTTCACCCACCGGTCTTGCGAATGTTCACTCCTGTGCAAATCACCAGTTTTTTAATTATACAGCGCAAAAGTCTCACTATCCAGATCTCAGGATGAAAATGTCCCACAGCGAGATCGAGTTGATACCAAGGTATTATTCCATCCTGATCTACGATAAAAATGAAGGGGTTTTTCTATGGCCGAAGAGATTAGAGACTTAATCGAGAAAATAAATCAGGAAGGAATCAGGGCCGCGGAGGAAAAGGCTCAGAATATCGGGGCTGCGGCAAAGCAGAGAGCCGATGACATCCTTGCTCAGGCACGGCGTGAGGCAGAGGAAATGATTGCTGCAGCGAAAGACAGGATCCGCCGGGAAGACGAAAAAGGAAAGACCCTGCTTGCTCAGGCAGGAAGGGATCTGCTTCTTTCCTTACGAAGAGAGATGAATGCCATGCTTGGGCGCATTATGGTTTCAGACATCCAGCAGGCCCTGAGCCCCGAGGCCCTATTCAATCTCGTATCGGAAGTGGTCAGGAACTATAGCGCGGGGGAAAGCAGCGACATTACGGTTTTTCTTAAGAAAGAGGACCTCGAAACCCTAGAAAAAAATTTTTTGAACAAACTCAGAGAAGAAACGAAGAAAAAGATCATTTTGAGGCCTGCGGAAGAAATTTCAGGAGGGTTTACCATAAGTTTTGACAACGGAAAATCCTGCTTTGATTTTACCGACAAGGCCCTCGCAGACTATATCGGCACCTATGTTAAGCCCAAATTAAACCAGATTCTCAAGGAAGCAGTCAAGGAATGAAATAAGATGGCAGATTTTTATCCCTATGTGATTGCAAGCCTGCCGATGCTGCATTTCGGCATGAAGCCGCCATTTTCCTTTGAGCGGTTTCTTGAAGTATGCAG
>CAIULN010000051.1 GCA_903900025.1 uncultured Methanomicrobiales archaeon | reverse complement strand
TGTCCACCATAGAACACACCTCAGCGAAGAACTTCGTTCTTCTCCAGTCTCATCCCTGCGGGATTCGACTCAGCGAAGATTTTCTTCTTTCCGAATCTCATGCTTCGCACCTCGATTCATGCGAGCTGCGGCACGGTGTCCGCTCAGGTCTCCACCTTTGTCCGGATCGCGTCGTCCGAGTAGGACTGGAGCGTGACCCGGTCGCGGCTGAACGTAACATTATACAGCTCGCCGTTTGCATCATGGCACCGGAGCGTTGCGGAGAACGAGTCGTTCTCTGCATCATGGACCGGTGTGTCCGCATGGGCTGCAGTCACGGCGGCGGGGTCCGGGGCGTGATCCCGGCAAAAAAGGATTATTGAACACGGAACTGGGATGAGGTCTGCCAGGAAACAATACCCTGTTGACCGTACCAAAAAGAGCAGATAATTAAAAGGTGATACATCAATACCGGTATAACAGATGGACGCCCTTGCCCTGCTCCGGCAGCATGAACCAATCATAAAAAAGCGGTTCGGTGTTGCAAAGATCGGCATCTTCGGCTCGTACGCACGTCGAGAGGAGCGGCCGGACAGTGACGTGGATGTGCTCGTGGTGTTCCGGAAAGGGGAAAAGACTTTTTATCACTACATGGACTGCAAGTTTTACCTCGAAGACCTTTTCGGGAGAAAAGTTGACCTCGTGATGAAGGAGGCCATCAAAAGGCGGCTGAAAAAACCTATTCTCGGCGAGGTTGTCTATGCGTAGAACGGTGCTCCATTTCCTCGATGATATCAAGGAGGCAATCGATAAGATCCAGACCTACACTGCCGGAACCTCCTACGAAAAGTTTCTCGCAGATCAAAAGACGAAGGATGCGGTGGTCAGGAACTTTGAGATCATTGGTGAAGCAGTAAAGAATCTGCCCGAGGAACTCAAATCACGCCATCCTTCCGTTGCGTGGAAACAGGTTGCCGGCCTCAGGGATGTGATGGCACACGGTTATTACCGGGTCGATTACGAAGTGCTCTGGGGTGTTATAACCGATATCCTTCCGGGGTTTAAAACCGAGATCGTAAAAATCCTCCGGCATGAGACAACGCGCGAGAAAAAGTCGCAAAAGTAACAGGGATAAAGTAAATTATCAATACCTTCTTCTGACGCTTTATTCTCCCGCCAAATCCCCTACCATCATCCAAAACCACAGTGCCCGGACCGGTTACAAAGACACCGTGGCACCGGGCAGACCTGTCCCAATGGCCGCAGGCCAGAGCGTGATGCACTGCCACATCCATGTCATCCCCCGCTATGCCCCCGCGATATCGACCATCCCCGGGGCGTGATCCCGCACAGGAGTGAATATACAAAAAGGCTGCTGCATGCCCACCACCCGCTGCCCGAAGGACGAGAGAAACACGGTGCGGTCACAACACGGGTGAATAACCCGGGCTCAGGAGCCGGTGACACCATCATGCCGTTGAAAACGCCCGCATGTAAACAAGGACCAGCCCGGACCAGTTTTTTTTTAAAATCCGCCCTTGGAAAAATTTTCACAAAAAAAATGCTGCCCGGTCCTGCCACAGGACCGCACACCAGCCCAAAAGTTTATCGTGCCGGTGCCCAGGGATTTGATCGTATGTGCAAAAGCCCTGCCTGCCAAAAATGACTGCCGGACGGTCGCACCGAATGCCCGGACACGGCGCCGGCATATGTTCAGGGCCTATATCCGGGTCTACGATGCACAACGCAGGCAGCATGCCGTCCCGGTCGGGTGGTGGTGCCCGGACTGCCACGCGTTCATGGATGATATGCGGTGAGAATAGTCCAAGAAACATCGGGCAACCACGTTTGAAAACAAAAACCAATCCTTTTCACTATTAAAAAAGGGGGGTTGGTGGCTGCGGCACTGCCGGCAGGGACGAATCAAAAAAGGAGATGATGAACAGGAAGATTCGGATATCTGGTCACCCCTGCGGTTCCGCAGGACACCGCTGACCTGTACCAGTTCCCACGGTCCGGCAACCCGAGTGGTCTCAGCCGCTGTCAGGTCCTTTTCTCCATGGATCATTCTTTTGGAAACAGCGTTAAAATGTCAAGCCTTGTCGACCGTTCCTTATAGTACCGGAAAAGGTTCTCTCCCCAGACCACGGCGCGTGGGTCCTGGCTGAAAAGGTCGGTAGAACTGTCATAGAGCTGGTCGTCCTTCTTGAAAAGGCCCAGCGAGAGGTACTTGTCGGTGACCGTCAGCCCGACCTGCAGCTTCTCGTTGGTCACCCAGACCATGAAATTGGGAAATGCCGCCAGCGCCTTCAGGTTCGATGCGTAGGGCTCTTTTGCCAGCAGTTCGATGACATAATTATTCACCACCAGCTCAACCGGGATTCCGACAGTCACCTTCTCGGCGAGGACCTGAGCGAGGCTGGGGCTCGCTACCGAGGAGAGCGTGTGGATATACGCGGTATCCTTCAGGATCTCGAGGTAATGGGAATACACGGAGAACATGTCGGTCGTGGTGTCCTGTTTTGGCGTTGAATTATACAGGTCACCGATACTGGAAAGGAAGGCTTCCGGAAGGCCGGAAAGGTCATGGGCCGCCCAGAAGGTGCTGTGCTGGTCGATTCCCCCGATCAGATGGACAAATCCCTCGACGTTCATCGCAACAGCCCTGCCAAGGGGGGTCAGGCGGTACTCATAGTTCTCCGCCTCGATCAGGTTCTGTTTTTCAAGGCTCCTGATCTTGGGAATCAGCGCCTGCGATGTGCTCCCCGTCACCTCACGCAGCCAGCCCAGCGATGCATTCTTACTGATCAATGTGAGCAGGATCTGGATCTTGAGCCGTGATGTGTAAATGGACTGGATCGGCTTCTGGTGATGTTCATAGATATCGAGGGAATCCATACTGCTATATCGTACTAACGGACTGCAGATATTTATTCGCTCTGGTTACCCTTGACAGGATATCCCGTCCTGCCAGGAGCAGGGCAGCCGGAGCGGTTCAGAAGTGGAGGCCATGAAACGACAGAACCAGCAGGGATAATCCCCCGATTGCAAGGAACTGGCCGTCGGATATGACATCACACAGGAAATTGTTCTTCTTTGTCCGGTCGATGGATAGGATACATGCCTGCGAATACAGGAGTGAACAGAGGATCACCACCACGACCCCTGCAGGAACCACAAATCTTCCAAGGGCAAGAATAACGGCCCCCGCCGCAATGTTCTCGGCTGTGAGAAGGACCCTGCTTTTTGCCACACCCACAAGAACCGGGATGGTCGCAACACCGGTGGCAGAATCGCCGGCCCGGTCCCTGATGTCGGGGAGTACCGAGGCAACAAATGTCCAGGAGAATATGAACATGAAGGTGACCAGGGTTGCCGTCCCGGGTGCCGACCCGGACAGGTACACCGGCAACAGCGAAAACGAGAGCCCCCATGCGCCGGAGACCACCAGGTTCTTCATGAGAGGGATCTCTTTTAACCGGCGGTATCTCCACGACCGGGGCAGGATGGGGACGCTGTAGAAAATGCCGCTGAGGAGCGGTACCGCGGCAACGCAGAACGCGGCAGCACCATGCAGTGCAGCAATGGTGAAGGCAGTGAGGTATGCGACAAGTGCCGCAGCAAAAAGAAGACGCTCGAACTTCTTGGTGATCCGGAAACGGCGTTCATGGTTGAGCTGGTCTTCCGCTTCATCGGTCTTCCGGTTCAGGTTATACACGGAAAATACAATCAGGAACATCACTGCGGCGACCGTGCCTGTCCACGCAATTCCCTGGATGAAACAGGAGGTGTATGCCATACCGACAGCAGCCGCCCCGAGAAATAATGAACTATAGAGCAGGAACTCACCGATCTCCCGGACTCTCATAAAGATATAATCCCTGATCTGTGATCCGGAATCCTGGTGGCTGTAATATCCATTATAGTGAAAAGATGTCATGGTGACAATTCAGAAACCAGATAAACATTCGTTATGCCGGCGAATGTTAATCGCTGCGATTAATCTGGATCCCAATCATACATAAATTGCAGGTGCGCACGGGTCATCCCGGCTCCATGGACCAGGCGGCAAAAACAGGCAGAATTCTGCAGAAAGCCTGACATAAAAAAAGAGACCAGCTCACAGGAATTTCAACCTTCACCCCTGTGGGAGTCGTAGTGCTTATCCCCCGATATGTCGGGATATTCCCGTTCTTTTATTGCAACCCGCACGGTTGTGAACAGGATGGCTGGTGTACAAAAACCTGTTCACACCCAAAAAAAAATGTATCAGACCTTTGGTACTGCATCCGGAATATTCCCCGTCACTGACTCCGTCTCACCGTGATCATGAACGGCACCAGCAGGACAACGGCAATGACGATCCAGAAATTGCCAAACAGGTAGAGCAGGTCTTCGCGGTTTTTATCGTAAAACCGGAGGTCGGCTGACATGGTGCGGGTCCACTGGACTGTTGTTGAGTTATCACTCTCTCCAATAATTGTTGCCATGGGATTGATCCCGGCAAGCAGCGGGTTCCTGACATCAAACTCTTCGGGGAGCGATACGTTGACGGAATAGGGCTGCCCGAACGCAGCCACAAGGTGGAAGTCACGCAGCGGTGCCGTGTACAGGATCGTGTAGTTGCCTTTTGGAAACGTGATCGAGAAGGCCCCGCTCTGGTTGAACGTGCACGGCGAACAGTCCCCCCTGAGTTCGACATTGCCGGCCTTCTGGGGGATGCGTTCCCCCAGCATACCAAGTTCGAAGAAGTCGAACCTTTCCGCACCGGCGACGTCGACGGAGGCGTTGTACGCCGTGCCGTTTGGCAGGACGCGGTACTCCGCGTGGAGCGCCGCACCGGGGACAACCAGCAGCGCAGCTACAAGCGCAGCGCAGAGAGCAGCGAGGGTAAATCCGCATCGATCTCGGTCGGGGGTTCGCATTGTCTGATCACCGTATCAGGGTCTTTGAGGAGGTGACCGGTGACGACACAGACGATCCGTTCGGAACGGTCGATCGCCCCGCTCTCCACGAGTTTTTGCACGCCCGCTACCGATGCGGCGGATGCCGGTTCGACACCGATCCCCTCCTTTCGTGCAAGGTCACGCTGGGTGCGCAGGATCTCTTCATCGGTCACTGATTCGGCACATCCGCCGGTCTTCCGGATGGCAACAAGCGCCTTTTCCGCATTCACGGGCGCCCCGATCCGTATCGCGGTCGCGACCGTTTCGGGGTGCAGTTCAGGTATCACCTCCGGTAGGTTCTCGTGGATCGCCCGGACCACCGGGCTGGAACCAACTGCCTGGATACCGGTCATCATCGGCAAAGAACCGATGAACCCGAGCTCCTTGAGCTCGAGGAGTCCCTTGTACACCGCTGAAATATTCCCCGCGTTGCCGACCGGGAGGACAAACCGGTCCGGTACCCCGCCCAGCTGGTCGACTGCTTCAAACCCAATGGTCTTCTGCCCCTCCAGCCGGTAGGGGTTGATGGAGTTGAGGAGGTACAGTCCGTGGGAGAGGCAGAGCTCGTGCACCATCTCCAGTGCACGGTCAAAGTTGCCACGGATGGAAATAACGCGTGCACCGTGCATCAGCGCCTGCGCCACCTTGCCGAGCGCGACTTTTCCTGCCGGGAGGAGGACCACTGCCGGGATCCCTGCCTTTGCCGCGTAAACCGCGAGGCTTGCGGACGTATTGCCGGTGCTTGCGCAGGCAACGCTCTTCATCTTCAGCTGGAGTGCCATCGAGACGCCGACAGTCATCCCCCGGTCCTTGAACGAACCGGACGGGTTCATGCCCTCGTGCTTTGCGTAGAGGTTTTTAAGGCCCATCTCGTCCCCGAGGCGCCTGAGGTGGTACAGGGGTGTCCCGCCTTCCTGCAACGTGACCGGCTCAATATGCACGGGCAGCAGTTCGCGGTACCTCCAGACCGAGAGGGGGCGCTTCTGCCACGCTTTTTTTGACACGGTAATCTCGTCAAGGTTGTAGCGCACCTCGAGAAGATGCCCGCACTTTGTGCAGTTGTACAGGATGTCGTCAGCCTTATACGCAGCACCGCAGTTGACGCACACGAGCCGCTCCATGCTGTACCTTTTGTCCGGTGGAACAGATATAAGCGGCGCTAGTTTCTGGTGTGCAGCTGGTGGTACAGGTCCGTCCGGTGGTCATTGTGGACGGGGAACCTGCTCCTTGTCTCTTCAACCCGTGACGGGTCCAGTTCCGACACGACCAGCTCCTCCCGCTCACCGCCCCGTGCGATGACCGTCCCGTCAGGATCTGCAGTCATCGAGGCACCGGCATACACGTCAACCGGCGTTTTTCCCACCGTGTTGATGCCGGTCACGTACATCTGGTTCTCTGCGGCCCGTGCCGTGATGAACAGCTCCCAGTGCTTCGCACGGCTCGCAGGCCATGCCGCCGGCACAACAACCCCGTGCACGCCCTGTGCAGCGTAAAGACTGAACAGGGACGCAAACCGGAGGTCGTAGCAGATCGCAATCCCGAACTTCAAGCCGCAAACATCGAACGCCGCAATGTCGTCGCCGGCAGCATAATGCTGTTCCTCCCGTGCGTACGTGAACGGGTGCATCTTTGCGTACCATGCGAGGACGGAGCCGTCGCGGTCAACCACAAATGCCGTGTTCTTCGGGAGCGGGTGGTGAGATTCGCGGAACGAACCGAGGACTGCGATCGAATATTCCTGTGCATACTTTTTGAGGGCAGAAACGATCGGGCCCGACCGGTCCTGGACATGTCGGTCCGAGCACGGGTCCCATCCCGTGGCAAACTGCTCGGGAAACGCGATGATGGCGGCACCAAGGGACGCTGCTCTCCTGACACATACCTCCGCCTTTGCAAGGGTCTTTTCCGGCTTCTCCCAGCAGCTCGCGATCTGGGCACTGCAGCACTTCATGGGTGATCAGCATTTGATCTCTGACTTTTTTAAGTTCGGGTATAATTGAAAAAACAGGATATATAAAAAGATCATGGCGATAATGAGAATAACGCCAATACTGGTGAAAAAATGGTTGTGGTTATTTCAAATTTTTAAAAAAAAGGGATCAATACTCGTAGATCACGGATTCATCGACACGGGTGTACGAGCAGAGTTCTTTTGCCGTGAAATGGATGGCGATCTCGCGTTGTGCGCTCTCTGCAGAATCGGACGCATGGATCACGTTCCGACCGGTGTCGATCCCGAAATCGCCCCGGATGGTGCCGGGCGCCGCTTCCTGCGGGTTGGTCGCGCCAACCATTTTGCGCACGAGGGGGACAACATCCCTGCCCTCCAAGACCATCAAAAAAACCGGCCCGCCCATGATGAACTGCTTCAGCGACAAAAAGAAGGGTTTTTCAAGGTGTTCGCGGTACTGCTCGGTGAAGCGCTTCTCTGTCAGCACCTCGAACCGGGCGGCGACCAGTTTTAAGCCCCTTGCCTCGAGGCGTGCGATGATCGTGCCAACAAGCCCGCGCTGGACACCGTCCGGTTTGATCATCACAAAGGTGCGCTCCATTGCCCATCACTCCTTGCCCGAAGCCTTCTTTCCTGCCTTGGTCCACGGGACCCGCCGGGGAACCCTGCCGAGGTTGTGGTTGTTCTGGCACTTACTGCTGCAGAAGAAGTAGATGGTCCCGTCTTTTTTGACAAACATCTTGCCGGTCCCCGGCTCGAGCATTTCCCCGCAGAAATTGCAGGTGTGCTGTTCGACCATGGGGTTCACCGCCTCGAAAGTTTCTTTGCCTCGCGCTCGGTCTCAAGGAGCATCACGATATCGCCCTCGCGGATGGGCCCGACCGTGTTGCGGGTGACGATCCGCCCCTTGTTGCTGCCATCGAGGATGCGGCACTTCACCTGCATGGCTTCGCCGTGCATGCCGGTGGAACCGACCACTTCGATCACTTCTGCGGGCGTTGCATCGTCTGCCATCGTCGCCTCACGCCTTCAGGGCAACCAGCTGCTTTGCCAGTTCGTCGACGACTTCTTTTGCTTTTCCGGATTTTATAATTGCCGCAGCAGCAGAACCGACGTCAAGGCCGCTTGCGGCACCGATATCGTTCTGTTTGTTGATGAAGATGTACGGGACCTTCTTCTCGTCGCACAGGGGGGCGAGGTGCATCACGATCTCTTCGGGTTCAACATCGGCACCGATTAAAACAAGCTGGGCGATACTTCTCTCGATGGCCTTTGTTGCCTCGTTGGATCCCTTCTTGATCTTTCCTGTATCCCGTGCAACTTCAAGGGCTTCGAGCGCCTTGTTCTGGAGCTCTTCGGGAGCCTGTATTTTTACGTAGCCTTTTGCCATAACTCACCTCATTCAGGAGTAAGAGC
>CAIULN010000050.1 GCA_903900025.1 uncultured Methanomicrobiales archaeon | reverse complement strand
CCCTCCCACGCATCAAATGAGCACGGCCCCTGGGCGGTTGCATTCGCTGCGGCAACCCGACTAATGGCAGCAGCAAGCATATTTCCCTCCGGTGAGACCGGCTCCTCGCGGAGATGAACGGCCCGGGCAATCTCACGATCGGCAACCGGTCGTGGGAAGAACTGCGGGTACGCGAGCTGCCGGACATCGTTCGCGTTGTAGGCAATCATCGCAAGACGCTCAACCCCGAGCCCGAGGTTCATGACCGGGATGCCGATACCATACTCTGCGAGTGCTGACGGGGAGTACATGCCGAACGTCGCCACCTCCACCCAGCCGTGGGCAGGATGACGGGCGTACACCTCAGTCTGGGAGTCCGGCATGTAGTACTTTGAGCGTTTCTCGTCCAGCTGGAACCGGAAATCAGTATACCCGAATGCGGAGAGGAGAGCTTCGCTTACTGCCTTGCCTTCCTCGTTGGTAATATCCTCTCCTGCAACAACACATGATGCGGAGTGGTAGGTCATGAGCCGGGTCGGGCCCTCTGCCTGCTCGCGCCGGAAACAGCGGTCAACCGAGAAGAGCCGGATGGGAAGTGGTGTCCGTTCCCAGATGGATCCGAGCGTGAGGAACCAGCCGCTCGTCATGTGGCTGCGCAGGGTGCTGCGTGAGGATTCCGGAGCAAGCGCTTTAAACTCCGGGAATACAGCATCGAGAATGTGCACGACGAGCGCATCGTCCACCCCGAGCACCTTCGCAAGCTCAATGGTCAGTTCGTCCCCATCGATCTCGGACTTCTTATACGCGTGGAGGGTCTCGCGCAGGCGCTCCTCGGTCTCCTTTGTCATAAGCTGGTAGGTGTTGTGCTGCCCTGAGGTGCCGGCAGGGACCGAACCGTGGTGTACAAGCGGGCTTTTGTGGCTCTGCAGGATCTCGTTGATCTCATCAAATTGCTTTTTTGCGATCCCCACATTCGGGCGCGGGAGCCCCCCGAGATAGAAAACACGGTCGAGCACCGCCATCGCCTCAGGGCCGAACTGCCGGTAGATGTCCTGTTCCTCGACAATCACCGGATTCTCCATCTCATCAAAGCCGAGCGCAAGGTAGGTCTCGCGCAGCCGGTTGATGGTCGCAAAGACCGGATGTGCTTGCGCCCGCTTGTACCCGAGTCGGGGGTACCGTCCCGCCTGATCAGGCGGGGTGAGCACCGATGGCCCCTCGTGCCATGCCCTCTCAAAGTTCTCATGCGCCTTTCTCTTCCAGTCCTCTGGAACAAACCTCATGTCACACGCCCCAGGCAGACCACCCTGCTCAACCGGTTTTCATCGACCACCCGGTAATCACATACAGCGGCGATCTTTTCCGCAAAGTCGCGCACCTGTTCATGCTCTGGCATATTCTCCCTTTTTAAACGGTATCTACTGTATCCCAGATACATGTATCCCTTCACTTCAACAAACGTCGATGCAGAGTCCTGCAGCAACCCGGCATATTTCTCCGGTGCAATGTCATTCAGGCCTTCGATAAGCGTGATTCGTACAACCGATCGTCGCGAACCGAGCAGTGCAAGGCTCTCTTTTATCCGCTCCCAGTAATCGCCAAGCGGACGGCAGATGTCATGGTATGTTGCCGCATCTGGTGCATCGAGCGAGACGTACATCTGGTACGGGTGGCAGCGTGCAAGCATTTCGGGGTTTGTGCCATTGCTCACGAGGAATGTCGTGTACCCGTTTCGTTTGAAAAGATCGATGAGATCCGGCAGCTGGCTATAGAGCGTGGGCTCACCGGAGAGGGAGATTGCCACATGCCTTGGCTCCAGTGCTTCCCTCCACCGTTCCTCTGTCACGGTATTGTCAAGGACTGCATTATATCCTGCCAGCGCTTTTTTCTGGAGTTTGTGCATGCCTGCCAGGATCGTTTCAGGAGGGCACTCTTCTTCTTCCACAACTTCGTGCTCAAACGAGCGCCAGCAGAAGCGGCAGCGTTGGTTGCAGCGCAGGGTGGGAGTCATCTGGACACAGCGGTGACTTGCAATGCCGTAGAACTGGTGCTTGTAGCACATATCCCCGCCGGAAAGTGCCCGCTTGCACCACATGCAGGGCTTCAGTGCTGCAGATGAGGTTTTTGAAAAAAACTGATACCCTTGTTTTATGAGGGCATCACATGGTTCTGATGGCATCGATCCCGAGTGTCTCGAGAGACTCTTGTAATGTGTTCTGCACTGCCTTGACCAGCGTAAGCCGGCGTTCCCTGACCTTTCCTTGGCTTTTTAACACCGGCTCAAAGTGATAGAATGTATTGAATGTGTCGGCAAGTTCGCGGGCGTAGGTGGCAAGCAGATGGGGGCGGAGTTCGGAGATGACCTTTTCAATGGTTGCCGGGAACTTTGCGATCTGCTTGGCGAGCGCGATCTCCTGCTCTGTCTCCAGTTCGTACCAGTCAGTGTAAGCACCGGCCTTTTCTAGGATGCTGCAGGCTCTTGCATGGGCATACTGGATATAGGGCCCGCTCTGGCGCTCGAAATCCAGCGCTTCTTTCCAGTTAAAGACCGTGCTTTTCTCGGGGGAGACTTTAACAATATCGTACCGGATTGCTGCGAGCGCAACAGACTTTGCAATACTCCTTCGGGTGGTTTCATCAAGCTCCGGCCTGCGGATCGTCACCTCTTCACAGGCACGCCGTGTCACTTCGGTGATCAGGTCGTCAGCGGACACAAACTTGCCCGTCCGGGTGCTCATCGAGCCCTCGGGAAGTGAGACAAATTCAAAGTGGATGATCTCCGGTGCCTTTTCACCAAGGAGTCTGAGGGTGCAGATCAGCTGTCCCCCGATAAGTTTGTGGTCGGCGCCGAGCACATCGATGATCCGGTCGAAATTGGCTGCCTTCCATGCATGGTAGGCAAGGTCACGGGCTCCGTATACCGATGTCCCGTCGCTGCGCATGATGACATACTCTTTTTCAAACCCGCATTTTGTGAGGTCGAGTGCGAGTGTGCCCTCCTCCTTTACCTGGGGGAGCTTTTTAATCCTGCCAATAATCCGCCGGGTATCCCCGTTCCTGATGAAATCACTCTCCCAGACAAACCGCTCGTGGATGACATTGAGGTTTTTTAACGTGACTGCAAATCCATCAAGGCAGCGGGAGACTTCTTTTCGGAACTTCTTTACTGTTGCCGGATCTCCTCCCTCAACAAGCTGCATCAGGTTGTCGATTTGCCGGGTGATAGCCGGGTCTTTTTCGAGTTCCCGGTTCGCGGCGATGTAGACCCGGGCAATGTGGGCGTCCTCTTTCTCACCCTCGTGCCGGGTGCTGTCCAGGTTGTCAAACCCCCAGACAACGATTGCGATCTGGCGCCCCATATCGTTGACGTAATACTGCACCTCGAGCCGGAAACCTGCCTTGCGGAACGCCCTTGCGAGGGTATCACCGATGATCGAGTTCCTTATGTGCCCGACGTGGAGCGGCCCGTTCGGGTTTGCGCTGGTGTGCTCGAGCACGACCCGTGTTGGGTTCTTTGGCAGGGAGCCATAGCCGGGTTTCACTGCGGCCTGTATCGCTTCACTCACGTAGGCACTGCCGAACCGGAAATTAATATAGGGCCCTTTTGTCTCGACGGTGACTCCCAAATTCTGCAGTTCGGGTTTTGTCGCAAGGAGGGCAGCGAGTTCTTTTGCAACCTGAACCGGTTCCTGTTTCTTCTCTTTTGCCAGTGCGAAGGCAACAGTAGTGGCGAGATCTGCATGCTCCCCACCATCTGTGAGCTGGACGTCTTCAATACCGGTGACGTCTTTGAGCACCCCTTGGATGGTTGTGGTGGCTTCGTGCAGCATCAGAATCCCGTCCTGTAACGGAGGATTGCGGCAATCCCCCCGAATGCGGAGAAGAGGATCGAACCCTCCTCAAAATCATCGGAGATGATCTCCACTTTTGCGCTGCTCTGGTCGGCAAGTTTTGTCAGTTCATCGACAATGTCAATCTCCTCCTCGAGTGCGAGGGGTGCCGTGCACTTCGGGCAGGTGCCAAGCGTGACATCTTTTACTGTTTTGCCCGGCTCCATGCTGACTGTCCGTTCATCGGTATGTCCACAGCTCTGGCATCTGATCCTGAGCCGGGACTTGCGCAGGCTTCCTGAGAGGAGCAGGGTATCGACAGCACCGATCTCAAGGTTTTTGCGGATACTCTCCTCTCCGTATGCAGCAAGCCCCCCGTCTTTCACGAGCTCTTTGAGGAACTTATCCATGAACGCCTTCTCCTTGATGACGGTCATACCTTTGAGCGCGTCTTTTGCTGCATCCACGAGTTCCGATAACCCGTCCTCATTGGTATAAGCAACGTCGAACAAACCGACGATCCGTTTCTGGATCTCGTGATGGAGGAAATTTCCTGCCTCAAATTCCTCTTTTGTCGGGCTCGGTCCGCCAATCAGCACACCTTTGAACCGTTCAAAGAAGTCCTTTTCCGCAATGAATATGGCGCTCGACCGCTCCCCGACTTTTGTGTAAAACTCGTTGATGGCAATCTCACGGAGTCTCCCGAACCGGGCTGCCGACTGGCCGCCTTTGCGCTGCTTGCCCGGAACCGTGGATGTGGCCCCTCCCATCGGCTCGATCCGGTTGCCACGCAGGAATCCCCAGTAGGCTTCGCGCCGGTCGAGCACGAGAAGCCCGTACACGACCTTCTCCTCGAGCATCTGCCTGAGGGGTTCGAGCTCGAACTTCGAACTGCAGCGGTACATGTAGAGGTTGAGGGGTTCCGGCGGTTCGATGATGGTGCACTGGAGGTCGGTACGGTCGCCGTAGAGCTGGATCGTCCCGCAAAAGACCGCCATGCCATGATCCGGGGGCTTCTTGTAGTACTTGAGCCGTGCGAGGATGGACGAGATGGCGCTCTGCACGTTGGTCCGGGTCTGCTTGCTCTTGATGTTAGCACACTGCCCGAACTCGTCTTTTAACTGCCCGGTCACATCATAGATCTGCTTGTCTGGCGGGATGTAGAGCGTTATAAGCTCTGTTCCATCCCCCTGCTGTAGATCGAGTTTCTCGAGCGTCTTTTTGAATTCGTAGCGCTTACGAGCCTCGTCCATCTCCACTGCTTCAGCCATTACGGATATTCAACCTCTCAAAGCTAGTATCTATTCACCCGCGGGTGCCATAAATTTGCGCCCATTGTGCGATGATCAGGTCATCAACATCGCTGTTGATGCCATGCCCTCCGTAAAATCCGGTAAATGTCTTTGGATCCTGTGCATGCCCGTAGAGTTCCTCACCATCACTGAACGGGATGATACTGTCTGCCTTTGAGTGGAAGATCCAGACGGGTCGCGGAGTAATTCTGCCAATATAGTTGTCCGGGTCAACAGAGAGCAAAAATTTCCTCGCATCACCGGTATACTTCTCGCCTGCCATGCCAAACCCCGAGGTCGAGATCCCGATATAGCCGGCAAATTGTGGATCAAGCGCCGCACCGACCGCTGCGTACCTCCCCCCGTTGCTTGAGCCTGCAGCATACACCGGTACACCAAACCGGTCGGTAAGCATCCTTCGTGCTGCAATGATGTCACAGACCGTTTCATAGAACTGGGGTGATTGCCCTTTTTCGAACCGCCCGAAATCTACCTGCGGGTTGAACGGGGAGCCCGGTGTTTCCCCACCATTGCCCCGGATATCTACAAAAAGGAACGCATACCCGGCTGCCGCGTATTGTACCATCCTCTTGTCATGAGCAGTGATCATCTCTCCAGCTCCGGGTACATACACCATTGCTGCTTTCGGTTGTCCGGGGGTGGCAAGGTACATGACCACATCGCCGCTCGGCGTATGCATGATTATGCGTTCCTTTGTGGATGTCTCGTTATAGAAGAGCACTTCTTCACCAGTGGTCACCGGTGCACATGTCATGGAGAGAACCCCGTTGTTATCTACGGAATAGGACGATTTTGCCCCGGTACCTGCGCAACCGGCAAGAAAGACGAGTGTGACAAGAAGGCATCCTGCAATGAGAACCAATCGCACGATGATCACCCCAAGCATCGGTGAATCAGGCAGATCGTTTTTGCATCACAAATTGTGCCCTCACAGATCATAGCATCAAGATCGCGTATCGCAAGATCCACAACTTCGATCACTTCATCCTCATCCTTCCTGAATTCGTTTGATGGCGCAAGACCGTGGGCTTCGAATAAAAAGATTTTCTCATCGGTAAACCCTGGTGTGGTGTAGATGAACCCTTTCTGCACGATTGTTTCAGCCGCAAAACCGGTCTCCTCGATCAGTTCCCGGTGCGCTGTTGCAGCAGCGCCTTCCCCCGGCTCCATCATCCCTGCCGGGGCTTCGTAGATGTACTGCCCGACTGCGTACCGGTACTGCCTGAGCAGCTTGCACCGCTCGCCATCGATAGGGAGAATAGCGACCGCGTTCCCTGGATGGACAATCACTTTCTCTTTTTTTACCCCATTGGGGAGCTGTATTACACTTTTCTCGATCCAGAGGCGGTTGCCGCGGAAGATCTCCATTTATCCCTCGTACTCGATTGGGTCTGTAGCGCCGATCGAAGAGAACGCTTCCTTTCTGAAGTGGCACGACCCGCAGGTTCCACATGCCCTATCCTCATTCCGGTAGCAGGACCACGTGTGCTCGTACGGCACTCCGAGTTTGATCCCGACTTTCAGTAGTTCAGTCTTGGTCATATGGATAAAGGGTGTTTTAAGAGTAATATGCGTCGAATCCTTTGTGCCAAGGTCTATTACATATTGGAATGCATCGATAAACTGCGGGCGGCAGTCCGGGTAACCACTATAGTCGAGTGACTGGACTCCGATAAATATTGCGTCCGCTTCATTCGCTTCGGCATAGCTCGTTGCAATCGAGAGCAGGTTTGCGTTTCGGAACGGTACATAGGTATTGGGCATACGAGCCCGTGTAGGCTCGAACAGTTCAACTGCGATTGTGTTGTCTGTCAGGCTGCTCGCCCCGAATTTGGAAAAGTACCCGACATCCACTTCAATAAATTCCTGTGCTTTGAGTAGTTGAGCGATCTTTTTTGCACAGGCGCGCTCTTTCTTTTCTGTCCGCTGCCCGTAGTTCAGGTGCAGCGCGAGGATATCATAACCCTCGCTCTTTGCAAGATAGGCAAGGGTGGACGAGTCCATCCCCCCGGAGAGCAAACAGACCGCTTTCATCACTTCACCCTAAGAATCTTGTGGAGCTGGATCTGGAACCGCACCGGAAGGTTATTGATGAGAATAAATCCGGTGATGGGTTTATAATCCGTCCCATACACCGGTGAAAAAAAGATCTCACCATTGATATGGTGCGTGTTCATGACCTCCTGCGCATACCGGCAGTCTGCCTCATCATCTACGACAAATTTCACGCTGTCCTGCGGGCGGATCTTATCGAGCAGCGCAAGATCACTCTTTTCGCCCGATGAAGGGCACTTCACATCCATGCAGATCGACGCGTATCGCTGGAAACGGGTGAACTCAAACGTACCGTTCGTCTCGATATCAACCATGGTACCCCTTTTATGAAGCGAGGCAAGAAGCGGTTCGAGATCGTCTGCCTGCAGAAATGGTTCTCCACCGGTTATGCAGACATACGGAGGGTTGGTCCGCCAGACCTGCTCGAGGATGGCATCATTGCTCATCTCAATGCCCCCCTCTTGTGCATACTTCGTATCGCACCAGCGGCAACGCAGGTTGCAGCCTCCGAGCCGGATGAACAGGCATGGTTTCCCCTGATTCTTGCCCTCCCCCTGGAGGGTCCTGAAAATTTCAGCGATCTTCATCTTTAATCTCGGCAAAACAGGTTGGCGATTCCCAGACCCGGATCCGTGTCACCTTCGCTACAATCTTCTGCGCATGGCAGTACTCGATAAGGTCTTGTCTTATGAGAATGGCGAGAAGCTCGCTCGTCGGTTCACCCGGGGTTGTGATTACGCGCTGGAACTTCTCGATACAGGCAGCCATCTGGTCAGCAGCATTCAGCATGATTTGGTGGTCGAACTTTTCGATGATCTGCCTGATCACATTAAAATCGATCAGGATACCTGTGGTCGCGTCAGGCTCACCCTCAATCCACACCTCCACCTTCCAGCGGTGCCCGTGGAGGTTGGCGCACTTACCCTTGTAGTGGAGCAGCCGGTGGCTCGCATCGAACTGCACCTCCTTGTAAATCGCGACGTTCATCGTATCATATTGGCGGGGTTGCATATTATATTATTATGAGTAAGGTTGAATAGTATACGACAGGCAGGTGGGATGCCACAATTTATAAATCGGTTCCCCGCTTTAGTATATATCTCAGCGTGGATTATCGATAACCACAAAAACAAT
>CAIULN010000049.1 GCA_903900025.1 uncultured Methanomicrobiales archaeon | reverse complement strand
GCAGTGGGTGCTGACCCGGACGAGATTTATTTTACCTCAGGCGGGAGTGAATCAGACAACTGGGCGATCAAGGGTGTGGCGCTGGCAAACCGGAAGCGCGGCAACCACATAATAACGACACAGATCGAGCACCACGCGGTGTTCCACACCTGCCAGTTCCTCGAAAAGGAAGGTTTTACAGTCACGTATCTCCCGGTTGACCAGTATGGTCTTGTTAACCCGGTGGATCTGGAGAAGGCGATCACGGACAAGACGATCCTGATCTCGATCATGTACGCGAATAACGAGATCGGAACAATTGAACCGATCGCAGAGCTCGGTGCAATCGCGAAAAATCACAAAGTATACTTCCATACTGATGCGGTACAGGCGATAGGGAATATTCCCATCGATGTGAAAGCGCTGAACATAGACCTGCTCTCGCTATCAGCCCACAAGTTCTACGGCCCGAAAGGTGTCGGGTCACTCTACATAAAAAAAGGCGTGCGGATAGAGAACCTGATTCATGGTGGGGGCCAGGAGCGCCGGCGGCGTGCAGGTACAGAAAACATTGCCGGTATTGTCGGTTTGGGGAAAGCGATAGAACTTGCCACTGCGGATATCCCGGGACACAACAAAAGGATAAAATCGATGCGGGACCGGCTCATCAAAGGTGTGCTGGAAACCATTCCCAATTCCCACCTCAATGGCCACCCGGAGAAGCGCCTTCCGGGCAACTTCAACGTGAGCTTTGAGTTTATCGAGGGCGAATCAATGCTGCTGTGGCTGGACGATGAGGGGATCTGTGGATCTACCGGAAGTGCCTGCACATCCGGATCCCTTGAACCGTCGCACGTGCTGCTCGCGACAGGGCTTGCGGTAGAAATATCACACGGCTCGGTCCTGCTCACGCTGGGTGATGCGAATACAGAAGGGGATGTGGATTTTGTGGTCGGAGTTCTTCCCAAAGTCGTGAAAAAATTACGGGATATATCACCACTCTACCAGAAGAGCGGAAAAGAAGGGGGATGCAATGTATAGTGACACGGTGATGGATCATTTCAAGAACCCTCGAAATGTTGGGGAGATCGAGAATCCTGACGGAGTCGGCGAGGTCGGGAACCCGGTCTGCGGGGATATCATGAAGATCTTTTTGAAGATTGAAAACAATGTGGTGGTTGACGCAAAGTTCAAGACATTCGGCTGCGGAGCTGCGATCGCATCCAGCAGCATGGCAACTGAACTTGTCAGGGAAAAGACACTCGAGGAGGCTTGGGAGCTCTCGAACAAGGCAGTCGCCGAGGCACTTGATGGTCTGCCCCCCATCAAGATGCACTGCTCGGTTCTGGCTGAAGAAGGTATTCACAAGGCAATCAACGATTACCGCGTGAAGAAGGGGCTCGAACCATGGGTCGAGAAAAATCCCCATTCCCATGATTATACTGAAGATCTCACCTGCGAACATTAAACAAGACTGCATGCACAAATCCGGAATTCTGGTGAACAATGTTTTCAGAACGCGAACGTGAACGATACAAACGGCAGATGATGCTCTTCGGAGATGAGGGACAGGAGCGACTCAAAAAAGCGCATATCTTCATTGCAGGTGCCGGTGGTCTCGGATCACCGGTCTCCCTCTACCTTGCTGTTGCCGGTGTAGGGACGATTACGATTGTCGATATGGACGTGATTG
>CAIULN010000048.1 GCA_903900025.1 uncultured Methanomicrobiales archaeon | reverse complement strand
CGCCAGAGATGAAGTCGCCCTTGACGAGTGGCCAGCCGCTTGCTGCTGATTTCTTGGCTGCCATATTAGCTCACCTTGATCAGTGCGAATGCAATGACTCCTGCAAGGAGTAATCCAATGGCAAGACCATACCAGAACGAGTTCATGCTGCCGGCAATCTTGAGTGACATGTCCCTGTTCGGGAATGATGCGAGGAAATTGCCCTGACCCGAAAGCATGTTCACCAGATCGTCAACAACCCCTTCGAGCACTGCTACCTTTTCGATAACGGGGGGCAATTCACCGGCTGTCGTAATCAAACCGATCAGCGGGTCAGCAACAAGCCCGTATTCCGGAAGTACCTGAATGTATGCCATGTCAGTGTCCCTCCACATCGGGAATCGGTTTGGCATCGAGCCATGATGCGGCGTCACGCTTTGAAAGCCCGATATACTGCATATACGTGTATCCCCATCCGACCAGAGCGACGACCAGCGAGATTAACGCCGAACCGGTGGTGATGAGGGCAAACGACATGATGGCTGCGACAAACATGCTTAAAAAGCCGCACTCTGCGGCCAGCATGAGCATGCGGTCCTGTGTCCAGCCGGGTCCCAGACATGCATTGAACGGGTGCTGGACTGCAAGTGCCCCGAGCATGAATGCTGTCGCAATCAGGCTGCCTCCAATGAAGGATACCTGGTAGCTGGGCAAGCTGAGCCCCATGATCGTGACCGAACCTGCCGTGAGCGCGGCGAATGTGAACCCGCCGGTCATCAGGACAGCAAATCCCATAAGGGTGAATGCACCGACAACGGCAAGCTCCGTGAGCGACTGGACCATTGCCGGAATCTTCATGTTCAGGACCTCGTTGGAGAGGTAGCCCAGGATCAGACCAACCACCGCTGCGAGCACGAGAGTGACGATCGGGGCTGCGATACCGAACTTGGTCGCAAGCAGCATCGCGATCACACCGGATCCAAACGCGATCATACCCGCCGATGGAACACCGGTACCAATCCCGTAACTGCACAGCACCTTGATTGTGTTGCTGCCCCAGATGAGTGCGGCAACAACGGCAAGCCCGCCGAAGAACGAGAACATCTCGGTTCCGGTCACCACGTTCAGGTAGGACAGGTAGAGACAGACAAGGCTGGCAATGATACCTCCCACCATGATCTTGGTGTGCGGAATGCCCCCTGCAATAACTTCAATTTTAACGGTCATTTCTCCACCTCATACCACCACGATCAGGATCGCGGCCAGTCCGCAGAGCGCCGATGCGACAGCGGATGCGACGACTGCCCGCGGCCACCGCTTGAATTTCGGGTCGTGGGGACCTTCGATCGTTCCGGTAATGTTATATGCCGTCAGCACCGCATTCACGAGGAACATCCCGACAGCGAATATGCCCGCCGCTGAGATTGCGACCGGCATGATCTGCGCTTCGGTTGCTTTCATCAGAGTGGGAAGTGTTGCCTTGTACAGGTCAAGGAGCATCAGGTAGATGAGCGTACCGCCGCCTCCAGCGAGAATACCTCCGATCACACCACCGACAAACGAGACAAACGGGAGCCCGTGTCCTTCTGTGCCCTGTGACTTGAATTCAGGCTGTGTGTCACCAGTGATCGGGTCGACCTTGACCTTTCCCGATGCAGCCGGGATACCCATGCCGAAGACATAGATGAAGTTCACCATCATACAGGTGATCGCCATCATCAGTCCGCCACCAATGGCGCCGGTGACGACTGCGACAACAAGCCCCTGTTCTGCTGCCCAGGCCCCTCCGAAGAGCCCGGCGAGACCTGCACCGGCAGCCAGCATTGCCACACCTGTCGCAATACCGGGTGCCTGTCCCATTGCCGCCGGCGCACCGCCGACCGGTACGAAGTGAGTGCCGAATCCGATCAGGACACCGCCGACTACCATGCCAATCAATGCCATGAGGCCGAGGCCGGGAGAGACCTTCCAGCAGATTCCAAGGATGATAACCAGGAGGACGAGACCGACAACCATTGCGGTCGGGTTCATCGCACCGCCTGCCGCTGGTTTTGCTGCGACTGCGGTCATGAGGATGCCTCCTTGGTCGGCACAGCGTAGGGTCCGTAGGTCTTCCGCGCCCAGACTTCAATAGACCGGTCGATGATCGTGAAGATCAGGATGATCAGGATACCGACGATGATTGCACCCCATCCTGCGCCAATTTTTTCAAACAGGATCGTCCGCCAGAGTTCGAGGAATACAATCAGACCAAAACAGACCCCTGAAGCGGGACCTCCGAGCTTTGCGGTGAAGAACCCGTTATCGAGCGAGTTGCGCTCACCGGCTTCCGCGTAACGGACAATATTCCCCGACTGTGCAATCGGGACACCGGCACCGAACTTCTGGTTCTGGTACTGGCGTTCCTTGCCATAGTAGGGGTTACCGACTGCTGACCCTGCTGCACCAAGTGCAATGCCCCATAACAGGCCGAGTAACGGCAGCGGGAACGGGTGCCCGAGCGCAGCGTTCATGAGATAACAAAGGGTGACGGTACAGAAGATAGCGATAAACGCGTGTGCCATCGTTACCGTAGTCATGGACTTCAAGATGTCCACGAAGACCGGCTGCCCGAACTTTTTCAGGCTCGCCGTCCTGCCAAGGTAGGCGGTTGTTGAGTACACGCCCTGGACAAAGACTGCGAGGACACAGCCAAGTACGATCGCAAGGACCGCGTTGAGCTGCATCGCCATGAAAGCCCATGCGAGTCCGGCGCCGAGTGCGCACCATAGCCCGTATGCCGGGGGTTCACCGGCGATTGCCTTGTTGAAGATACGGTGCAGGTACCCCATCTGCGGGGCGAGCTGGACCTGTGAGTTCGGGTCTCCCTGCGACCCGATGTTGGACTCAGTATCTTCCGCAGCACCGGCTACGGTGGCAAGAGCTCCTGTCAATGCAGTAATTCCAATGCCAAATACAATAGATTCCATTTAGCCTCCTCCCTGCGTGCTGAAGAGTGCACGAGAGTATTCAAAATGCAATGCCACGCACATCGAGTTAAAACTCTTTGTGGTCATTCTAAAATTGGTCTGTACTTCATTAAAAGGTTTCGAAACGAAATTTCGCAGATCGCCAGTAAATTTGCCCGTTTTATAAAAGAGCCCAATATTATGGGAATTTACGCATGTAAATTTACTTTAACGAAAAAAAAGTTGAGTTGCGTTCGTATGGAAGAGAATCGGAGCCTCGTCCCCTCACAACTACCAATAATCGGAATCAGGCTTCGCAAGGTAAATACCAAAATCTTCAGTACTCCATCATGAATACCCTTATCCTTTTTTGGAGTCTAACAACATCTGATGAAAAATCCCTTTCATATCATGCTCATACCGACGCTGGGCTGCCCTGCCCGGTGCACCTACTGCTGGAGTTCTGAGCCCGGATCTCCTGTCATGAGCATAGAAACCGTGCACGAAATTGTCGAATGGCTCAAAAAATTCCGAACCGACCGGGTGACCTTCACGTTCCATGGGGGAGAACCCCTTCTTGCCGGAGCGGATTTCTACCGGCAGGCGTTACCGATGATCACTGCTGGATTGCAGCACCTCAAACCCGAGTTTGCCCTCCAGTCTAACCTCTGGCTTATGACGCCTGAACTGGCAGATATTCTGGCAGAATACCATGTCCCGATTGGCTCTTCCATCGACGGCCCGGAAGAGCTCAATGACCTGCAGAGGGGAAAGGGATATTTTAAACGAACGATGCAGGGATATGAAATCGCCAGGACCCACGGTGTTCATGTCCGGTTCATCTGTACATTCACCGCACAATCCGTGAAACAGCGGGAAGATATTTTCAACTTTTTTTTGAAAAACGGGTTTGTCATGAAGCTGCACCCGGCACTCCCGTCCCTTCGGAGCAACCAGCCGGGACATTGGGCGCTTGATCCGCAGGAATATGGCGAACTGCTGGTCTACCTCCTCGACAAGTACCTTGATCACATGGGGGAGATCGAGATCATGAACATCAACGACCTGTTCCGGTGCGTCTTCACCCGCAGGGGTTCGGTCTGCACCTTCGTCGACTGCATGGGAAATACCTTTGCCATCGGACCCGACGGGGGCATTTACCCGTGCTACCGTTTTGTCGGCATGTCTGGATATATCCTGGGCAATGTGGCCGATCATCCCACATTACAAGACCTCCAGCAATCCGATGCCTGGAAACGCATGGACCGGTACAGACAGTACGTGGATCAGACCTGCGGGGAATGCTCTCACATCAGGTACTGCCGGGGCGGGTGCCCTTATAATGCCATTGTCGCTTATGGCGGGGAAGACAAGGGCGTCGACCCCAATTGCACCGCATATAAACGGATCTTCGGGGAGATCTCGGACCGGCTCAACAGGGAGATGTCCGAAGCCCCACTCATGGAAATGCCCCCGTTCGGGGCAGCTTCAAAGAAGAACAAAAAACATGGTATCATGTCCCTCGTGGGGATGATAGCTTCGAGGTAGATCAGGTTCCTCTATTCAGCTTTCTCTTGGACCATACAAAGGGCGGATTTTTTTTGGGTGTTGAAGCAATAAAAAATGGAGGGAACAATGGTATGAATCCAGTATCTTTGAAACCATCCTGACGCGTGCAGCCTCGTTTTTTGTCAATTTCAGAGCTTTAATGAGAAGGATGTGAAACAGGTCTTCTCTTCATCTACTCGTGCAGGAATGAAATCGGGTACTGCTCCCTCAACAGTTATGCCGGACTGAGTCGCTCCCCCTCATGAAGACCCGCGAGCACATCAGCCGTCCTGCCGATCTGGATGATCTTCCCTCCCCGCATCAGCGCTACCCGGTCGCAGGTCTCCCTGACAAAGTCCATGTCTTGGGAGAATTCGATGAACGTCTCATTTATCTCGTCACGGGCGTTCAGGATCGAGTGCTTCACGTCCTGTTTTGTGATGGGATGAGCGGTAATGGGGTAATCCTGAAGGGGTAACTGTGATAAAAAAAAAGGTAGGGTTGGATTTACTTTGCCGGGATAACCAGAGAGCGCTCTCCAGCGGGCATGAACTCGCGGATAGCACCCCGTGCAAACTCGCGGCGGATTTCGGAGAAGTCGAATACGAGCGACGGGTCGGCGAACGTGATCTTGATGAGCGGGGACAGCGTCCACGCGTCGCCACGTGCGATGTGGGCGGCACCTGCGATACCTGCGTATCCTCCCTGGTGACCGACGTTCATCGCGTAGTTCGGGTAGTTCGGTCCGCGGAGTTCTCCGATAAGTCCTTCGTCGGAACGGTAGGAGTGTGTGTTTGCGGAACCGCACTGGTCCTGCAGGTCGTAGCCGTAGAAGCCAAGCCGGCTCCAGCCTTCCTTGTGCAGGAGCATGGACATGTACCAGCCGTTCAGGCCGGCGTTTGAGTTGGCGGTTGCCAGTGCACAGGTGACACCGGATGCAGCGGCGAGCACCGTTGCACGCTGGGAGCCTCCGAAGTGGTCCTCGAGCGTGGTCGGGAACTGCTCGTACTGCTCCATACCGTAGAGCGTGACCTCGGTTGCCAGGTCGTTGCAGACGTCCTGGGTTGCTTTTGCCTGTCCGATTCCCTT
>CAIULN010000047.1 GCA_903900025.1 uncultured Methanomicrobiales archaeon | reverse complement strand
GGATTGATCACGGTGATCCAGCGCAGCCAGTCCGGCATACCGATTACCGGGTAAAATGCCCCGGATGTCATGAAAAGGATGAGGTTAAGAAATGCTACTACAGAGGCGTATTCCTGCTGGGCAGAGAACCGCGATGCGAAGGACACGACAAGACTGGTCACTCCGATACATGCGATAAAGATCACGAGAATGACTAACAGGAAGTCTTCCACACTCTGAATAATAATACCGGTAATAAGAATATCAATCAAAAAGATTGTAGAACCGGCGATAAATGCACGGATGGTACCGCTGGAAATGATCCCGGCGATGATGCTTGTACGCTGCACCGGAGTGACCAGGTAACCCTCGTGGATGCCGGCTTCCCGGTCCTTGATAAGCGCGATCCCGCCCCCGAACATAGTGGAGGTAAAAATCGCCATCATAATGACACCAACACCGAAGAACTGGATGTATTTGACATCCCCGTAGATTTTATTGACCAGCACCGGATTTTGTGCCCCGAGCGCTGCAAGAATGCCACGAACGGCTGATTCGACGAGAGCGGGGGTGATGGAGTTCGAACTGTCAACATACAGGCGAACTGCATGATCATTGGATACTTCGGATGGGAAGACTACAGCCGCGCTGATCAGTCCCTTTGCAAGGTCACGTTTAGCCATTGTTTCATCAGGGTATACCGTGACATCTAACATTTTGGGATAGTTTTTCTGGCTAATATGATTGAGTGCCACTACTGCGTTGCTGAAAAGGGGGGTCTCATAGTAGGGGGGACCTTCCTGAACAACGCCTATGGGGATGTGACTGATAGTCCCGCCCATTGCATTGCCAAAGATGACCAGATACATAATAGGCATCAGAAGGGTCATTATGACAACAAACGGGTTACTCAGGAATTTCTTGAAATCCCGTTTGAATATCGCAATCGCGCCCCGGATCATGGCGTCTTCCTCCTGCCTGACGGCTGGTTTTCTCCATTGCTGGGATCATCCAGTTTTTTTCCGGTCAGATAGATGAAAACGTCTTCCAGTGACGGGGAGTGTATCGAGATCGAGGACATGGGAAGGGAGAATTTTTCAAAGATCGCGACAATGGCAGGCAATACCATGCTCCCGTTCTTTGCCGAGATGTGCAGGCGACCTTCCTTTACTTCAACCGAGTTGATCAGGCTGTTCTCCCGGATTGCCGACAACACCTCCTCATTAATCCTTTCGAACCCGATCTCGATCAGATCGCCTTCAGGGATTAACCGTTTGAGGTTATCCAGGATATCCAGTGCAATCAGGCGTCCTCTGTCCACAAAGGCGATGCGCTGGCAGAGTTTTTCAGCTTCATCCATATAGTGAGTAGTCAGGATGATCGTGGTCTTTTCCTCATTCAGCTTTGAAATCTGCTGCCAGACTTCCCGCCGGGACTCCGGGTCGAGCCCGATTGTCGGCTCATCGAGAAACAGGATGAGCGGATGGTGGATGAAGGCACGGACAATTTCAAGTTTCCGTCTCATACCACCGGAGAATGTCTGGACCTTCATGTGGGCACGGTCTGCCAGTTCGGTCATTTCAAGGAGCTGCCAGATCCTGTCGTCGAGAGCACCATCTGGAACATTTACCAGTTTCCCGTAAAATTCGAGGTTATCATATGCGGTGAGTTCGACATCGAGGGTGCTGTTCTGTGGACATACGCCGATAATAGAACGGATCTTTTCCGGATTGTTGGATATGTCATAGGTATCGACACATGCCGTACCTGATGTTGGTCTGAGCAGTGTCGTGAGCATCCGTATTATGGTACTTTTTCCTGCCCCATTGGGGCCCAACAGACCGAAAATCTCCCCTCTTTTTACATCGAATGTAACGTCATCAACTGCAATCACCGTTCGCTGATTCTTAAAAATCTTCGTTAAATGATCAATCCGGATAATACTTTCTCCATAGGGTGTAGAACAAACATTTGACGCCGCATGGACTGAATCGCGTCCGCTAAATTTTTGCGTTGTTTGTTCTTGGGAATTGCCAACAGATATGTTTTGCAGTGGTTGGACCATGATCTGTCTCACGGGATTTTTGCAAGGATTGCCTTTAAGGATTCAAGCGAGCTGCAGAGCTCCTCAAGGTCCGTATCGTCCAGACCGGAGAGGAGAGTTTTTAATTCGTTTTTGTAGAGGGTGACGGATTGTTTCAGGTGCCGTTTGCCCTGTTCGGTGATGGTGATGTTGATGACCCGCCGGTCGGCCAGGTCCGGCTGGCGCTCCACAAACCCCCCTTCAATGAGGGTGTCGATCAGCGCGGTCATGTACGGTTTTGAGATGTAGAGGCGCCGTCCGATCTCGGAGACCGGGAGCGTCCCTGCCTTCATCAGCACGCCCAGCACCCGGTATTGTGCCGCCTGCATACCGCTGATGAAAAATCCTGTCTTCATGATATGTTTATGGTAAAATGGCATCAGGGTCAGCAGGTCATCGGCAGCCCGCTCGCGTGTATCCTCTGTCATCACCAATCCCTCCCTTTGAATTAGTTCTCTCTCTTAATAGTTTTATTGATGAACTGTTTAATGACAAAACCGTTCTGCGTACCCGTGCAATAAAAGGGCAATTCTGCGGGGATCTTTAAAAAACACGGTGCAGGGCAGGATCGCTCATATTTGAATACTTTCCCATCAGATTATGGTTGATCAGTCAGTCTTTGTGGTGTTTTCATGTTATACCGCACCGTCCCCAAAACCGGAGACCGGTTATCCATTCTTGGCTTCGGCTGCATGCGCCTGCCCTCAACAAAGAGGGGGGGTGTGGATGTCGAGCGTGCGGTACGGCAGATCCGGTACGCGATTGACCATGGGGTGAACTATATCGACACGGCGCCCGCGTACCACATGGGGAAAAGCGAGCAGGTGCTTGGTATGGCACTTGACGGTGGCTACCGGGGAAAGGTCCGGATAGCGACCAAACTGCCCCCGTGGTCGGTCCGCACGCGGGAGGATATGGACCGGATTCTCGACGCCCAGCTGCGGACACTGCGCACGGATCATATCGATTACTACCTGCTCCACAGCATGGTGCAAAAGAGCTGGGAGAAACTCAAAAAGCTCGGGGTCCGGGAATTCCTCGATGCCGCAAAGAATGACGGGAGGATCAAAAACACCGGGTTCTCGTTCCACGGGGACACGGCGACCCTCAAAGAGATCATCGATGCGTATGACTGGGACTTCTGCCAGATTCAGTATAATTATCTCGATGAGAATAATCAGGCGGGAACAGAAGGGCTGAACTATGCAGCAGAAAAAAGGCTCGCCGTGATCATCATGGAACCCCTGCGGGGCGGCAACCTTGCCGGACCGGTGCCAGAAGCGATACAAAAGATCTGGGACGAAGCACCAGTAAAACGTTCACCCGCGGAGTGGGGGCTGCGCTGGGTCTGGAACCATCCCGAGGTTACCGTCGTGCTCTCGGGCATGAACGACGAAGCCCACATCGATGAGAACCTGCGGGCTGCTGAATCCGCCTTTCCAAATTCTCTTTTTGCAGACGAACTGGCACTCATCACGAGGGTCCGGGATACCTACCTGCGGCTGATGAAAGTCGGGTGCACGGGCTGCGGGTACTGCATGCCGTGCCCGGCGGGTGTCGACATCCCCGGCTGCTTTGCCCTCTACAACAACCATCACCTTTTCCCTCATGACCGTGCCGCGAAATTTCTCTATCTCGGGCGGCATGGCGGGCTGCTCGGCGCCACGTCCTACGCAGGGTTATGCAAGGAGTGCGGGAGATGCGAGAAGATCTGCCCGCAGCACTTAAAAATTCCCTCACTGATGAAGCAGGTATCCAGGGAAATGGAGGGGTATGGACTGGGTGTGAAAGTGCGATTGGCACAAGGAGTGTTCTGGTGCTACGATCAGCTGGGGCGCATCAAACGAAAATTTTCCAGCAAACATTAAGTCAGCGGTTCGTTTCAGTGGGTGCTGATTCTGAAATTCTGAACCAGACAACGGATGCCGCAAACCAGTTTTTTTATCCTTGACAACCCTGACTACCCAAAACGGTTTTTTTTGTACGGGCAGCATTCCACTCATATATTTTTATTGGCACACCAGTCCAGACGTTTTTTGTATCCGCACCCTGCGCAGCCCGGTGCAATGATCCCTTTCCCCCGACCACCCCCACCATTTATCAACCCCCTTCACAATACCCTCACGTACGATGGCTCAAGGTCTGCCTGACGATCTGCTCACGGTCATCCGGTCCCACGCACCCGATCCGAAAAAGCCGCTTTCCGTGGTGCGGCAGGAGTTCTCGGCGTTTTACCGAAAGGTGCAGCAGGAGGCAGGTGAACTGCCGTTCATGGAGCGGGTGGTGATCAGCGGCAACGGCGTGCAGGGATTCTGGATCTCTGTCCCGGAATCGGTACCGGGCTGCACCGTCCTGTTCTTCCATGGCGGCGGTTTCACCCTCGGGTCAACGGCAGATTACCGCGGTTTGTGCCTGCGGATCGCCCGGGCAGCCCGGGCACGGGTCTTCTCTGTTGATTACCGGCTGGCACCGGAGCACGCTTTTCCTGCGGCAGTGGAGGATGCAGTCGCCGCGTACCGCTGGCTCATCACCCACGGCTCCCCCCCGCACAGGGTTGTACCGGTCGGCATCTCTGCCGGCGGTACGCTGGTGCTCGATCTCCTCCTTTTTGCACGGGACAGCGGGATGCCGCTTCCCCCGGCAGCGGTCTGCCTGTCACCGGCAGTTGACATGATGTTTGGGGGCAGATCGGTGGAAACGAACCGGGCCGCGGACTGGATCACGGCTGAACGACTCCACGCGATCCGAACCATGTACCTTGCAGGTCATGACCCGGATGATCCCCTTGCCTCGCCGATCCATGCCAGCCTTGCCGGGCTCCCGCGGCTCTACATCCAGGCAGGGACGCACGAGCTCCTGTTCGACGGGATAACCTCTTTTGTCAAGAAGGCGCGGTGGGCCGGCGTGCCGGTCCGGTTCGGGATCTGGCAGGACATGTTCCACTGCTGGCAGGTGTTTGCCGATCACGTGCCAGAAGGAAAGGAAGCGGTTGATCAGATCGGGACATTTGTGCAGGACGTATTGAGCAGGTAGGGAAAGGTGCCGGGTGCGCAACATCACTCGATTCAGGCAGATCTGAATGAGGGAATCGGTGTACCTGACCGGGTTCCACACGACAAAAAAAATCAAAAAAAATTGAAATCCGGATCCATTCCTGTCAGACGCAATTGACCAAAACGTCTAGAGAGAGTTCGCGGCACTGCGGACAACCTCACATAATTCCGTCCGCCGTACGGGTTTCATGAGGTATTTGTAAAACATCGTGCCATATGTCTCTTTTTCCCGTTTTTCAAGGGGTTTTCCGGTGACCATGATGACCGGAATCGAACTGGTCTGTGGATTGTTTTTGATCTGTGTCAGCGTTTCCCAGCCGTCCATGGGTGCCATCATGATATCGAGAAGGATGACGTCGCATTTGAATTGCTGCAGTTTCTCGAGGCAGACCTTCCCATCGGATGCGGTTATTGGCGTATGCCCTTCCCGTGCGAGAAAAATCCTGAAAATGTTGGCGATATCCGGATCATCATCAACAATCAGGACCGTGGACATCTGCCTCAAACACCCATAAATGCTATCAGGAGTGTTTCTGTAGGACAGCCTCATAAAGTATTGCTGTAAAGAAGGCATCCTTTCCCCCCATTTTTAAAAATGGAGATGTTGTATTGCAGGAACGGATCCCGTACAATGAAAATATCCGTGTAATACTATCTTCCCATGGCTGAAAGATAATGCAAAAACCAATTTTTACCAAAGCAACAGGCGATAAGCAGGAAAAATAAGAAAAAAAAGTACTGTGATGACCCCTCGTTGGCTCAATCCAGCGGGATTGTCTCCAGCTGGGAGACCAGTTCCCAGATCCTTGTCCGGGCATGGACCGGCATGTTGGGATCATTTGAGATCTCGTCAATCTTGGAGATCGCCTCAGCCGCACGCAGCCCCAGTTCCTTGGTA
This sequence comes from uncultured Methanomicrobiales archaeon, assembly GCA_903900025.1. GTDB lineage: Archaea > Halobacteriota > Methanomicrobia > Methanomicrobiales > Methanospirillaceae > MVRE01. The sequence goes on along the minus strand of CAIULN010000047.1, from coordinate 17,151 downwards.
TCATTTGTCAGCAGCTGGCGTGTCTCGTCCGCCACGCGCCGGATATTCCTCGGGATACTACTGTCCTCCATGATGTGCTGCAGCATCAGGATACAGTTCTCGATCGTCTTCTGTGGGTTCGGCATCGTGCCACACCTCCTACCTGTAGTTAATATGCAGAACCCCCATATATAGGTTAAATATTGATGCGACGGTGACCGCAATGGCGCATAAAAAGGAAGATGAGATCATGGCGGAGTACCTCTTAAAAGGGGGAAAGATGCTGGAAAAGGGTTGCAAAACCTGCGGCTGCCCGATGTTTGAATACAAGGGTACAACATTCTGCGTGGTCTGTGCTGAACGCGGACAGGAGACAAAAGAAAAGGACGCCCCGCAGACCGGCACCCCGCCACGCCCCCGGCCATCATCCGTCAATGCGGGTGTGGTGCAGGGGCAACCGGCACCCCCAGCTCCCGTTGACACTGCAGCACTGGAAGACGAACTGGTTGCGGCGGTCCACAACCTGTGCGCACGGATCAGGGCTGATGAAGATCCGGACCGCTGCCTGACCCTGATGGATTCCGTGAAGACCGGGATCGAAGCGCTTTCCTGCCTGCGTCAGCGGTAGGGGCGGCGGCAGAGGTCAAAAATTTTCTGCGCCGTTTTCTCCCCGATCCCTTTTATGGCAAGAAGCTCCGGTTTATCTGCATTTGCGATCGCCCGAACCGATCCGAAATGGGCAAGGAGCAGCCGCGCGTTCCGCATCCCGATCTCCGGGAACGAAGAGATGATATACTCCTGCTCCTCCTGCAGCGAACGGTGCGACTTATGCGGGTGCACCTTCCGCTCGCCACGCTCGCCGTCCTCGCGTTTTGCCAGCACATAGAGCATCCGGGCCGTGTCCTCCTCATCGTTCGTAAACAAAAGCGACACCCCCATGTCGACGGTGAGGGCGGCGAGCACCCCTTTGACTGCATTCGGATGGATGTCACGCTGGGTGTAGAGATCGCCTCCCTCAATGATCAAAACCGGGCGCAGCACCGTTTCAGCCATCGCTTTGACCTGCCCGAGCAGGTCGCGGTTGATCAGGGTGTCAACAAAGTCCCGTGCGGTTTTCCGCTCGACAAGGATCCGGTCGCCGATCGCGTAGTCACCATGCGCAAGGCGTTCGAGCCGGATCGCCACGCCCATGCCGCTGAGGAGTTCGACGACTTTTGATGAGGTCTCGCGGTCATCAACAATGATCTTCGGTCCCTGCGGCGTGAACGCTTCAATGCTTGCCTGCTCTGCCCTGACAGGTTTTTGCGGCAGGGCGGCCATCCTGCCCATCATCCTCATGCTCCGCTGCATCACCTTCTCTTTTGCCTGGCTGACGTGCCGGTATACCTCGTCGGAGGTCCCCTTTGTGACAAGGACGACAACCCTGCCGGCGCCGGTTCTGCCGGTCCTTCCCTTGCGCTGGATCGAGCGGATCTCGGACGGCACGGCCTCGTAGAAGATCACCAGGTCGGTGGAGGGGACATCGAGCCCCTCTTCACCGACTGAGGTGGCGATCAGCACCCTGAACTCTCCTTTCCGGAACCGGGTCAGGGCAGCGATCTGGTTTTTCTGGGAGAGCCCCTTCTCTGCATCCTTTGTTGCCTGCCCGACAAAACGCTCGCACCTGATCCCGTTGTTATTGAGGTGGTCGACAAGGAGCTGCACCGTGTCCCTGTAGGTCGCAAAGATGATGATACGGCTGTCGGGATGCGCTGCAAGCTGCTCACGGACAAGACCCAGCGCAATCTCTGGTTTTTTGTGTAATTCGCCGGTCCACCCAACGGAGCGTTCGAACAGGTCCCGGAATACGGGATCCTTAGCCAGGCGCTGGCTTGCCTTGCTCCCCCCGGCACCGGTACCCTCGGCGATGAGCTTTGCGAGGTAGCCTTTGAGCACCTCACTCCCCTGTGACTCGGCAAGCGTGACCGCGTGCTTCAGCTTCATGCACTCGGCGTATACTGACGCCGCCGAATATGCTGCCGGGTCGTGGCCTGCGATCCTCTGCTGGATCTGGGCGTTGATCGCATGGAGTGCCTTCATCGTCAGTTTCTCACGTTTTGGCACGGTGAAGTGGAGTGAGGCAAGCAGCGCAAGGCGGTCATCGATAAGGGCGTTGATCGCATTTATTGCAGCGCTGAGTTCCGCGGGAAGATCAATGGTGATGACTTCAATGTCCCGCTTGTGCACGTACGGTCGGACATCGGGATCATCCTCGGTCCGGGTCTCGATATGGGCGATGCCAAGGTTCCCGCAGACCTCCTGCACTTTCTCCTGCATCCCGCCCGGGGACGCTGTCATCGCGAGGAGGAGGGGTTTGTCAGCGGTGGCAAGGTAGCGCTGGGCCAAAAAAACGTATGCGTAGTTGCCAACTGCGCGGTGGCACTCGTCAACAATGAGCAGCGTAACATCTTTGAGGTGGTAGCGGCCGGCAATGAGATCGTTTTTTATCACCTGCGGTGTGGCAAGAATGACCGTTGCCCGCTCCCAGTCGGCAGTCCGCTCAACCGGCGGTGCTTCACCGGTGAACATAACAAACGGGGAAGCGGAAGGATCGTCTTTGCCCGTTACCAGGAGATACCGTTCGAAAAACCGCAGGTGCTGCTCGACCAGCGGTTTTGTCGGTGCGAGCATCAGCACCCGGCCCCCTTCATTGTACAGCCGGGATGCCGCGACGAGCAGCGCTACCGCGGTCTTGCCAAGGCCGGTTGGCAGGATCACCATTGTATTGGCATCAAGCGCCTTCATCGCAATCGCCATCTGGTACTCCCGCGATTCGATGCTGTCCTGCCGGATGAGGGGATGGGAGATGCAGTTCATAGGGTTTGCGTTATGGGGATAACGAAGTGAATATAAGGCTTCCGTCAATGAGGGCGCAGACCGTCTGGGGAACGCTTGTAATAGCGATACGGGCCTGCTTCATACTGTCCCGGTCCCGGATCGTGACGGTATGATCCTCTTTTGAGTCGTAATCAACGGTAACTGCGTAGGGTGTACCGATCTCATCCTGCCGGCGGTAGCGTCGCCCGATTGCCCCGGAGTCGTCGTACTCGGCGAGCACACCCTCTTTCCGGAGCGCCGTGGTGATCTCAAGGGCGATCGTGTCAAGCCCGTCCCGGTTCATCAGCGGGAACACGGCGACCTGTATCGGTGCGACTGAGGAAGGAAGCCTGAGCACCGTGCGGGTCTCACCGTCTGCGATGTCCTCGTCGTATGCCTGTTCGAGGACTGCGTAGCACATCCGGTCGATACCGTACGATGGCTCGATGACGTGCGGGACGATCTCATCGCCGCGGACTTCGACCATCTCATCGCGGATTTCATAGAGGTCTGGCGGGATGCGGATCGTCTCACCATCGACAACAATGTCTGCGCCGTCCGTGCCCGGTACCGCTTTTGAGAGCGCCTCAAAGACCGCCTTTGCTTTGGTCCGGTACTGCTTGCCAAGCACGCTCATGTTTGGCACAATCCGCCGGCGCCGCACTTTTTTCGGTTCACTGTACTGGATAAAGACGGTCATTTTGGTTCCGCTGTGCTTGGCATGGGCAGTCAGGTCGTAATCGGTCCGGTCCGCAATGCCGACCGTTTCAACCCAGCCGAACCGGTCCGAGTACACCTCGGCGTCCCAGCAGTCCGCTGCGTAATGCGCCAGCTCGTCCGGCAGGTGCTGGCGGAACCGGAGCCGGTCCGGCCTGATGCCGATCGCAACCAGCATCTCGTGCGTCAGGGCGACATAGTATGCCACGTACTCGTTGGCGATCACCCTGTTATCAACCGCATCCCGCATCGACATGGTGAGGGGGGGCTCCTTTGCCTGCTGCTGTTGTGCGGTCAACAGCGGCATCGTGTACTCGGCATAGCGGGAGAACCTCGGGTGGACTTTCTCTTCAGGATGCACAAAGATCTCCGCTTCTGCCTGCGTGAACTCCCGCAGCCGGATCATCCCCTGCCGGGGGGAGATCTCGTTGCGGTAGGACTTGCCGATCTGCACGGCACCGAACGGGAGGTGGTCGCGGTAGAACCGTAAGAGCCGGGTGAAATCGACAAACATGCCCTGTGCAGTCTCGGGGCGCAGGTAGCCGGTGCGCTGTGACCCCGGCCCAATCGAGGTCCTGAACATCAGGTTAAAGGAAAAGACCTCAACTTTGCCGAGCACCTTTTCGCAGGCAAGGCACCTGCATGACGCGATCGCGGCGGCAAGCACTTCATGATCCATCGTTGCGGCACCTGCCACTCCACCCCCCTCAGCGACATGGTCAGCGCGGAGGAATTCATGACAGTGCGGGCACTGGCACATCTTGTCTGCAAATCCCTTCACATGACCTGAGGCAACAAAAACGGCTTCCTGCGCAATGGTGGGACACTCGATCTCGTAATACCCCTCCTCTATCACGTAAAAATCCCGCCAGATATTCTCCACCCGGCGCTTCATCATCGCGCCGAGCGGACCGTAGTCGATGAAGCCCGCCATCGCACCATAGCACTCCGAAGTGGGCCAGATAAAACCGCGGCGTTTTGCAAGATCCATTACCTTTTCATAGATATCGCTCATGGTGATCACAGGGTTTTTGGGATATTCGTCCCATATAGTACGATGACTGGCACAAAAAGGATACTGGAAGGAAGGGTGGATCCCAATGGAATGTTACTCGGGTCTTTTTTGAACGCAAAAACAGGTAAAAGGAGGTAAAAACCAGCCTTATCCCTCTAAAACAGGCTCAGTCCGATATACAATCGCACAGTAATTTAAAGAGTTTTTGGTCAAATATCCAATTACATAAGGATTAAATAGTCAGGGTAATATTGTATATCCTAATCCCAATAGCGGGGTTCGCAATGACTGAAGAAAAAAAGAAAGCACAGCTCCTGAAACTGTTCAGCACGATGTCCGGCAAGACCAAGATTGTCGAGCCGATGAAAAATATCCACGGCACCCTCAGGGACAGCGACGCGATCGAGCGGGAGGTCGCACTGGTCATGCGTGAGATTACCGAGCAGGGAATCTTCAAGACGTCCCTGCGACCGATCCAGCTCGCAAAACTGGTTACGATGTTCTATGGAGAGAAGAACGATACCGAGATCGCCCGCGAACTCGGCGATGAGAAGCTCAGCAAGACCGTTGCACGGGCGCGGGTCAGGCTCAAGCTCTTCCGCGAGCTGGATTTCAAGATGCCTTTTGACCGCGAGAAGATGGCAGAGCTCCTCAACTCCGGCAAGACCATGAAGGAGGTCAGCGAGGAGCTCGGGATCAGCCCCTCGACGCTCCGGGAGTACCGGCACGTGATCGAAGAGCAGGAAGACCCGACAATTGACCCGTATATCGCACGGATCAGGGATGTCATGGAAGACCGCGACCTGTCCGAGCAGATGACCCGCAGCGTGACCGCTGATGGGTTTGGCGAATCGATCGATATCACCGAAGCTGAACTGATCGATGTGACATAAGGCGCGTGAACGGTGTATTCCGTGGAACCGCCCACTATCCTTTTTTAGTCCGGACTCGCACGCGCAGTCAACGGGATATGAGCCTTACGGCTTCTTCCCGCGTGTCAGTTTCCCGTACGTCTCAGCACCGAGGCATTCCTTTGCGTGCCGGCACCACCGGATGCATGACTCCATGTCATTATAAACAACAAAACCGCACCTGCTGCACGTCACTGCAACATCGCTTGAAAAGACCTCGACTTCTTCACCGCACTGTGGGCATTTCCTGACGGTGAGGGTGGGAGTCCGCAGGTTCGCGGCACCGGGACAGTGGTCCAGCATCAGATCGTTTCCTCTGTTCAAGGGTACTCCGGATTGGTACATGAGCCTGCTGGTGGTACGGGTTCCCCCCTTTTTTCCCGTCCCACGCAATGTTGATGCTTATGGAATCCTATCTGCATGTATGCATATCACGTGGCTGGGGCATTCATGCGTCCTGCTCTCGGGAAGCAAAAAGGTCCTGATTGATCCGTTCATTGAAACCGGGAGCGTCGCGGGGACAAAACCCGATTTCGTCGCCATTACCCACGGGCACGCTGACCACATGGGCGAAGTGGTCACGATCAAACGACCGACCGTTGCGATCACCGAGATCGCAAAATACCTCAAGGCCCGGGGCGTCCCTTCCGAGGGAATGAACATTGGCGGGACACTGGTACTGCGCGGCGTTTCGTTCACGATGACGCCCGCGATGCACTCCGGGAGGATCGAGGAGACGGGCCAGGGGTACGGCGGGGGAACCGCGGCAGGTTTTGTCATTGGCATGGACGGCGTTTCGGTTTACCATGCCGGTGACACCGGGCTCTTTTCGGACATGAAGCTGATCGGGGAACTCTACCATCCCGATGTCGCCCTCCTCCCCATTGGCGGAAGGTTCACGATGGGCCCGGCTGAGGCGATGATGGCGGCAAATTTCATCGGCGCAAAACTTGTCATCCCCATCCACTACAACACGTGGGACAAGATCGAGCAGGACCCGGAGCCGTGGAAGGAAGCGATCGAACGGACGACGGATATCAGGGTGAAGATTTTGAAGCCGGGGGAGATGGTGGAGGTCAAGCCTGCTACATGACCGGATCCGGATTTTTTCATTCATCCATTCATCACATTTTTCCACAAGAATCGTACGGGTACGCCGGGTATACAATGATGGCCTGTACCGGTACTGTAATTTGTGAGCCGAACCGCTGGGAATGAAATCCGGTTGAAAAAAACAAAAAAAAATATAAATAATTGCAGATCTGTGAACTGTTTAAATTTTTTTTAAAATCAATCAGAATTTTGATAAAATTTTAAATTTTTTTTTAATCAGAGACGATCCCTCCGCATGCCATATCCAATCCTGTTGTCTGGCAGGAATTGCCGGTTATCTACCCTGCTTCTCTACGCTGTCTGCTTTCTGTCTGACATCCCGTTTGGTATTCCCCTCATCTCCTCCAACTGGAAAATAAGCCCTGTACTGGCTCCGATTGCCCTTTTTCCTTGTCGAACCCCCATTCGGCAGGCGGGGGGTGTCCACCGCCACTTTTATCTCCTCAATAACCGCGTATTTTTGAAAAATACGCTCTATAATCAAAGGAAAAATCTGCTCTTTATTGCGCTTCCGGCAGGCACCTTTTTTGCCACGATGTGCCATATGCCCGGGCATGGAAAACGCTGCCGGAATGCGGTTATTGCCCTGTTTTCAGGAGTGGGGTTTAACGGCTCCGAATGGCGGGAAAACGGTGATACGGGCTCCGTTTGGGGTATATAAATGGGGTGACGAGGCGGGTGGGGGGATGTGGGGAGAGATTTTTGGAATGATGCTGAAACAAAATTCCGGGAAATAAAATTTCACGCGAAAGAAAATATCTGTAAAAAATTTTTTGGAATTTAAAATTTTTCAAAAAAATTGAAAAAATTAAAAATTCTTAAAGGGATTTTTTAAGTTTTGAAAACTTTTCAAAAAAATTTCCGATAATAGCGTTTGGTCATGTGCCGGATACTGTTTTTTAGGAAAATCACGGGAACCGGACTTCCGTATACGCTGCACATTTCATACTGATTAACAGGCATAAGTATATGTAATTCCCTGATGGAGTATCTCGTGATGAAAACCAGTACGGCAACAGTGGATGATACTGTCGGGAACGCGGAGACCTGCAAAAAGTATTGCGGGGCCTGCCCGACCTTCAGGAATAACCTGCTTAAGGATTCTCCGCCTCATGAACTATTCTGTGCACGGGGAAAATCATCGATTGCTGAAAAAACAAAAACGAGCGGTTGCTATTGTCCGGCGTGTGAGGTATTTACGAAATACAAACTCGTTATAGGCTACTTCTGTGCGAAGTGATGCGGTATCATAAAAAATCCTTTTCTTCCCGGTCATCGTTCCACATTCCGGACAAACCTACCTGCAAGGCACAAATCTGCCTGTCTTCCGGGGTTTGATCCGTTGCGTGCGAGCTCCCGCATTTTGGGTGCTGCCAGCGCGGGATTGAAACCTTCATGGATCTAATGTACACATCCGGACTGAAAACTTTCGTAAACCGGGATGTCATTTAGAAAAAAGGGAAATTGAGTATATTCTCGTATTAAAAGTCCGTCATAACCCTGAACTGGTCGATCTCTTCCCTGTCAAGCTGTTCGATGAATGCCTCGGCCGCGTGGCTGATGTCCTTGCTTGCCGTGATCGCACGCCCGACCACGAGGATGTCGGCGCCGGCCTTGAGCGCATCCTTGACAATGTTCACGCGGATGCCGCCGGCCGTTGCGATGAGGAGTTTGCCGCCCGCTGCCTTCTTCAGCGCCGGGATGTCGCCCCATGCATGGGCGGTGTCGTCAGTGTCGATCGCACGGTGGAGCTCTACGATGTCGGGCTTGACCTTGAGCTTCTCGATCACCTTGACCGGGTTCTGGACGTTGAGCATGTCCACGATCGAGTAGATGCCGACCTTGCGGGCCTCGGTGATCGCCTTCTCCATGGTCGATGTCGGGGCGAGCCCGGAGACCACGACCGCGTCTGCGGATGCGTCGGCCGCCATGCGGGCTTCGAGGTTGCCCGTGTCGAGGATCTTCAAGTCAGCGATGATGAACGCGTTGGGGCGCAGCTTGCGGATCTCGGAGATGACGGAGAGGCCGAACTTCTTGATAAGCGGCGTGCCCGCCTCAATGATCACGTGATCATTCAGGGGAACCTGGGTGAGCACTGCGGCAACCTTGGCCATGTCCACAAGGTCAATTGCCACCTGCAGGTAGGGCGGGTCCCAGAGCCGCTCCACTTTGAACCCCATAATCGCATGGGCGGCACGGTCCTTCTCATACACGAGCGTCTTTGCATCTGGGAACTTGTCGAACGCACGGTTGATCGAGAGCTTGGTGGCGCCGTAATTGTACCGGTAGATCTTGTTGTAGTCGCGGGCATCGGGGTGGAGGAACGCAGACGCGAGGATCACGATACTCTCCACGTCAGCCTTGGCCCGTTCGAAAACGCCTTCCTCGACGCAGTCGGCGACTGCCTTTGCGACCGCTGCCTGCACCGGGCCAAACATCTCGTTCACCTGCGAGATATTTTTTAACGTGACCTTGGGGATCACGAGCGTGACAGGTTTTGCCAGCAGGTTCGGGCGCACGACCGCAAGCAGGGGGGTGTGCCCCATGGACAGCTGCGAAATGGCGTTTGCAAACGAGGCCCCGACCGGTCCTTCCTTGTCCCCGATAAGCAGGTCAATGTGTGCAAGTTCCGCACCGTCACCTATAAGGGCTTCTCCTACAAGATACATGAAATTTCCTCTTCTCCCGGTTACTATGTCACCGTCGGATGTAATAAAGATATCAAAATATAACAGAACAGTCAGAAAATGTGGGGTCGGTGAGATTTGAACTCACGATCGACGGGTCTCTCCGACATGCATCAGTGCTCCAACGGGTCATCACCCGGCACCGGGACTCTGGTGAGTTTCTCGATGCCCTTTCAGGTGTTACCGGAAAGGTCATTTCAGCAGACCCATTGCTCATCATCTGCAGCACAGGAACGCAAAGACCGCTGGAGCCCGTCGCCATTCCGGGCTTGGCCACGACCCCGCACGTCACATGTGGGTGCTCCACAGTTGACTATACAGAGTCACTGTAAACAAATAAAAGAGTTTTCCTAAAAACCAGGCCATCAAACCCGTCGTGTAAACTCCGGTCAACACCAGCATCAGGAGATCATTTTCCCTCTTCCATCCAACGAACGATCGGGGGCTGTCATGCCGGCCTGACATCGAGGTTCTCATGATTCAAGACCACAACCGCGGTTCACGGACCCTGGTGTGAAGGTATGCCGGAGACCGAGACTGTATCTTTCTTCTTCCGCGTTCATGTCGTTTTGGCGTGCTTTCGGATCGAGAGAAAAAGGATGGTTTACCCGATGACACCAAACCATGCCACATATGAGATGATGATAAGGGCGGTAAACAGCACGATCAGGACCTTGTACAGGCAGCCTTCGCACAGGAAGAGACGGTGCGATGTTCAGGAGCTGCAAATGGTTCTTTGCAGATTTTGCAGTTCTGCGTTGATGGATGGCCGGGATGTTTCTTAGGGGGGTCATTGAGCAGGTGTAGGGTATCCCCTGTCAAATGATTTGCGTTTTTTATTCGCCTGCGCCACTCCGTCGCCTGTTATCAGCCTTCTGATGAGACCCGCAGGAAACCAGTCATCGTTTTTTTAAGCGTTCAATCTGTTGTGCGATCCGGTCCCGTTCCTTTTGCGTCTCATCGGGATCGCGTTCAAGGGTGAGCGTGACGATATCGCCTTTTCTGCAATTCTCCGGCAGAAGGGCGGCAGTGACCAGAAGCAACAGAACGCATACAAAAGTCGCAATGCGGAACGGCTGCGGTTTTGGTTGTGTCTGCATCATATCAGGACTGAGCAGCACGTTGCACAAGACCGGATGCCGCCTCCTGTGCACCGGCAAGGATCTCCCGTTCGTATGGCACCTCGCGTTCCAGCATCAGCACCTTCCCGTTGCAGATGACCGTCTCCACTGCCGATCCGCTGCAGGAATATACAATATTGGATACCGGGTTGTGCATCGGGACATTGCACGCAGTACGTGAGGAGACAAGTACAATATCAGCCGGTGAACCGGTGGCAAGCGTGCCGGTGCCAAACCCCAGCGCCCTGCTTCCCGCGGATGTCGCCATCTGGAGCGCCTCGGGTGCGGACAGCAGGGTCGGATCGTTCCAGGAAAATTTCTGGAGGAGGGATGCGGTTTTCATCGCTTCGAACATGTCGAGGTTGTTGTTGGACGAGCACCCGTCAGTGCCAAGCGTTATGTTTGCCCCTGCTGCTTTCAGCCAGTGGTAGGGCATCACCCGGTTTGTGGCAAGTTTCATATTGCTTGTCGGGTTGTGGGAGACATGAACCCCGCGCTGCGCAAACAGCCGGCACTCCGGCTCATCAAGCCAGCAGCAGTGCGCCGCCACCGTGCGGGAAGAAAGGATCCCGCACTCGTCCAGTACCGCAACCGGGCGTTTCCCATGCTGCGCCACAGAGTCGCTGACCTCTTTTTCTGTTTCACTCACATGGATGTGGATGCCAATTTGCTGCTCTGCGGCAAACTCCGCACACCACCGCAATCCTTCCTTTGATACCGTATACGGCGCGTGGGGACCGGCGGCAGCTCTGATCCGCGGGTTGTCAAGGGACCTTATATGAGCGACAAGCCTCTCGGTTGCCCGGCACTCCGCTTCCCGTTTTTCAGGACTCCCGAGATCAATAAACCCGTAGCAGAGCACTGCCCTGATCCCCGTTTCAGCGACCGCCCGTGCGGCATCTTCCATAAAGAAATACATGTCATTGAACCCGGTTGTTCCGGTCCTGATCATCTCGAGGCAGGCGAGTCTTGTCCCCCAGTACACGTCCGAGCCGGTAAGGTGCGATTCCAGCGGCCAGATCTTCTTGTTGAGCCATTCCTGCAGGACCATGTCATCGGCATACCCCCGCAACAGCGTCATTGCCGCATGGGTGTGCGTGTTGACGAGGCCGGGCATGGCGATCGCACCATCACCATCAATAATGAATTCCGCATCCCCTTTGTGCTGTTTTCGTGCATGCTCTCCGACTGCTGCAATCACGCCATTCTCATCGATGAATATGTCTGCCGGGAGTCCAGCCACCTTCACGTTGGTGATCAGCAGCGGGTAATTTTTTAAAAAAATGTCGTTCATGCGAAACCTGCCTCGATAGTCAACCCAGATCCCTGATAATCCCTGCAACGATCTTTTCAGTCCGGCGCCGGTGTTTTTTCGACATGGTGAGGATATGATCATAGGTAAGCACCTCGCCGCCCAGACCATTTGCATAGTTGTCGACCGTGCAGAGTGCTGCAAATGCCATGCCCAGCTCACTTGCAAGCGTCGCTTCGCTAGCAATGGTCATGCCGACAATGTCGGCACATTTTGCGAGTATCTTCACCTCTGCCTCTGTCTCGATTCGCGGTCCCTGTGTCTGGACGTACACCCCCCCAAAGCGGGCTTCTGGCACAGTCAGGGAAAGCGCATCCCGCAACTCTCCTGAAAGTTCGGGGCGGATGTGTTTGATGGCATGGTCGTGTATTGACAGGATGTCAGTCACTGAAATGTAATCGGTGGGGATGACGATGGAGCCGGGTGTAATATGAGGTTTCAGCGATCCCGATGAACCAAACGCCACAACCCGGTCCACACCGGCAATCGCAAGCGCCGCGAGGTTCGCGCGGTGGTTGATCCGGTGGGGCGGCAGCCCGCTCTGGTGGCGCATGAGCATCACTACATCCCCGGAAAGGATCTCGGCATTGCCAAACGGGGTGTGGATACGACGCCTTTCCAGCGGCGGCAGTTCGGAAAAGAGGAGGCTTGTTCCCCCGATGATGCCCAGCGTCATGTACCCCCCTCCATCGTCCCGCCACGTGTGCTATGGTTCATAACCCTATCCTCTCTGTTGGATGTGGGCTTTCTAATATTTAGCGCAGTTCTTTTGTATATCAATACCTGTGCACCCGGCGGGATGCCGGTTGTCGGGACGATGCCGCATGCATTTGTCATGTGCTATCCGGCTCCTGATGATGCATGGCGGTCGTTTGATGCCCACGCACCCGCCGATGTACCCAGGATCATGCTGTGCGACACCTACTGCGATGAGAATGCGGAGTCGCTCCGTCCAGCAGCATGCGGGGCAGCAGCAGTCCGGCTCGACACCCCAAAGTCACGGCGGGGAAATATGCGCTCGATCATCGAGGAGGTGCGGTGGGAGCTGGATGCCAACGCTTATCCGGCCGTCCAGATCTTCCTGTCAGGAGGCGTCACGAGGGATGACGTACTTGTGTACCGTGATATCGTGGATGCATTCGGCGTCGGCGGCGCGATTGCGAACGCACCGGTGATCGACTTCTCTCTTGATATTATTGAGATTGAGGGGATTCCCAAGGCAAAGCGCGGGAAACGCAGTGGCGCAAAACAGGTCTTCGAACTACCCTCACGGGTGCACCGTGTCGTTCCGCTCCACAACAAAAAAACCAGCAGGGGCACGACCGCTCATTGAACGCTTCATTGACAACGGAACCGTCGTAAAGCAATCAGACTTGCATGGGGCGCGGAAACGGGTGATCGGGATACTGACAGAGCTGCCCATGGTCTGATCATGATAAGATATGGGTGAAGCACACCAGGACCCCCAATGGGATGGTGAAACATTAATTACCTTTTTCAATAACATGAGGTACTCATATGGATCCCATACAGCCAGAACCCCCACAACCGCCGCAACCGTCATCCGGACAACAGAGCCTTCCTTCCTCACACGGTGATACGGGCGTGCGCTGGGTTCTGGTGCGGGCGGCAGCCCTTGGTCTTTTGATCGTCATTGCGGTGATCGCCATGGTGTGGCTGGTCAGCATCCCTCTCCTCTCTCTCGGGCAACCCCCGGTTAAGGGGAGTGCTCCCCCCACGGTTACTATCCAGCCAGATCAGTCAATGACCAGCCCTGCAATAACAACAACGGCTCTCCCATCCACAACCACCGATCAGCTCCCGAAAAACAGTGAAGTCTTTGTCTCCATCGGGCCAAAAACTCTGGCGGGAAGGATCACCGTCAGGCTGGACGGCGGGCCGGGAAAAGCGATGGTCAAGGAGATCAGCGTGCGGCTCACGCAACCCGATGGTTCTGTTGCTACAGGATCGATGGACATGCAGGCAGAATTCCCGGAAGTTACCTTGCAGGGTTCAAAGAGCTCCGACCGGGTTGAAGTGTTCGTCAGGCTCTTATCGGGAAAGACCTACAAGGTCATCGACGAGATGGTTTCATACCGCCAGCGCATTTGATGTCACGCTCACCGGGTCCCTCTTTTTCATACTTTAAAAAAATCCACATCCGATCATCCATGGTTTACACCCCGGCAATGCCACAAAAACCAGCATATTTATGTTTTTTAAACGATGATACCCTTTTCACAGTAAAATGACAGACCGGCGAATTTTTCTACGCTAAAAGGAGACAGTTGGCGCATGAATGCACAGGAAGCAGAGGCGGAATACAGCACCATAAAAAGCCAGTTTGAGGCGGGGCAGATCCCGCTTGATGAGTATAACCGCAGGGTGAGCGATCTGCGGTACCAGGATAACACCGGCACTTGGTGGACGATCAGTCCGGTTCATGGGAGCTGGCTGCGCTGGAATGGAACGGTATGGGAAATTGCGTTTGAACAAAAAACGTTATCAAAAACGGTACAACAGCAGGGTACACCCGAGAGCTCTCTTCCACCAGTACATGGTGGGGCATTGCCGGAACTGACCGTCAGCATGCCCGCAGATAAGGTGCAGACTCACGCCATCAGGCCGCCCATATCGGCGGGAAAGAAGTATGCCGCAGGGAGCATCGCATGCGGGGTGATCTCATTTTTCATATTCCCCTATATCCTTGGATGTGCCGGTATCCTGCTTGGAATCGTTGCATTAAAAGAAAAATACACGCCGGGAGCAATCGGAATCCTCGTCAGTGCTGCTGTGATTCCCATTGCTTTTCTGACCACAGCACATCCCTGAGTTCTCTTTTAAACAATTCTTTTAACTGATGCCGTCCAATAGAGTAGGACGGGCCGATAGATCAGGGGTAGATCGCTACCTTGGCATGGTAGAGGCCGCGGGTTCAATTCCCGCTCGGTCCATCTTTTCCCCCCCCTTATATCCCAGACACACGGTTATATATCGTTTGGTACAAAGCATACGATAGGATACACCATGCGCATCCGCGACCTGATCCTTCCCGAAGACCGGGTTTTTTTTACCCTCTTTTCTGAAATGGCGGTCACCATTAGTGAGGCTGCGACCGTATTAAACGAGATCACCCACGAGCTCCCCGCCGGAATGGAGAAGGCACACCGTGTCCGCCAGATTGAGCATAATGGTGACGAGATAACACGGAAGATCTACGAGAAGTTGAATGAATCACTGGTCACGCCACTGGAACCCGAGGAGATCTCCCGCCTTGCCCCGGTGATGGATGATGTACTGGACCGGATTGACCGGGTCACCCAGCAGGTCTGCACATATGAGCTTGCCGAGTCCAGCGATGTGCTCAGGGAATTTTCCTACATTATCCTTTTGTCAACCACTGAGATCCAGCATGCAATCAAGAGCCTTTCAGAACTGAAAAAACCCGAAAAAGTCAGGAACCATGCCAGCGAGATCAATCGCTTATACAATCTCTCCATCGAGCTGCAGTCCCGTGGGGTGCTCGACCTGTTCAAGGCAAAGGATCTCCTCCTGATCATCAAACTCAAGGATATCTATGAAGGGCTTGGCAGGGTGATGGAGAAGTGCAATGATGTGGGTCATGCGCTCAACGATATCGCGATGAGCCATTCCTGACCGGTATGGAACCGTTTATCCTTTTTGGGATCATCCTTGCACTCGCCCTCAATTTCGTCAACGGGCTAAATGATGCGTCTCACTCCATTGCCACGGTTGTCGCGACAAAAGCACTCTCCCCGATGAAAGCGATCCTTCTCACCGCAGTCTGCAATATGTTCGGTCCGTTTGTCTTTACGACTGCAGTCGCAGTGACAATCGGAACCGGGATCATCCGTCCCGGAGCCCTCACCCCCCTGTCCATTACTGTTGCCATGGGAACTGCCATTGTGCTCGTCTTTGTCGCAACACGGTCGGGTATGCCCATTTCAAGCAGCCATGCAATGGTCGGGGGGCTGCTGGGCGCCGGGATCGGGGTTGCCGGGTTATCTGCGGTACTCCTGCCAGGGGGCGAAGTCTTTGCCGAAATCGTGATATCCGGTATTCTGGGCGCAGGTGCCGGTGCCATCCTTCTTGGAGCCATCGCTGCATCCCTCGGGGGGGATGTGAAGCAGGCATTCCTGCTCGGGGCGATTTTCGGTGCTGCCATCATCATTCCATGCCTGATGATTGCGGGGGTGCTTAAACTCTCCGGGCTTGTTGCGATTGTCCTGTTCATTTTTATCTCCCCGATCCTTGGTATGGTTGCAGCATTCCTGTTTGATGTGCTCATATCCCACCTGTTCCGGCACTCGCGGCAGAACCGGATGCGCCGGATATTCCAGCCGCTCCATGCCTTTGCATCTCTTTTTCAGGCAACAGGACATGGGGCAAACGACGGGCAGCACGCCGTGGGACTGATCACCGCCCTTCTCGTTTCGGCAGGAATCCTGTCGTCATTTATAGTACCGACATGGGTCATTCTCGCATCGGCTATCACGATCGGGTTCGGGACATGTTTCGGGGGCTGGCAGGTCGTTGACAGGATGGCAAAAAAGATCACGAAGATCCGCCCGTACCAGGGGTTCTGTGCAGCAACAACCGCCAGCAGTATTCTTGCCGGTGTGACCGAATACGGCGTCCCTGTCTCATCAACCCATGTCATCAGCGGGGCGATCGTTGGCGTGGGAGCAACGAGGGGAAAGAACGCGGTCCAGTGGGATGTTGTGAGGGAGATGGTGACCGCATGGGTGATCACCATTCCGGTTGCACTTGTGATCGCATGGGGAGGGTATTACTGTATTGCCGCGCTCCTCCCCTCTTTCGCCTGATGTAAAATCGCCACATTTTTACCTCTCCCGCCTGATGATTTGTTGGTTTGTTTATGGGATTTCGGGAGTGGTTTATACCGCAGGACAAGATATTTTTTGATCTCTTTGAACAGCAGGCAGCGATCGTAACGGAAGCAGCGCAAAAACTGGTCGATCTCACCGAGGATTTCACCAATGTTAAAGAAAAACGCCACGAAATAGAGCAACTCGAACATAGGGGTGACCACATCACCCATGATATTTACGAACAGTTGAACCGGACGTTTATCACACCACTCGAGCCCGAGGAGATTTCACGTCTGGCCTCCATGCTCGACGAGGTGCTCGATTATATTGATGGCACAACTGAGCAGATGCTTTACTACAGTATCGAATCCTCTGATGCACATATGATCGAGCTTGCCAAACTAATCCACATGTCGGCAGTTGAAATAGAAATGGCAGTAAAAGGCATCCGCTCGATTAAGGACCCAAAATATATTGAGGATCGTTGCATCGAGGTGAACCGTCTGGAAAACCTTGCCGATGATGTGCTCGCGCATGCTCTCACGGATCTATTCCGCACCCAGCACGCGATCACAATCATCAAGCTC
>CAIULN010000046.1 GCA_903900025.1 uncultured Methanomicrobiales archaeon | reverse complement strand
TGTTACGAACGCATTTGCGGCAAGCCCGTTGGCAGCAAGTGCACTGCCGGCATTGAACCCGAACCACCCGAACCAGAGGAGGGCTGCACCCAAGATTGCCATCGGGATGTTCGCCGGTTCGAGGGCATATTTCCCGAATCCGACACGCTTCCCGATCACAAGTGCAAGCGCAAGTGCAGCAAACCCTGAACTGATATGGACGACTGTTCCACCTGCAAAGTCGATTGAACCGAACTGTGCAGCCCATCCTCCACCCCACACCCAGTGAGCGAGCGGGTCATATACGATGGTTGTCCAGAGAAGTGCAAAGACGAGGTATGCGGAGAACTTAATACGCTCAGCAAAAGCCGATGTCACAATTGCCATCGTTACAGTTGCAAACACCAGCTGGAAAACCATATAGAGTAATCCTGGTATCGCCGGACTGTACGAGACGGCCTCCATGCCGACACCGTTCAGACCAAGGAAGTCGAGATTCCCGATAAATCCGCCGACATCCGGCCCAAAGGCAAGTGAATACCCAAGCATAACCCACTGTATACTCACCAGTGCAAACGCTACGAACGAGAGCGTAATCATCGAGATAAAATTTTTCTTACGGACAAGACCGCCGTAGAAAAATCCCACACCGGGCGTCATCAGCATCACAAGGGCTGTTGATGCCAGGATCCAGGCTGTTGCTCCAGAATCTAAAACCATTTGTTTTCACCTTAATCATTATGTTTGATTACATGCAGCGGATTATACGAAGAATACCGTTTCCCGTATTCCCTGCCGGATGAAAAGTCCGGTGGTTGTGCGGGAGTTTTCAGGGTCCTGTGTACATGCCGTTTTAAACCCGAACCGTTAAATGAATTTGTTCTATTGTTGGAAGGAAGTTGTATTCCTATATTTATAAAACTATCTTTTGAACGAAAAAAAAAAATTAGTAATTCGGGAGGTACCTGTCCAGCTCCCACGGGTGGACTGCAAGCCGAAATGCATCTGTCTCCTGTTCGGTGATGCGGGTCAGGGTATCCATGATGTGGTTGCCAAGTGTGCTACCGAGCACTGGATCCTTCATAAGGTAATCGTGGGATTCCATGAGGCTTCCGGGCAGCATATCGATTTTAAGTTTTTTCCGCTCCCGCGGGCCAAGGTGGTAGATATTCGTATCGGTACTTTCCGGCGGCATAATTTTGTTCTTGATGCCGTCAAGACCGGCAGCAAGCATGCATGCAAATGTGAGATAGGGGTTGCACATCGGGTCCGGACTCCGGAATTCTGCGCGGGTGCTGTTGCCACGTGCGGCGGGAACTCGGATCAATGCGGAGCGATTGGTCGTACTCCATGAAATATAGCATGGGGCTTCATAACCAGGGACGAGTCGCTTGTATGAGTTGATGGTTGGATTGGCAACACGGGTGATAGCTTTTGCATGCTTCAGCAGCCCGCCTATATAGTAGAGTGCGACATCGCTAAGTCCCTTCGGCGCATCCGGATCATAAAATGCATTTTTTCCTCCTCTGGCGAGCGACCCATGGGTATGCATACCACTGCCATTGATCCCTGCGATGGGTTTTGCCATGAATGATGCATGGAGTCCATGCTTCAATGCAATTGCTTTGGTGGTAAACTTCTGTGTCATCACACGGTCTGCGGTTGTGACCGCATCACCATACTTGAAATCGATTTCATGCTGGCTCGGTGCGACTTCGTGGTGAGACATTTCGATTTCGAATCCCATTTCAATGAGGGCGAGCACGATCTCGCGGCGGACATCCTCAGCCGAGTCGTTTGGGGCAAGATCAAAGTAACCCCCCTGGTCAGGGAACTGGGTTGTCGGTTTTCCATCAATCAGCTTGAAAAGAAAAAATTCAAGCTCAGGACCGGTATTAAAGACGTAGCCCATCTTTGCTGCTTCGGCCATGGTCTTTTTCAGGATGTAACGGGGATCCCCTTCAAACGGTTTGTTCCCGTACGTATAGACATCACAGATAAATCTTGCTACCTTTCCCTCAGCAGTACGCCATGGGAGTACTGTATATGATGCAGGGTCTGCCTTGAGCAGCATGTCTGACTCTTCAATGCGGGTAAACCCTTCGATTGAGGATCCATCAAACCAAGTCCCGTCTGTCAGGGCCTTTTCTGCCTGTGCAACCGGGATCGCAGCATTTTTTGGCTGTCCCATCACATCATTGAACTGAAGCCGGATAAATTTTACATCATCCGCTGCAATTCTTTCTAACGTGGTACCGATGACATCTTTCGACATACTGGAAGACATGTTCCACCCAATCATATTTATATGTTGTCAACAAATCTACTTGAACAAATGTTCAAGTACTTTACCTGATCATTCGATTCCGGGATAATATATGTGTGGTATTATTGGTGTGATAGACAGGCGCCGCCAGTGCATGGACGGGAGCAAGATCAAAGAAGCTCTCTCCCAGATGAACGAACGAGGGAGCGGTGAGGGTGCCGGGTATGTCGCGTATGGCATCTACCCTGAGTACAGGGACTACTTTGCGCTTCACGTGTTTTTTGACAATATCCGGGAGAACAAGGTGGCGCTTGATGCAGAGCTGGATAAATGGGGGACAATCGTTCATGACGAACAAATAAAGACCTACGAGCAGCCAAATATCAGGAAAGTGCACACGCCCTGGCGGTATTTCTTCCGCCCTGACCGCAGCCTGATGCCCAAGAGCACCACACCGGACGAGGACATCGTAACTCACCTTGTCATGAAGGTTAACACTGCAAAGAACGGGACCCTCATCTTTTCATCAGGTAAAAACCTTGGTGTCTTTAAGGCAGCCGGCTGGCCCGAAGATGTCGCGGACTTTTACCGGATCCAGGACTATAAAGGATATCTCTGGCTTGCCCACAACCGGTATCCCACGAATACCCCCGGGTGGTGGGGCGGGGCGCACCCCTTCAACCTCCTGAACTGGAGCGTCGTCCACAATGGAGAGATCACATCGTATGGTACAAACCGACGTTATATAGAGAGCTTTGGGTATCAATGCACAATGTACACTGATACCGAGGTTGTCGCATACCTGTTCGATCTGCTTGTCAGAAAGCACGGGCTGTCTGAAAAGATGGCAGTACGGGCACTTGCACCACCGTTCTGGGAGGAGATTGATGCAATGCCGGACAAACAACGGGAACTCAACCGTGCTATCCGGCTCGCGTATGGTCCAGCACTGATGAACGGACCATTTGCCATCTGTGTGGCAAATGACCATTCGCTCGTCGGATTCACCGATCGGATCAAGCTTCGGCCACTGGTCAGCGGTGAACTCGGGGATCGCCTTTATATCTCCAGCGAGGAGGCGGCCATCCGCCGGCTTGAACCGGACGTTCAGGATATCAGGATGCCCAAGGCAGGCGACCCGGTCATCGGAAAGGTGTACGCGTGACCATCGGCAGCATCCCTCTCCGGTTCAGGGTCGAAATCGATCCCGAACGCTGCATGCTCTGCGGCAGGTGCGTCGAGAACTGCTCGTACGGAGTGTTCCGGAAGGAGGGTGAGAGGATCAGGGTAAATTCCCGCAATTGTGTCGCCTGTCACCGCTGTCTTGCCTTCTGCCCACGCGATGCAATAGACATCGCCGAAAAACCCACCGATTACCGGAGCCACCCGCTCTGGACACGGGAGATCCGGGAGGCGATCTTCAACCAGGCAAAAACAGGCAGGATCATCCTCTCCGGCATGGGAAATGCGCTGCCGTATCCTGTCATATTCGACCGGCTTGTTCTCGATGCCTGCCAGGTGACCAACCCGAGTATCGACCCGCTCCGTGAACCGATGGAGCTGCGCACCCATCTCGGGAAAAAACCTGCGGCTCTCTCTCTCAAAGAATCATCCTCTGGCGATGTGGAACTGCATACACAGCTCACCCCGAACCTCCAGATTGAAACACCCATTATGGTCGGGCACATGAGTTATGGCGCCATCAGCCTGAACGCACAGCTCGCTCTTGCAAAAGCAGTGAGCCGGATCGGGACTTTTATGGGAACCGGTGAAGGGGGGCTCCATGAAGCGCTCTACCCCTACCAGAAGCACATGGTTGTCCAGGTGGCATCAGGAAGGTTCGGGGTTGACATTAATTACCTTGAGCGTGGAGCCGCCATTGAAATTAAAATCGGACAGGGTGCAAAACCCGGAATCGGCGGCCACCTTCCGGGTGAGAAGGTCTGTGCCGACATCTCATGTACCCGGATGATCCCGGAGGGGAGTGACGCGATCAGCCCGGCACCTCACCACGATATCTACAGCATCGAAGACCTCAAACAGCTTGTCCGGGGCCTGAAGGAGGCAACTGAATGGAAAAAACCGGTCTTTGTCAAGATCGCTGCGGTACATAACTCTGCAGCGATCGCCGCCGGCATCGCCCGTTCTTCTGCTGATGCAGTGGTCATCGATGGCTTCCGCGGTGGTACAGGTGCAGCACCGCGGGTATTCCGAGACCATGTGGGCATTCCGATTGAAGCGGCAGTGGCAAGTGTTGACGAAAAGCTCCGTCAGCAGAGGATAAGAAACGAGGTCTCGATTATCGCGAGCGGGGGAATCCGTGAGAGCGCAGACGTGGCGAAGGTGATAGCGCTCGGTGCTGATGCAGTGTATATCGGCACGTCTGCGCTTGTTGCAATGGGGTGCCGGGTCTGCGGAACGTGCTACCGGGGTCTCTGTGCGTGGGGGATCGCTACCCAGCGCCCTGACCTTGTCGCACGGCTCAATCCTGACGAGGCGTCTGTTCAAGTCGAGAACCTTATTAATGGCTGGACGCTTGAGCTTGCGGAGCTAATGGGTGCAGCGGGTATCAACAGCATCGAGAGCCTTCGGGGAAACCGCGACCGTCTCCGTGGGTATATGCTGGATGAAGCGCTGATGCAGGTGCTTGACGTGAAATCCGTGGGGGCATAACCACGTGACAAAATCGGTGCGTATCGATGCGAGAGAAATCCACTACACCCCGCTCAACCAGATGATCCGAAAAGCAGTTGCCGACGGTGTGACCGAGATTGTGATCGACAACGTGCTCGGTCAGCGGTTCATCGCTGACGGCCTGCGGGGTGAGGGGGTTACGATCACAGTGAATGGAGTCCCCGGAGGCGACCTCGGCATGTTCATGAGTGGCCCCACGTTAATCATTCATGGTAATGCAGACCATGCACCGGGCAATACCATGGATCGCGGCTGCATCGTAATCCACGGGAGTGCCGGTGATGCTGTTGGCCACAGTATGCGGGGCGGAAGGGTATATGTGCGGGATGATATCGGATACCGCGGCGGTATCCACATGAAGCAGTACATGGATAAACGCCCGGTGCTGGTTGTCGGGGGATCAGCCCGTGCATTTGTGGGGGAGTACATGGCGGGGGGGCTCCTTGTTGTGCTTGGACTCAGTGGCATACCCCCCCTTTCGGAGCGCGGTGTCGGCAGTGGGATTCATGGGGGGGAGATCTTCGTGCGGGGAGACGTACCAGTCAACATCCTTGGTGTCGGGGCAAAACAGAAGCCTGCAAGTGATGACGAGAAACATAGGATCGCACCTGTAGTCAGGGATTTTGCTGCGAAGTTTGCATTTGACCCGACCCCGCTGCTCGCATCTGACTACACACGGATTGTGCCGGCAAGCGCGCGGCCGTTTGCGAACAAGTATACGTGGGAGTGATCGCCCTGACAGATAACAGTTACCTTGATCTGAAAGCCGGTGTCTGGGACACGGGGAAGTGTTCCGGTTGCGGTGCATGCGTGGCGGTCTGCCCTGCAGATGCCCTCTATTTTGAAGAGGGTGAGATGGTTACAAGCCCGAAAAGCAATGGTTACTGCAAACAGGCGATCGATGGTGTCCAGTGCGGGGCATGTTATGAAGTCTGCCCCCGTGTTGGTGAGCAGTCTCGTGAGACTATAGGAAAGTACCTTGATCTCATCACTGCAAAAGCGGCATTTGATGTTCCACGGAGGCAGAGCGGGGGTGCGGTTACCGCGATTCTTTCAAATGCCCTTGATGAGGGACTTATTGATGCCGTCGTGACCGTGACAGAGGACCGCTGGACCCTGAAACCCGGTTCGGTTGTCATCACAAAATCCGATGTACTTATCAGCGAGGCCGGGAGCAGATACAGCTGGTGGGTGCCGCTGCTTGCCGCACTCAAATATGCGGCAATCGATAAGAAGTACCGCAGGATTGCAGTAGTCGGGGTTCCCTGCGTTGTTCAGGCAGTTGCAAGGATGCGGGGATCAAACAATGATCTGGTGAGACCTTATGCATCCTCGATCCGGCTTGTGGTTGGGTTGTTCTGCACAGAAACCTTTGATTACGCGTCCCTTGTACTGGGAAAATTAAAGGCAGAAAAGAAGATTGATCCCACCCAGATCAGGAAGATGGATGTGAAGGGGAAACTGGAGATCCTGATGCAGAATGGGGATAAGGCATCACTTACACAACATGAGCTTAGGGAATGTGTCCGGAAGGGATGCTACATCTGTACAGACCTGACCTCGTTGCTTTCTGATGTGTCGGCAGGTGCGGTGGGAAGCCCTGCCGGATCCACAACGCTTATCATCCGCACACCGACCGGCAGGAGTTTTGTAGAAAACGCTATCAAAAATAAAAGACTCACCATCACAGGCAGTGCCGACATCCCTTCTATTGAGAAGCTCGCAGAATCAAAGATAAGGAAAAATTCCGGACACTAATACTGTTTTATTAATTTATACCCTTGATAGTTTATCGCCATGTTGCATCGAGCTGGCATCGTATGAAAAAAAAATTCGAAAATTTCGCTTTCCTTTCATAGTGTTATATGACAGGGGACGGGCAGATCTTCGCGATGCCGATTGAAAATAGGGTGCGATTGATGACCGGTATCAGATGCGATAAAATCCTCTGAAGAGATGCTAATTATTTTTTCCGCTGGATCCGCGTCAGCGGAGAGCACCGGTCAAAGAACATCGCAATAAAAGGAGCAAAACATTCCTGCCAGCACCCTGCATCTTCCTCCACCTGCCAACTTTCAGCCAGCGCCTGCCTGACATGCTTGCCAAGGCTCACGGTGAGGAGGGAAGGAGAGCTCAGCAGACTTTTTGCTTCCGTGAATTCACGGGGGACTTCCATCTCGTAACGTCCATCTTCAATATAAGGTCCCGCATATGAGGAAGCACGGTGCTTCTCTCTGAATTTCTCTGCATTTATCCGGTTCCATAGGGGGGGACCCTTGTGCCGGCGGATACGAGGGACTTTGGAGACGAGGAGTTCGAAGAGGAGCATGCACTGTTCCTGTTCCATCCGGTAATGGGCATGGTGCACGACAAACCCGTTGCGTTCGAGATGCTCGCGGATTGCAATCACGCTGCGTTTCAGCTGAGGAACGACAATCTCCTCAATGTATGGCGGGGTTGCGAATGTGATCGCAAAGAGGGATGTTCCTCTCCGTTTGAGGATTGCAGCAAGCTCGTCTTTCATAATCGATGGCGGTTGCCGAATCATGAAGAAAGCCTCTGAAGGTACTTCAAGGTAACCTCGGGAAAGCTCGATAAATTCCACCATCCGGTCCAGAGATACGGATGCGGCAACGTTCCGCTTTGGATCGACCGGATCAACAACAACAAGAGGCTCTTCGAACTGCTTTGCGGAATGATGCTCAATATCGATAACTGTACCGGGCCGCCACAGTGCAGCTGCTTCAAGGAGCGGGATGAACCCGCCATAGTTCAGCACGAGGAGCTCGCAGAGGTAACCGGAGAATCCTTCTGTCATCTGGTCTGAACCGTAGATCCCACCGGTCTTTGCAAACTGTTTGAGGAGCAGGACATCATCGATCAGCCCGTTAATCTTCTCCGTGATGTACCGTGTATGGAACGGTGTGCGGTCAACTGCGCTCTGTATCTTCGTCGCACTTTCGACCGCATAGCATGGGACGAGGTCAACATCAATATTGTCAATACAGGCGTAGATGTATGGGTGTTCAGCGTACTTCTCGTAGAACCTGTCAGTGAACTGCACGGCGATCCGGCGCGCGAGTGCCATTCCCTGCCCTTCCAGAGCTTCGCGGGAGAGGGATGGGTCAAAGAGTAGGAAAATATCGATGTCGTGTTCACCGCTTATCCAGGTATTGCGTGCGATGGAACCGACCACCATACCATCTGCCTGACCGGTTGCTGAGATGGCTTCGAGAAGACGGCGTGCAACACCGCAGATCTTGTCACGCTCAGTCTGGGTGGGGCGGATGCGGGTGAGCACCCGCTCTTCTGTTGTTGACCTCTTCACCATGTAACCTCCAGCAGATCTTCGTAGATTGGTCCCTCTAGTGCAAGAGTGCTTTTCTTGAGCTTCATGCCGGTTACCATACAACCTCCATACGTCCTGTCATATAAGGATTTCAATGCCTCCATCAGCGACGGGTCGAACCGTTTCACGCGTGCAACGGTTGCATGAGGTGTAAACCGGCGTTTTTCACGGGCAAACCCGAAAGGTGAGAGTACATCTTCCACCAGATGCTGGAGATCAGATCCCCGCCCCCCGTCTTCAATTTCGCACCAGACCGTGAATGGGCGCCGGGGGTTATTGACCGTCATTGTGCCAGCGGAAATAGAAAATGGTTTGAATGCAATTGAGGTAAGCGCGGTCTTCACATCAGGGATTTTTATATCCGCTACATCTCCGAGAAATTTAACGGTGATATGAATATTTTTGGGTTCGACCCATGTCATGCGTGCGCTGCACCGCTTCAGCAGATTCTGCGCCTTGCTAAGCCGCACCCTGATCTCATCAGACAGTTCGAGTGCAACAAACGCCCTGACCATGGTTAGAATATTGTCACCTCTCCTTTAAGGGAATTGCTTTCACAATAGGATACCCTGCTGCAGGTCCCTCTCCCGAAGTGTTATAACAATTTTTTATTACAATAAAGGATAAAATGTATTTAGCTCACCGGGGTGGTCGCTATGAGCACGATGCGCCATATTATTGTATACACATTGGAATATTGCCCGCACTGCGAGGAACTCAAAGCACATCTGAATAAGAACCTGATTTCATTTTCTGAACACGACATGTCAACTGCGGAATCGATAACCGAACTGCGGGTCAACGGAATTTTTGTAAACGAAGCACCGGTTATCCAGAAAGACAGTGACTTTCTCACCACCGCTGATCTCTTTTTTGGAGGGAAACTGAATTATGAGTGCATCGCTAACTTCGTTACAGGTGAATGATGGGACTGCACGAGACCAAACAGAAGACGCTTGACGGGGTCTACGTCCCTCCGCTCCCCCAGGTCAGGACAACTGACGGGCATATCGTGGATTATGACCGCAACCGGATCGTCCGGCAGATCGTTGAGGAGACCCGGCTTGTTGAGACATTCTACGGATATGCAGGTGCAAGCGAGGAACAGGCGCAGGAGATCGCCCGCGAGGTAGAGCAGCGGATTCAGGGAATGGGATTAAAATATCTCTCCGGCCCCCTGATTCGGGAAATTGTCAACATGGCCCTTCTTGAAAAGGGGCTGGTGCAATACCGCAATGTCTGCACACGTGTTGGTACCCCGGTGTTTGACGCCCACATGATTGATGTCGGCAGGGGATTCGAAGCGCACGATAATGCCAACCTGCAGGAAAACGCGGAGACTTCCCACAAGAAAAAAGCGGACAAGATCTCAAAGGAACAGTATCTTCTCCAGCTTCCGCCGGACCTTGCTGACCACCACCTCTCCGGTGAGATGCATATCCACGACCTCGAATATTTCGGGACGCGTCCATTCTGTCAGGACTGGGACCTCCGTTACTTCTTCTATTACGGGCTGATGCCTGATGGCAACGGTACGAAAGCCTCGGTTGCGGGTCCGGCAAAAAGGGCGGAGGTTGCGATCCTCCATGCGGTCAAGGCACTTGGATCTGCCCAGACAAACTTTGCCGGTGGTCAGGGATATTACAACTTCCTCACCTTCCTCGCACCCTACCTCGAGGGGATTTCCTACGAAGAGATCAAGCAGCTGATGCAGATGTTTGTCTATGAGATGACGCAGATGATGGTTGCCCGGGGCGGGCAGCTTGTCTTCTCGTCCATCCAACTCTCGCCGGGTGTTCCCTCGCTCTGGCTTGATAAGCCGTGCGTATACAAGGGAAAAGTCTGGGACGGGAAATCTGCTCCCCGCCGGACATACGGTGAATTTGAGCGTGAAGTGCGTTTGCTCTTCAAGGCGGTAATGGAGGTGATGCTTGAAGGTGATTACTGGGGTAAGCCGTTCAGTTTCCCAAAACCCGAGATCTCGATTGAACCGGATTTTATGAATGAGCGGGAGGAGTTTAACAATGCAAATCCCACCCTTCCTACCTACCGGGAGCTGTACCTGCTCACCTTTGAACTGGCAAGTAAGTTCGGCACTCCTTATTACGACAACCAGCTCCCTGAATACCGGGGGTCGGGCAAGGGCATCTCATGCTACCAGTGTTGCGCGTACCAGTTTTCCGCGGTCGCAGACAAGGATTTGGATTTCGAGAAAAAGCTCTATTTTCAGGATGGCAAGCACTTTTCCATGGGATCGTGGCAGGTGGTCTCGGTGAACTGCCCGCGTGCAGCGTACAAGGCTGAAGGTGATGACAAACGCCTCTTTGCCGAGCTGAAAGCGCTCATGGACGTTTCCATTGAAATTTTTAAGATTAAGCGTCGCTGGATGGACCTGATCCGTGCGCACAGCAGGATGCCATTTGCGATGCAGCGACCAAAAGATCCCAATTCCGGTGAACGAGGATCAGTAGCTGTCGATCTCGAGGGACTCGTTTACACAATAGGTGTGGTCGGCGTGAATGAGATGGTACAGCATCATGTAGGCAAGCAGCTCCATGAATCAAAGGAAGCGTTCAAGCTCGCAATCCGCGCAATGACAGAGATGGAACTCTATGCCCGCAAGCTATCACAGGACAATAATATGACGATCGCTCTCGCCCGGACACCTGCAGAAACGACCGGACAACGGTTCGCAGTTGCTGACCTGCTTGACAAACGCTATCACGATCAAGCACTCAACGTCATCAAAGGGGATATTGATTACACGCTTGAAATGCTTGGCAAGTCACACGACCTGCCCATTTACTACACGAACGGCACCCATGTGGCTCCTGGGGCGAATGTTCCGCTCACCAAGCGAATGGAGATTGAGCACGTCTTCTTTCCAATCGTGGATGGTGGTAACATCTTCCACATCTGGCTGGGTGAGGCGCGCCCGGATCCACGGGGACTGTATGACATGGCAATGAAACTGTGTAAACACACCCAGATAGGTTATTTTGCCTTCACGCGCGATCTAACTGTCTCGCTCCGGCAGTTCCACGAGTACCGTTCTGACAAAAAAACGATCCCGCAGTCGGTGGGATCGAACACGCTGGTTGGGGCGTAAGAACTGTTCGTCATTTTTTCACCTTCAGAGTCAATCGGGTATGATCATTACATTGTTACTCCTTATGAGGGTTGATGAGACACGGACTGACCCACAATTCTTCACCTCGTGTGTGTTGTCGGACTCAAAATGACCGGCAGCTGTTTTGTTTTGGGTCGGGTTCACGAGAGATAGGAGTGCCCAGCCAACCTCTTTGGTTCCAACAACGTTAGCGGTGCCGACAACGATTTCCGGATATTTTAAAAAATAGCGCGACAAACGGAAAATAAACCTTTTAATTTTCCTCAACCTCAATTAGATTATATGCCGTTCTGTTCCTCATGCGGAAAAGAGGTTGCCTCCTACCAGAAATTTTGTAAATACTGCGGGGCTCCTGTTGAAGAACCTCCTGCACCCCCCGCCCCACCATCCCCCCCCGAAAAGGTGTTTGTTCCACCGCCTCCAGCTCCGGTTGTTCAGCCACCGCCACACCAACAAAGCCCCGATGCGCCACCACCGCAGTCATCAGTAACATCACCCACTTCGCCTCCAGTTACTCCTCCAAAAAAATCAGCACCATCCAAAAACACGATGGTGATCATCGGTGCGGTCGCAGCCCTCGTTGTCATTGCGGGCATATATTTTGTTGTACTACCAAAGTTATCAGCCATCACAGGATCAGGTGCCGGGGTTTCCGGTTCTGTGACCCAGATGCCATTCGTGACAAAGACCGCGTCGCCTACAACGCTTCTTCCAACTGCTACTACGGTCCCCACACCCACACCAGATCCATTCCCGAACGCATTACCGCTCAAACAGTGGTTCACGTTTGGCGAAGGCAAGGTAGAGAGTCAGGGAACAGTCTACAAATTCTGGATGAATGATACCTACGAGTGGCACAACGATATGGATGCCAAATGGTATACCCAGAAACCCAAAACCGGGAACAAGTATCTTTTCATTTTTGTTAATATAGTGAACCGCGGGACTGCAAGGGTTTGGTTCCCGAAGACAGGCAGCATTGTTGTTCACCATAACGGCATGGTGTACCTCGCTGACCCTATGCATTATATCCCCGATAAATCCGGGGGGAACCTGGAAGCCACTCCGGTTGAGGTCCGTGAAGTACAGTATTATTCCAAACTGTTTGGCGCAGAGTATGTCGAGGACTACGGGCTGTCGCATGGTACGATGTCGGATTATGTGTATCCTGGTCAGAGCAATGCGATTGATGGGTACATTATCTATGAAGTACCCAAATCCCTGACTGCCGACAAAACATATGTGGAGATCGCATTTAACGGTGAAGACCTGGCGGTCTGGAAACTGGCGTAATTTCCGTTCTCCTCTTTTAATGTATAAAAAGGGAAATAATCTTACTGGTTCCTGACTTTTTTGAGCGTGATGTCGAGGACTCCGCGGTGCAGGTGGAACCAGCTGTGGATCACATCAACGGGATGGTCCAGAACAATTGTAGTCTGACGGTCATCGACGCAGATCCGGACAGATGTAACCCGGATATCAGCGAACGGGACATTTTTTGGGGTTGGGGGCATCTCAGCGGTGATATAGATCGTGTCGTCAGTTTCGACCACTTCGTACGGGATATCGTCATCATCATCGTCCCTGCCAAGACGGAATACCACCGGAGGTTCGTTCGAACCACGGGTGATGATGGTATAGCCTACGATTCGTGCATGCTGGTGCTCGGGCATGCTCTTTACCATCTCCTCCATAATCTTCGAGATGTTGGAGAAGACATCGTCATACGGGTTGCTGGAATTATTCTGCATGAACCCCCCTGATCATATAACGCCCTTTCTCACGCCCGACAATCCCGCGCCGTTCAAGCCGGCGTATGAGCGATGCGAGTTCTTCACCTTCGCAACCGGTGACTCCCCCGACTTCTTCTGCGGAAAGGTGGTCGTGCGAGAGTGCGATAAGTACACTCAGCTCTCTCTCATTCCTGAATATATCCTTATGGTTGTGTGCAATATCGGTCAGCTTGGTCTCGATGTCGTGGTTGATCTGCTCAAGGCTGTCAAGGAGCCGGTCGTGCGAGCGGATCATCCGCGCAAGCATCGCGATATTCTCTCTTAGTTGCCTGTTTTGATCCTCATCAAGCGTCTGTATCTGCTCTTCTGCCACCTCCTGTGCGAGCCGCTTCAGGCTCACTTCAACAGAAATGTCATTGGCGAGGTAGTAGTACTTGCGCCGCCGGTCATCAGTCTGGCAGGAGAGGATTGCCTCGCGCTCCATCATCTGCAGGTGCTCGATCACCGCTTTTGGAGACAACGTCAGTGTCTCGGAAATCTCAGTGACAAAACAGGGCTTCTGCCGGAGCAGGTCGATGATCCGCCGCCGGTTCCGGTTCCCAAGAATATCCAGCAGGCGGGCAACCTCAACAGCGTCGTACATGGTTGTTTACATCAGGTTAGGGTGAGGATATATTTAAGATTGATGAGATATATCCGACATTGGTTATGAATATCCTATGTACTGCATTTCAGTTCTCACCATCTCCAGAAACTCTTCAGTCACCTCCCCTTTCTTCGCGGTCACCGCCACGCTCTTCACGGTGCGCATGGTGTCAATCTGCACATAACTATCCGAAAAAAGATCGAGTCCGCCTTTGGAAAAATCATGAATGGAAATCGGTATGCATTTCGTTTCGATCCGCGGGGTACTACGGACAGGGCAACAGGCAAGATCGCCGTCCGGTTTGACTAAGATAACCATTGCAGGGCGGACTTTTGTTTCTCCTTCGTGCGGAAACGGGACTAGGATGACGTCGCCGGGAACGTAGCGGGACATGTTTCTCATTTAATGTTTTTTTATCGCAGCATCAGCCCTCCGATAACATTTTTTATTATTTTCCCATCATGGAGAAAGGTTGTGAATTGGTCCGTGAAGGGCAGGGTCCTTCAACAAGGCCTAATCTGGACAGAAATAATTTTGAAATGATTAAATAGAGAAAAAAAAATTTCTCGAAAAAGCAAAAATTTTTTTACATTATTGGGAGAAGGTTTGAAAAAATCTTTTAAATTATTTTTTCAAAAAAGCCGCGAGACGCTTATTGACCTCGTCCCAGTTCACGATGTTCCAGAATGCTTCGACAAATTTTGCCCGGTCATTCTTGTAGTCAAGGTAGTACGCGTGCTCCCAGACATCGAGCACCAACAGGTTTGTGAAACCCGGTATCACGTTGACATTGTGCTTTTCGATCTGCATGATAATCGGGCGGCTCGTCGTCCGGCAGTACGAGAGTGCTGCCCATCCGGAGCCCTCAACACCGGTCGCAGCCTGTGTGAACTCCTTCCTGAACCGGGCGAATGTCCCGAACTCCCCGTCCAGTGCCTTTGCAAGGTCGCCTTTCGGAGCTCCGCCACCACCTTTTCCGGCGGGCGCAAGGTTCTGCCAGAACAGGTTGTGGAGCCGGAAACCCCCGACATGAAACGAGAGTTCCTTGAGAGCAGACTTCATATCAAGGTCCGCGTTATCCTTTCGTGCTGCATCGAACTTCTGGAGAAGTGCATTTGCACCCGTTACATATGCATTGTGGTGCTTTGTGTGGTGCAGGGTCAGCTGCTCCTCAGAAATATACGGGGCCAGCGCCTTGTAGTCGTACGGCAGTTTCGGCAATGAATAGAATTTGCTTGCATCCATACAGCCATGCCTCCTTTGGAAGACAAATACGGTATTAGTCAGGTCATTCTATTTGTTTTATTGCATCGTGGCATCTGTAACAATCTGAATCACCGGTTTAAACCATTGGTGCATGTGACCGGCCACCGCAGTCAGAATTACCACAATCTCTGTTGCTATGCGAGGTAATGACATGGCGTGCCATCAGCCTGAAAATACAATTGTAATTACTGCAGTCGCCGCAGGAGAAGTGCCATTCCCGCACCAAGCACCGGCACAAGGACTGCCACGGGCTGCTGTTGAGGTTGCGTTGAAGTAGCAGCAGGAATGGTTGAAGTACGGGGTGCCCCGGGGGTGGTTGTCATGGGAACCGCGACGCTCGTGGGGGGGACTGTGATTTGTTCCGTTGTCACTGCGGGAACCTGCGTCTCCCCTGCTGGAATCACCGATCCTTTCACCGCGACAATGGCAAAGATAGAGAACCCGGGGCTTTCTGCCCGGAAGTATGCATGCCCGTTCGCCTCACGGATCAACGTCGTGGGCAGGTATGTCCATATGCCGTCCTGAAATCTGGCGAGAGCGATACTGGCGGGAGTGGTGTGCTGTTCTTCGATCCATGACAGGGGGACGCCAAACTCGATTACCGCCAGAGAAATTGTCGTGAAGTGCGCGGGGGTGACATCGATATACTGGTATACCGGATCAACAATGGAGGGGACACCTGGTGGCAGCGTGGACAGGATCTTCGCCGTCACCACCATTTCACTCACCCCTTTTCCGGTAACATTCGCTTTCTCGATCGCAGAATTGCCGCCAACATTCACAGGTTCTGTCGCGATCGACAGTTCTTGAACAGGAGTTGCCAGAGGAGTAGATACACTAATATCACTAGTATCAGTTGATTGTTCAGGAGTGGGTGTTGGCGTTGGTGTGGGTGCAGGATTTGCCGTGATAAAGTCTGTGAGGGTTTTTTTATCCGATCCATACATGCCGGAAGCAGTCAGCGAGACTTGGAAAGATCCGGTAAAAGCATACGTTTTACCCGGGTTCTGATCCGTTGAAGTAGTTCCGTCACCGAAATCCCAAATCCACGATATTGGAAGAGGGTTGCCCGTTGAAATATCCTTGAACTGGACGGTCAGCGGGACGATACCCGTAGTTGGGGTTGTGGTGGTAAAGTCAGCGACCACCGGGGTACCGTTCCATGCGTATTTCAGGATTTTGGCGGTATTGTCAAAATAACTGATTCTGGGTTCGCCGCTAGGGGTTAGTTTCAGGGACGAAAATTGTCCGACATTTCCTAAGCTGTCAACGATCTCAATACTCCACGACGAGCCATCCCACGCCGCGTACTTGAGATGCCCGTTCGTCGCATCGTAATAGGCGATCCGTGGCATGCCCGAACTCAGTGCAAGCGAAGAATATTGCCCGACATCTCCGGCGCTGTCAACGGTCTCAATATTCCACGTTAAGCCATCCCACGCCGCATATTTCAGCCCCTGTTGGGATAGAGTAGCATTGTAATAACTGATGTGTGGGTTGCCCGATGTATCAAGGGCAAGCGAAGAATATTGCCCGACATCTCCGGCGCTGTCAACGGTCTCAATATTCCACGTTGAGCCATCCCACGCCGCATATTTCAGCCCCTGTTGGGATAGAGTAGCGTTGTAATAACTGATGTGCGGGTTGCCCGATGTATCAAGGGCAAGCGAAGTGTATTGCCCGACATCTCCGGCGCTATCGACTGTCTCAATATTCCACGTTGAGCCATCCCACGCCGCATATTTGAGATTCCCATTCGTCGCATCGTAATAGCTTATAGCAGGATATCCCGTGATGGCGTTAAGGGTAAGCGAAGTGTAGCCGCCATTAGCTCCAACACCTTCTATTATTTTCTCACTCCACGTACCACCGTCCCAAAATGTGTAATTAACACTGCCAGAACCAGTATTAAAAAAGCTGATTCTTGGGTTATCCGATGAATCAAAAAAAAGTGAAGTATAAAATCCGGCATCGACCGGAAATAATGTCTGGATGTTCCATGATGGATAATTATATGCCGCATAATTTAAACCACAAGCACCGTTCGTTTCTTGGTAACTGATCGCTGGATAATCAGAAGAATTGAGGGCAAGTGATGAATAGGATCCGGTACTTCCGGAGTTATCGACTGTCATAATATGCCAGGAATTGGTGATCGCAGAAACGGGAAAGATGACCACAATGCAGAAAAACAGGGTCAAAAACAGTGCCTTGGTCATGGTTCTACAATTAATTCTCTTGTTCATGGAAACCATCCTGTTACCCGCCAGCATAATCCTCTAATCCTTAATGGATTGTTATTGTATAAAGGATTTTTCGGATTTTGAAAAATAGACAATTCCGGAGGTTCTGATTGAATCATATGGTTGATATAGGAATTAGTGTTGATAATACGTTTCCGGGTCTGGTAACTTCGAGGCAACCTTTTTACAGAACCGGGACCCGTGCAGGGATTATGAGATAACGGACTCCTTTACCCAATAGTAACTGGAAAAAACCAGAACTCGATAAAAAAATGGGGAAAAATTACTCAAACACCCGGTAATTCGGTGCTTCGTCGGTGATCAGGATGTTGTGGGGGTGGCTCTCCGCCATACCGGCATTGGTGATGCGCACGAACCGTGCTTTCCTGTGCATGTCGGGTATCGTCCGGGATCCCGTGTAGCCCATCGCCGATTTGAGCCCTCCGACAAGCTGGTAGATGACCTCGCCCACATTCCCGACATAGGGAGTGACCCCTTCCACACCTTCGGGTACGAACTTGGTACTGCCGATATCCTTTTTCTGGAAATACCGGTCGCTTGACTCTCCGCTGCTCATGACGCCAAGCGATCCCATGCCGCGGTACTGTTTATATCTCCTCCCCTTGATCGTGATCACCTTACCGGGCGCTTCATCGGTCCCTGCAAACATGCTGCCCATCATCACGCTGTCTGCACCGGCAGCAATTGCCTTTGCCACATCGCCGGAAAATCGGACGCCTCCATCAGCGATGATGGGGATGTCAGCGTCCCGCACCACATCTGCCACCTGTGCGACTGCGGTGATCTGGGGCACGCCGACACCGGCAACAATCCGCGTGGTGCAGATCGACCCGGGCCCGATGCCGACTTTAATCCCGTCAACATTTGTATGCAGAAGAGCCTCTGCTGCGGCAACCGTAGCGATGTTGCCCGCGACAACATCTGCTTTTGCACTCTCTTTGATCTCCCTGACCCCGTTGACCACTTTGAGGTTGTGCCCGTGAGCGCAGTCGACAACAAGTGCATCAACCCCTTTTTCGTCAAGGAGCATGGCGCGGGAAAAATCAAACGGTCCGACTGCTGCAGCGACACGAAGGTTGCCTTTCGTATCCCTGGTTGCAAGGGGATACTGCCGCTTCTCGAGGATGTCCTGCATTGTAATGATCCCGACAAGTCTTCCCTCCCCATCCACGACTGGCAGGCGTTCAATCTTATTGGTATACATGACCTCGAGGGCTTTGTCCGACGTGATGTCTTCTGATACGGTAATCGGTTTTCTTGTCATGATGGCGGTGATCTTCTCATCACCCCTTTTCGAGCTGATCGCCCGCACATCGCGCCGGCTCACAATCCCGATAATCCTGCCTTTGTCAACAACCGGCACCCCGCCAATACTGTACCGGTTCATCAGGAGAGCTGCATCCCCGACTGTTGCCGTCTGCTCGACAAAGAGCACTTCACGCTCGATCAGTTCCTCTGCCTGCTTGACCACAATGAGTTCCTGCAGCTCACGTTCCGGTGTCATGTTCCGGTGGATGACCCCGATCCCGCCTTCGCGGGCGAGTGCAATTGCCATCGTTGATTCCGTCACCGTGTCCATCGCGGAGCTGACAAGCGGGATGTTGAGTGCAATGTGTTTCGAGAACCGCGACACGACATCCGCTTCTGCCGGTTCGATCTCTGATGCAGCCGGCTCCAGCAGCACGTCATCGAACGTGAGCGAGAGAGGCACTTTTAGTTTTTCCATATACATAGGTCACCTGATCATGGCGAGTGCGGTCGCGATCAGATCTTCTTTGATCGTGGCATTCCGGTCGCCTCCGCAGACCATGCCCCGCACTCCTATAATATCCGGATTAATCCGTTTCAAGGCTGTAATATCTTCGAATCGAAGCGATCCTGCGAGCGCTGTTTTCAGCCCAAGGCCGGAATTTCTTGCAACGAAGGATGCAAGATCAGCCTCATTCATGAATTCAAACGTGCTTTTACTATCCTTGATCCCCGTGTCAACCATCGCAACATCTGCGCCCAGTTCGGCAGCGATCGGAGCCATCTCAAAGGGTGAAATGGTGCCCATCCGTTTGTAGTCGGAATAGGCGGCAATCACGACTTTTTTCTCCGAAAATTCATCTTTGACCGCCTTCACCACCACTGCGATCATGTCACGCGCCCGCGTCACTCCATCGAATGCAAGTCCGATCTTGATGTAATCAGCCCCGGCGCAGGCGGCGCCATATGCAGCGAGCGAAGCTCCCCCTGGCTTGTACGTGAAGTCGCCAATCGCAGCACTCACGGGTTTTTGTGCAAAGGACTTGATCTCCTTGATCACCCAGGGAAAGTTGGCACCAAGCGACCCCTCTGACGGTTTTTTAACGTCAATGATATCAGCGGCAACAGAACATCGAGCCTCCCCGATGCTGCTGGGGCTGACCAACAATTGCATAAACTTTAATGATCGTTTTTGCTAATAGTGATTGCGTTGGGCATGGAAATCGTTCTGGCAATGGATCTGCGGCACGGCAAAGTCGTGCACGGGAAGGCGGGGAACCGTGCTGCGTATCTGCCGCTGGACTGGGGGGTCTCCAGCACCGCCGAACCAATCAGCTACATTTCCGAACTCCGGCCGAAGTATCTCTATATCGCCGATCTTGACAGGATCGAAAAAACAGGTTCTCATGATGACGTGATCCGCGCATGCGCAAAAAAGGTGGTGTGCTGTTACGTGGACCGGGGGATCCGGACCCCGAATGAGTACCTGTCAGGGAATCATATCGTAAACATAATCGGGACCGAGACCTGTGGTGACGACCTGTCGCGGTACCATGGCGGTTTTCTTTCCATCGATATCAAACGCGGAAAGGTGGTTCCCTCCGGCCGCATCCCTGTTGATGTCGTGGTGGAGGCGGAACGGCTGGGGTTTGAAGGTTGCATCATCTTGAATCTTGGTGCAGTCGGTACCCGAAGCGGAATCGAACTATCGTCGCTTCGATCGCTGCGGTCTGCATACACGGGGAAGCTGCTGTATGGTGGTGGCGTGGCAACAAAAACCGACCTTCACCGGCTTGCCGATTCGGGGTTTGATGGAGCAATCATTGCCACAGCCGTTCACTGCGGGGAAATCCCGCTCGCATGGGTACAGGAGGGGTGCCTGTGCTGATCACCCTCGAGGGCATTGATGGTACCGGTAAGAGCACGCTCCACGCAGCACTTGCAGAATCCCTTGCCGATCTCAACCCTCTTTTCACCCGGGAACCCGGAGCGACATGGGTGGGGGATTCTGTCAGGCGGGCAATCGCTGAACAGATTGATCCTGTTACTGAAGCACTCCTCTTTGTTGCCGACCATGCGGCGCACCTCGCCACCGTTATCCGCCCTGCACTTGCACAGGGACAGATCGTCATTTCTGACCGGTATATGGACAGCCGGTACGCATACCAGTCGGTCACGCTTGAAGGTGTCGTGCCCCATCCGCTTGCGTGGCTCCAGGCACTCCATAACGGCTGGACGATTGTCCCGGATACAACATTTCTTTTCATCATGCCGGTTGATGCAGCGCTTGAGCGTCTCAAGGCAAAAAACGGGCGGGAACATTTTGAACGAAAAGAAATCCTTGAAAAAGTGCAGAAAAACTACCTTGAGATCGCCCGCGCCGATCCGTCACGTTTTATCATTATCGACGCCCTGAAAGGAAAAGAAGAGATCGCAAAATTCGTCGCCGCTGCGATCAGGCAGATCGCTGGATCGTCACGATCACGTCACCGACGTTGACCACGTCAACCGTTGCCCCTCCGTCCAGATACGAGAATCGGGGAGTGAACGCGTTTTTTGGCACCGCAACATTAATACCTTCAAGTTTGATTTTTGCTGGCGGAGTCACGAGTTGTTCTATTGGGAGCGCACGAACTGCTTTCATGAATGCCTGCGCCTGTTTGCGGAAGGTTGGTCCGACAACCGAACGGTCGAATTCGATATCAGTGATGACCCGATCAAGTTGTGCGGTATCGGTGCGCCAGCGCACATCAGCATTCAGGGCGCGGGTGGCATCTCCCTCATCCTGGATCGTGTTCGGGGTATAGATCGTCACCCTGCCAAGCGGTGCATTAAGTGCCAGCCCTGAATCGTGCTTGAATTTTCTTACCTCGGCAACGACTTCTGACAGGATGTCACCTTCCATTCGTGCCTGCGGGTCGTCATAGGTGAATTTGACCCATGGCTGTTTATGGACGCTTCCCGAATTCAGGTATGTATAGCACTCCTCAGCAAAATACGGGATAAAAGGGGCGAGCATGCGGCAGATCGCATCATATGCGGTGTGCAGTACAAGGCAGGCGCTTTTTCTCGATGCGTCTTTTGCGTACAGGCGCCCCTTGACCAGTTCGATGTAGTTGTCGGCGAGTATGTCCCACGCAAACTCGCGAATCCCCTTTAATGCAGTATCAAACTGGTACTGCTCCATCGATTCGGTCACCTTTACCACTGTGTCGGAAAGTCTGGTGAGCAGCCAGCGGTCGGCAAGCGCGGTTACCGGTATATTTTTTTCACAC
Source organism: uncultured Methanomicrobiales archaeon (assembly GCA_903900025.1). Classification (GTDB taxonomy): domain Archaea; phylum Halobacteriota; class Methanomicrobia; order Methanomicrobiales; family Methanospirillaceae; genus MVRE01. Next base: position 6,624 of record CAIULN010000046.1, on the reverse strand, counting down.
CCCTCTTTTTCCAGCTGGAGCAGGACAAACCGTGCGATATTCCACATCTTGGTCTGGAACCGTGATGCAGCGATCACATCGTTCCAGTTAAACATGATATCCGAACCTGTGGCGGCTCCCGCTGCCGCCCATTGCCGGAGTGCATCAGCCCCGTATTTTGATAAAATCTCCTCGGGCACGATGATGTTCCCCCGGCTTTTGCTCATCTTGAAACCGTCTTCGCCGAGCACCATACCGTTGATCAGGATCTGATCCCAGGGGCGATGTCCGGTCAGCGCAACAGCACGCAGGATCGTATAGAACGCCCACGTCCTGATAATGTCATGCCCCTGGGGACGGATCTGGGCCGGGAATATGCGAGGTACTCCCCTCCCGTCCCAGCCGGTGACATTGAGCACCGAGATTGACGAGTCCATCCATGTATCCAGGACATCTTCTTCTGCGGTAAATTCATTGCTTTTGCAGCTTGGACAGGGGTGGTTTGGTTTTGTAACCGTGGGATCCACCGGTAGATCTTTTTCATCCGGTACCACCATTTCACCACATTTCCTGCAGAACCATATCGGGATCGGGGTTGCAAAAATCCGCTGCCGGGAGATGCACCAGTCCCATTCCATCTGCCCGACCCAGTTCTCCATCCGCCGCAGCATGTGCTCAGGATACCACCTGATCTGGTGCGCTGCATCAAGAATTTCACCGGGTTTGATCTTCACGAACCACTGCCGCTCGGAAAGGATCTCGATGGGGGTCTTGCATCGCCAGCAGGTACCGACGCGCTGATGGAGGTCTTGCTGCCTTTTTAAGATCTTCTGCTCTTTCATATCTGCAAGGATTGCGTTGCGGCATTCGGCAGTTGTCATACCCTCGTATTTCTGGGCAAGCGCGGTCATCCTTCCACGGCGGTCGATTGCTTTTCGAAGCGTGAGGTTGTGCTGCTTCCACCAGTGGACGTCCTGCTTGTCTCCGAAGGTACAGATCATAACAGCACCCGAACCGAAACCGGGATCAACCGCCTCATCCCGAACAACAGGTACCGGATGACAAAATATCGGCACGTGAAGAGTTTTTCCTTTCAGATTGTGGTACCGCTGGTCATCCGGGTGAACTGCCACGGCGACACAGGCAGCGAGGAGCTCAGGACGGGTGGTTGCGATCTCCACTCCATCGAAGTCAAAGTAGTTGAGCCGGGTGGAACGCTCATCATACGCAACCTCAGCAAACGCGATCGCAGTCTCGCACCGGGTACAGAAATTGACCGGGTGTTCGCTCTGGTAGATATACCCTGATTGGAGCATCCTCAAAAACGAGAGCTGCGTCTTTTTGAAGTAATCCGGGTGCATCGTGATGTATTCGTTGCTCCAGTCGACGGAGAACGCCATCGCCCGCAATGTCTGCCGCATCTGCTCGATATTTTTTATGGTCAGCTCGCGGCACATCCGCCTGAACTCTTCGCGCGAAACATCGTTTTTCGTGATGTTGTTGGTCTCCTCGACCTTGACTTCTGTCGGGAGCCCGTGGCAGTCCCACCCCTGCGGGAACATTACGTTGAACCCACACATCCGTTTAAATCGGGCGAAAAAATCGATATAGCACCAGTTCAGCGCATTGCCGATATGAAAATTTCCTGTGGGGTATGGCGGGGGGGTGTCGATGATGAAAGGAGGTTTTTTCGAGTGACTGTCAAAATAGAAGTCCTCATCACACCAGCTGCTCCGCCAGCGCTCTTCCACTTCGGCAAAATCATATCCTTTCGGCAGTTGACCAGCGAGTACCATTCCGCAGGAGGTTGGTCGTGAAATCACATATACTGATCGAAAAAATGCGCATTCTATAGATATCTTAGAGGGTCGTTTTTTATGCGCGGTTTTACGGATGAACAAATTCTTGTCATCTGAGCGCCTATACTACGGCAATGGACAGACAACATGGATTGTTGCTTGCAGCGGTGCTCGCCCTGTTCACTATCCTGGTTGCACCGATCCTGCACCCTCCATGGCTCATGGGACTGGTCGTCGCCCTGTACTCCCTCATCCTTTTCCGGTTCTTCGACACAAAATACCTCACATACGCATTTGTTGTCCTTTCAATACTTTACGGCTTGGGGCTCCTCCCGCTTTTCTATTTTTCCTGTACGCTTGCGATTCTCGTGATGGGTGAGATTGTCTTTGGTACCGGTGCTGATGACCTGAATACCTACTTTTACTACATCATTGCCACCGCTTGGGCAGCCGTCCTTGTGATGGTGTATCTCAACCGGATAGTGCCACTCACGGTCATTCTCGGGCTCATCGTTGCTGTGCTCCTCAAGGTCATACTGCTCAAATACGAAGACTCACTCGTTATCGAGGCGCTTGGCATCGCGATGACGATGTATTTGATTGACGAGCTGAACTACAAGGCTGACCTGCAGATGGTGGTCATTGCAGTAATTGTTGCTTTCACGTTTGGCTATTTTGCATTCCGGTTTAAAACTGCTGACCTCTCCGGGCTCTTCTCCTGTGCGCTGATCGGAATCATCCTGATCGTGTTTGCTGATGCCCGCTGGTTTTTAATCATGCTCACGTTCTTTATCATTGGCTCCGTCTCCACCCGGTATAAGTACGAGTTCAAGAAAAAGATCGGCGTTGAACAGGGACGGAGTGGTGCAAGAGGATACCGGAATGTCTTTGCCAACGGGATTGTCGCGGCAGCGGCAGCGGTGCTCTATGGGGTGTTCGTACGCCCGGAGTTTATTGTGCTCTATGTTGGCTGCGTTGCAACAGCAGCGGCGGACACCATCGCGAGCGAGATTGGTGTTACCGGGGGGATCCCTTACATGATCACGACATTCAAAAAAGTCCCCATCGGGACAAATGGGGGCGTGACCGCAACCGGAGAACTTGTTGCGCTTTTCGGCGGGTTCGTTGTCTGCATTGTATCCCTGCTGTTTAACGTTATCACGCCCGGAATGCTGGTACTGTGCACGATAGCCGGGTTTGTGGGCACCAATATCGATAGTATTATCGGTGCGACACTTGAGAACCGCGGATATTTGGGAAATGCCGGGACAAATCTTCTCGCAACGATTGGGGGCGGGGCGTTTGGATTGGCGATGTTCTGGTGGATAAAATTTTAAAAAAATGAATCTTCTGTTCGTGCCGGTCAGTATTTGTACCATCTTCCTTTGCCGTCATATTCCCCACTCTGCTGCTGGATTGGGGCAATTTTTCCTGCAATCCTGCGGTAAAAACATGCTTTGTATGTGTAGAGAAGGGGAATAACGATAGTCATCCAGGCAAAGATGATAATCGCAGTAATCCAAATCCCGTCCTGACCGATCATACCGGTGAGCTGTTCTGGCGCAAATGCCTGAAGCTGTGTCTCATTATAAAAGGTGATGGCTTCGAGCCTGTCAGCAAGAATTGCAGTCCAGACAACCATGAGGGTAAAACTGATAGACATGAGGATTAAAAGACAGCCGGCAAAAAAGAGGACCACTTCAAGAAGATTGGTGGTAACAACGTCGATGCTGCGCTGGAGGGAATCAAATACCTTCTTGTCTTCAAATATCACGGCAGTATCGTAAAAAAAGGTCAGAGCGACTGTCGGGAACACCACACCGAACACCAGAAATGTGAGCAGTCCTGCATCCGGTTTTGAACCTACCAGCGTGAGGGTGAGTACAACCATCACAAAGACAAGAAGAATACCAAAAGCGATTACAAGCGTGGGAACGAGCACTTTAAAAAAATAGCCAGCGCCTTCAGCAATCATAACCCGGATTGTGGAATTACTCTTTTTTATCAATGAAAGCATGCCAATGATGAAGAACAGGGCGACAAGGGAAAAAATAATCAGGAGCCGGCCGGCAAAAAAAGGGCCAGTCTGGTTCAGCAGCAGCCAGAGAACGGCAGCAAGAAACCCGCAGACAAGTCCCGGTACCCAGAGTATGGGGCTCTTCGTCAGGAGATCGATGGTGTCCCTGAGTGCATCAAGTGACATGATCAGCGGACCCTCGGCATGGCGACAATCTCGCGTACCTGAAGGTCAAAAAAGTTTGCCGTATGTGCAGGCCGGATGACGCAGACCGTGTCTGCACCGCTCATTGTACCGCCAAGAGCAACGACCTCCTCATCCACCCCGACGGCACCATTGTCGGCAGCGATCAGCACGCACTCCACTGCCACCTTGAGCCCGACAGCGACCACACGGCGCAGCGCCTCTGCAATCGCCTCGGTGCGTGAACCCCCGCCGACTTTTTGGGAGCGTGAGAGCGCACGCTCGAGCCCGGAGAGTGCATGGGTGCCGGTTACGATGGTGACGCCATTCATTTGTAAGGAATCCGCCGTTTTCTGATCGAACTCCCACTCACCAGGTTTGGAAAAGCCGACGACATGGGTGACGACAATCAGGTGAAGACCGGTCTCTTTCAGTACGTCAAAACATTTTTTTGCGGTGTCCCCGGATGAACTTGCCACAACAATTTTTTTGATGCCCAGTTCCTGCGCCCGATCAATGGCAAAATGGATTGCGTCGGTGGTATTCGATTTGCCGGGGGAATCAAAATAATATATGGATTTTTGAACAAATGCCATACTTACATTTTAATAAACCGGCAAGAAAAGCTTTGTCAGGTTCCGTCCGGCTCACTATTCATCACGTGATGAACATTAATGGAGGGGGATATCATGATCACACTGGCTCTTGCAGGAAAACCCAACTGCGGAAAATCCACCTTTTTCAAGGCAGCAACCATGGCACATGCAGAGATCGCCAACTACCCGTTCACCACCATCAACCCGAACTTCGGGGTTGCGTATGTGCGTACAAAATGCCCCTGCAGGGAGCTCAGGCTCACCTGCAAAAAATGCGTGGACGGGAACCGGTTTGTGGCAGTGAACCTGATCGACGTCGCAGGACTAGTCCCCGATGCGCACAAGGGCAAGGGTCTGGGCAACCAGTTCCTCGACCATCTGCGGCAGGCAGATGCAATCCTGCATATCGTGGATGCCAGCGGGGGCACCGACAGCGAGGGTAATCCGGTCGGCGCGGGAAACCATGACCCGGCTGATGACATCCGATTCCTCGGTTTTGAGATGACCATGTGGGTGTATGGGATTCTCGAGAAGCACTGGTCAAAGCTGAACCGGCAGGCGCAGGGGAAAGGCTTTTCCATCCAGCAGGGTGTTGCGGAGACTTTCACCGGGCTCGGCATCACTGCCGAGGATGTGCGTGATATCGAGATCGCGTTAAAAATGGATCTGGTGTATGCGAAGATGGAAGACCTTGTCCCTTTCTGTGCCGAGATTGTGAAGCTCTCAAAGCCGATGCTTGTTGTCGGGAACAAATTTGATGAAGCGCCGGAAGCGCTGCGCGCGAAACTTGCAGAAAAGAAGGTTGCTTTTGCAAGCGCGGCATCCGAACTGGCACTCCGGAACGCAGCTGCTGCAAACCTCATACATTACCTCCCCGGTGACCCCCAGTTTACGATCGGAAACGAGGGGGCGCTTTCGGCTGCGCAGAAAGCCGGCCTTGCAAAGATCGCATCAGTCATGAAGCAGAATAACGGGACGGGTGTCCAGCAGGCAATCAACCGGGCGGCTTTTGAGCTGCTGGACAGGATCGTGGTCTACCCGGTGGAAGATGAGAACCATTACTGCAACAAGCAGGGCGACGTGCTTCCCGATGCGTTCCTGATGAAGAAGGGATCGACTCCCCATGATCTCGCGTACCAGGTCCACACCGACATTGGCAAGGCGTTCCTGTACGCGATCGATGCCCGGACAAAGATGCGGATCAAGGAGAGCCACGCGCTCAAAGACGGGGATATCATCAAGATCGTGAGCACGGCAAAATAGATCGTAAACGTAATCTTAGTGCTGGCATCCGGATTTCCGCTGCCATGCCCCGCATCGGCAGATCATCGCTTGCGTGGCCGCTCTTGCGCGGGGCTTCCAGCGCAGTACGACAATTGTCATACGATTGTCTGACAAAACTGCCGCGTTTTAATCAAAATGCCTGTTTTAACGGTTTTTCTCCCGCCGAACACCAGGTTTTGCCGGAAGCCTTTTAAGCAGATGGTTAATAACAGAGAGAATATCCTCAGGAAGGCAGGAGGTGGAATTACGGCTGCAGAGATATACCAGGCGCAGGTGATCAAAAACTTCTTTGACACTATCACCGGGACAGACAGGAACTTAACCCGGATCTATATGTGTGTCATGAGCCTTGCCAAGCTCCGGATGGAAAGCCCGGAGAAGATGCTGCACCTGCTCGACCAGATCAAAAAGAGCAAGATCAAAAAGGAGCTCTCGGTCGATATCCTCGACTATGTCTGCGATGTGGCGGTCCAGCTGGAGATGAACGCCATACAGACCGCGTTCGGGATTAAAGACATCAGGGAACTGGCACAGGACTTCTCGGGCATCAGCGTCGATTCGCTGTGAGTGCTTCGGGAAATAACTCCTGCCCTCTCGATTTTTTCTGTATTTTGGCATTCTAAGGAATTCATAAGTATCGTTTTGACGCTCCAGGGGGTTTCGCTTTGCTTCACCCCCGCCGCGCGGGCATCCCCAAAGACGTAGTAGTCTATGATCCGTATCTCTCCAACGGAGATCCGCAACCCTTGAAACAGGGGTTTTTCCA